>JAUQYW010000008.1 GCA_030587525.1 Candidatus Sigynarchaeota archaeon | reverse complement strand
CAACCACACATCTGGAACGTCCTCGAAGGTAGCATTGCCGCAAAAATTACACGTTTTTGCCTCATTTGCAATCACGCTTTTCTTGCATTTGTGGCAGTAGCGGAAAAAATTGGCAATTTCATTCCAGCATCCCATGCAAATCCCCAGTTCCACGGGTTTTGCCGGTTCCTTCAATAATTCTTCGATCCGCCTAAATTCCGTTTCGTCATCTTGCAGCTCTTCAAAACGAGGGGCGAGTGCCTCCTTCAGTTCTCGGAGGAGTGCTGGCGTGGGAACAAATTTCAAGGCCCTGTGATGATTCCAACACCAGGAAGGAATGAGCTGGCAGAAATCGTCACCGCGGACATCGCAGAACTCGCAATATTCGGTATCGTCGGTTTCCTCTGGTCGGGCATTGCATATCTCGCACTCGTCCAGGGAAGGACCAGCGCCGAAGGCACCGCAGATCGGGCAGCCTTCGCACTCGTGGGAATGGTCGGCTGAGAAACCTTCCCTTGCGGAAAGTAAGCGAGGTTTTTCGTATTGATTGCTTGTCATGTGAATCACGTTATTTTCAGTCATTTCCTTGATCGTTCCATCTTGATGCAGTAAGGATCGACACCATTAAAGCACCCGGATTCAAGCAGCGCGACCTTCCTGCAACCCTTGCAAACAGGCATGTTTTGGCACGAGCGGCAAGGTTCGTCCAGGTGATCCTCGATGGATCGGAACGAGTCGAAAGCGGGTGCGGTTTGCCAGTTCTCGATGAGTTGCATGCAACTGCCACCGTTGTATTCCGGATACTTGAAAAAATGGCTGCAAGGAAACATGGAACCGTCGGCGTTGATGGAACAAAACCTCCGCGCTGCGGTGCAACCAAAGACGCCCGACAAGTAGAGCTCCCCGGGATCCATGAAGTGATAGAGCATGCAAAACGAGGTGTCGGTTCGGATACGCAGAGTCGTGTTGAGATGGCTCAAGAAATTGATGAGCCCGGCTTGGTGTGCAGCCGTGAGCTTGTTGGTGCTGAACCAGTCTTTCTGGTCATCCCGACCGGACGGCTTTGGCCGGAGCAAGATGAGCTCCACGGCACCCACCTCCTCGGCATACCTGACGAGCTGGGGAAGCTCGCGCAAGACCGCGGGTGTTAGCAAGACATTAAACCCGAATTCGACTCCCGCTTGCTTGAGATTGGCAATCGCTTTCTTGGCGATCTTGAAAGAACCGGGGCTCCGTGTCTGTTCAAACACGGCAGGAGAGAAGCCGTCGTGGGAGACCTGGATCTGTTTTATCCCCGCGTCTTTCAGCTTTCTCGCCATGTCGAGGTCGAGATTCACGCCGCTTGTCGTGATTGCAACGGTAATGCCTTTTTTCGTCGCGTGACCCACGATCTCGATGAGATCTGGATGCACGAGGGCTTCACCACCACCAAGCCCAAGCTGAAAGATCTTGTTGGCCTCCATGATGTCGACGAGCCTCAACACGTCGGGGGTCTTGATCTCTTCCGCATGCGGGTTCCCGGCGTCCACGTAACAAGCCGGGCAATGCAGCGGGCAGGACCCCGTGATCGCCAGGTGCAGCACCTCCGGGATATTGAGACTATTCTTCACGATCTGCCGGGGGAAGTCCGTGGAAAAGACTTGGTCGGCGCGTTCGCGGGCTGATCCCGAAGTGATCGCGGGACCAGTGGAATGTGCCGCCGGCACGACGATCTCGAACTTGGCGAATCGCTGGACCACGGGTTCGAAATCATGCTTGATGCTCGGCACATCCAGTTGGAAATGGGATGCAAGCGCTCCGAACGCGGCGGGTATGGTTAATCCAGCATCGAGCAATTCGATGAAAAGTTCCGCGGTGCGATTGATCTCGACCGTGTACCCTTTCACCGAGTTATATACGAGGCCGCCGAATGGCTCGCGCCGGAACTTGATGCTGCGGCTGTTGTATTCATAATCCCCCTCGAGCATGGATGATCAATGTACCTACTGCCTTGGCCCTTTTATACGGCACGAAACCGTATAAAGCGTTCATGACTCATCCCGAGCCAGATGCTCGGTCCTACTCCCGGATCCTTGACCGTTCCATACAAAAGTTTTTCACGGTTCCATCACGCCACCAAATTGCGGATGATGAGGTCAAAGATTCAGCTGAGATTGAGGCATCGATGATGCATTACTCATACACTGACGCAAATTTCTCCAAACAAAAGATTCGTTGAAGAAGAACCAAATTATTTTCATTTTAATGCCTATCTCGTGAATGTCAAGGTCAGGCTGCTCAATGGTGGCATCGTGATGCGTTCCAGGTCCATGGACAAGCTCTTGTTCACGACCTGGCCATTCTCGAACCCGATCGCCTCGGCGAGTAGCGCGCCCGCTATGCCCTTCGCGTGGACCGTGATGGTTTGGGACGTTTCGAACCGGTTCACGAGCATCATGACCACGGTCGTGTTGGTAGCGAACACGCCCGTGTAAGCCCCATACGCCTGGTCATCGACGGGCACGACCCGCGCCCCGGTGGGTATCTTCGGGTACAACGTCGTCGCCGCGTGGTAGACGGGGCGCCCCGTGCCGTTCAATCGCAGGAAACTCCACGTGTTATTGGGGTCCCATGCTTGGTCCGCGCCTTGCCAGTACACGAGGCCGTTTGCCCCGCCGTTGAGGAAGGACAGCGTGTTCTCGAACACGCGGATGGCAAAGGGGATCGATTCGGAATCCGGGATGCCTTGGTCGTTGTTGAACGCGAACGTGGAGTATTCCGTGACGAGCACGGGACGCGTGCGGCCGGGATCCCTGGCACGAATGGATTTGATGAATCCATTGGCAAATGCCTGCCGCAACAATGCCGGGTCTGCCCGGACCTCGCTGGTCCATTCCCAACCGTGGAGCGACCACGCGCCGATCGCATCGAGGCCCTGGGCATCGAGCGACTCCACGTACTCGTCGCGATCACCGAGATCCACGTGTGCTAGCCCGGGACCATCGATCTTGACCGATTGCAATCCCCGGAAATCCAGCTCGGCACGCAACGCCTTCACGATGGCGTTGTAATCAGTTGGTAGAACGTGTCCATTCCACGACCCGTCGGGTTCGTTGAACGATTCCATGTACTCCGGTGGCTGGCCGAGCCCTGACATGGCCCCGGCCAGTGCTCCATCGAGTATGGCGATAGACTGGATGTATTCTGGCTTGAAGGTGCTCCCGGCATCGAGCCAGTTGCCCGGGATGCCCGGGGTCACGATGACCGACACGTTATGCGCCCGCAGCATGTCGATCGTGGCCGATTGCGCCAGACCCGCGTAAAGCGCGTCAAAATCTGCTCGCATCCATCCAGAGACATTCGCCGGGCAGTCGGCGCCGCCGTAAAACATGCGGACGAACTTGAAGTTCAAGTCGTGGACGAGCCCGTGGATGCGGCCATCGCCATTCCACACGTTGGCCCCAAATCCCAGCACCTCGTGGCCTGAGCTCGCGTTGTTGACGTCGAACACGAGATCGTTGCTAAAAAAAGTCAAATAATATGAAGTGTTGGCAAGGACCATTGCCATTTCCACGCATGCGAGCAATGCAATGCCGGCCAGCAGCCGGCGCTTCCCCGCCTTCAGAGTAATCATTCCCCGCCGGTCGTTTGTCGTTGATTGAGTCGCTTGCAGATCTTTTTCGTATTGCGGTAAATTTGCACGAATTCGGCAAACAATTCATCGTAGATCGGTCGATTATCCCGGTTGGGGGTGAATATTCGCTCGATCTCTATGAGATCGGGGATTTGCTCGAACGTGATTTGTCCGAGACCCACGGCGGCGATGAACGCGGCACCCCTCGCGTTCGACCACTGCGGGTCCTTCACCCGCCGCATGGTGCAGCCGAGCACGTCGGCGTAAATCTGGCACCAGATGTCGGACGTGGCACCGCCGCCGATGATGTTGATCGGGTCGAGCTTGTGTCCCTTGGTGAATCGCTCTGCGTGACCGAGTGCCCAGCGGGTGTTGTATGCCACGCCTTCCAGCGCCGCGCGCACGACGTGGCTCGACGTGTGCTGCAAGGACAGGTTGAAGAGCCCGCCGCGGATGTGCGGGTCCTCGACCGGTGCCCGCTCGCCCCACAACCACGGCGTGAACACGAGCTTGCCGCTTCCCGGCGGTGCTTTGGCTGCAAGCACGTCAAGATCGCGATACTCCAGGACAGGCGGCTTGTCGAGGTTCGGGCGCAGCATGTTGTCGCGCAAGAAGGTGAGCACGTTTCCCGCGTTTTCTTGCTCGATGGTCATGAAGTACTTTGCCGGGTTAGCGGATGGTATCGAGGCGATCTTGCTGGAAAGATTCAGCTTCTTGAACGGCAAGTGGCAAATGAGGAATGACGACGTGCCAAGGTACACGTGCGCTTCATAGTCCCTGGTCGCACCAGAACCGATGGCTGCCACTGCGAGATCACCGGCACCGCCGAACACCTTCACGCCTGGGGGTAAACCAATCTCCCGGGCCACACCGGGCAGGACCTCCCCGGCGATGTCAGTTGATGCGATCAAGGGCGGTAGCTTGTCTCGATCGATGCCGAACGTCTTGATCAAGGGCGGGTAATATCGGATGCTTTTAAGGCGGCGATTGTCCATACACCAGCTGAGCTGGGCAGAATTGAACGTTGCCTTTGCCTGACCGGTGAGCTTGAAATTCATGAAGTCGACACATTCAAAGAACTTGTCGGTTTTTTCATACAAGTCCGGGTGCTCGTGCTTAATGAACAACATGTGGCTGACCGGGTCTTTACCCGCGAGGCCGGGACCCCCCGCCACGATGCGTGCAAACTTGATGATCTTGCCGAGACCGTATCCCTCGACGTTGATGATCCCCCGCACCACGTCCTTGATGTACGGGGCGCCACGGGTATCGAGCCAGCTCAGCGCGTTCATCAAGTGGTTCCCGTCCTTGTCGACGGCGACCGTCGTGCTCCACTGGCCAGACACGCAGATCCCGGCAATCGACTCGGCCGGCACAAGCCGCTGATCGAGCAAATCCTTGGCTGCAGCGAGGAACGAGTTCCACCAAACAGTCGGGTCTTGCTCGGCCCCGCCGCCGGGCAACAAGATCAGCGGCGTCTTCACCGAGGCGTGCCCGATCAGCTTGCCTTGGCACGTCATCAACGCGCATTTCACGCCGCTCGTGCCGTGATCAACGGCGATGATGTGTTTTTCCACGGTCCAACATCTTTGTGGTCGTTATCGAGAAATAAAAAGGATTTAAAATTCCTGGCGCTTCACGACGCCGTGCTCGTCGATGGATTCGAATATGACCGGTGATTTCTTCGACTCGTCCTTCTCGTTCAAGGATAAGGCTTCTGACATGAGCGACATGAATGTCATGGCGTCCACGCATGCCTCTGGCGGGAGCACGCCTTTCTGCTTGATTTTCCCGCGCTGGAGGAGGATGGCGCCAAATGCGCAAGGCAAACCCGTCGCCTCGCCAAGGGCTTGGCCTTTGCCCGCGCCTTCCGACACCAGCGAGAACACGTAGGTCCGCGGCTCCAGCGTACCCTTTTTCTTGCCCTTGCAAACGATCTTGACGCAACCGCGCTGCTCGCCGAAGCTCTGCGCCTTGAGGATCTCGTCACGCCGCTTGATCAGGTACGCGATGGCGAAATCGTGCGGGATCACCTTGACCCCATTCACGACGACGGGTTCCTTGCTCGACAAGCCAAGCTTGTGAATGTCGCGGGTGAGATCATAATACTCCACGGGCAGCACGTTACCCTTGTTCGTGACGCGCTTCAAGCCCCGGTCCTTCAAGAACATGGGCAGAGTGATGGGCTCGGGATGCGGGTACGGGTAAACCTTGTGCTTGCCGGGCAAATTGATGAATTCGACCATCTCCGTGTGCTTCTCGCTTTCAGCTTGCGACAGCTTCACCGCCTTGCCGTCGAGGAACATGGGGACATCGACGTTCATGCAATAAAACCGGTGGGCGATGACGCCTGGCCCCTCGGTCGGCTCGCCGCCGTGCGTGTGGAACAAGTCGATCGATTCGCATTCATCCATCAATCCCTTCGCAGCATAGCCAGCGAGCATGTTCGTCACGCCAGGGCTCGATCCCATGCCGATGATCGCGGTGATGTTGGCCTTCTTCGCCGCGCCATCCATGGCGAGGGCCTCGTACGTGGCACCGGTGTCGTCGTTGACATCGACATAGTTGATGCCGGATTCGATGACCGCGGGCAAGATGGTTTTTTCGTACGTGTAATACGGGCCGACGCAATTTAGCACGGTCGTTGCGCCTTTCACGGCATTCTTCACGCTGGCAGCGTCGCCCGCATTGACCTTGATCGCCGACACCTTGTCGCCAAGTTTCTTGGCCAGCTGAGTGGCTTTTTCAAGATCGATGTCCGCGATCACGACCTGGGAAAATTCCTTCACCTTCGCATTCGCGAGGGTCTTGGTCGCAGCGGTTCCCACCACGCCGCAACCTCCCAAAACAACAGCCTTGCCTTCTGTTTTTACCATGATCTTACGGACAGTTGAGGTGATTTAATATCTTTTCGCGTGTCCTGGAACGGTTTCAAGTGATGGAAAAAAAAAATGGTGAAGGTTCTCAATACCCGCGCATCCAGAACCAGAGCATCATCTTGCCGACCAGCGCGGTCTCCATGCCCGCGAACGCGTGGTTGCCCTTGTCGAACGCGATATAGTTTTCACGGGGCATTTTGAGGAAGTCGCGGATCATTTCGAAATTCTCATAATTCACGACAGCGTCGTCCTTGTCATGCGCGAGCACGACCCGGTAATCGTTGTTCACCTCGGCATACACGGGATGGTCAAAAAATCCTTTCGTCCGGTTGAACGAGTTATAGATGGGGGAGACCATACGGTTCTGCAGCTTGGTGGGATTGAGGTTGATGCCCATGATCTCGTAGCCAGCTTTGACCACGTGCTCCATGAAATTCTTGAGATGCCTCGTTGCGGTCATCATGAAATCCGCCCACGTGCAAGCCGCTACGATAAATCGCACGCGGCGGTCGAGGTAGGCCTCGTTCAAGACGATGCCCCCGCCCATGGAACCTCCCCACGCGATGATGTGCGACCCGTCGAGATCTCCTTTTTCTTTTGCCCGGGCTTGCACGAAATCCAAGACCTTGCTGAAATCCTTGATGATGAATCCTATGTCCCACTTGTTGCCGAACGTGGTCTGGCCGTGGCCTCGGGAATCGTAGAACAGCAAGGCCAGTCCAAGATATGACAAGGGAATGCCAAATGGATAGAAGTCTTCCTTCCGGCCTCCCAAGCCATGGCAGACGATCGCCACGGGCGAGTTTTTCTGGGGCGTGCCGGGACCCTTGATGATCATACCGGGTAGCACGTTCCCGCCGCCGACAGGGATTTCCACCTTCTCATAGGTTATCTGGTCTGACCTGTTCGGGAACGGGAATCGAGAAAACACTTCCATGCTAGACATCGCCCAACGGACGAGAGCGAAGTCCAGTCCAAACCATGCCAGCATCAAGATAAGGCTCGGCAACCAGTCATAGCCCGCGAGGTTCCACCCGAGATCCGTGCCCGCGGCAGCCTGGATCCACGTCGGTATCCAGACAAGCACGGGTGGCACGCCCAGGATGAGTAGCAGCTCCTCGAGAAATCGCTGCAAGAACTTGGATTCCCAGTTGATGCCCGATTTCCGCTTGATGGCAGCTACCTTGTCTATATTCTCGGCTTCCTTGGAAGAGGAGGAAATGGTACCTGCTTGCTGTAAACTCATGGCATCACCACCCCCTCCGGCGTGAATTGCTTGTACCGTGGTTTGAATGTTTTATGGATGGCGATCGAGAAAAAACCGGAGATCGCGGCTTCTTGCGCGATGAAATCGTTGCCGCCGTATTGCAACAAGAGGCATGATAACTCGCCAGCACCGAATACTTCCTTGTTATGCATGAAATCCTCGACCGGAACGGCCGTGTCATCCTTGCATTGCGCTATGAATATCTTGCCCTTAACATCCTTGGCGCGAGACGCGTCGATTTTCGGCATCCCCGAGCAGCACACGATCTTCACGTCCGGATCCGTGCTGCTCGCGTAAACCCCCGCCAGCGCGGACGTGCCGAGGCCAAAAATCCCGATGCTCGACGGGATCACTTTCCCGGTCTTGACCAAGACGTCCTTGAATGCCGGAACCGCGCCCGCGACCGCATCGACGTATTGTTGCTCGGGCGCTTTCTTGTCCGAGAGTTCTACCGCCAGCACGGGAAAGCCTTGCAGCGCGAGCATCGCGGCCCAGTGCTCGAACGCGGGATACCGCGTGCCGCGCTTGGGGAGCACGATCATGCCGGGCATCGGGAGCGATTCCACGAAATCGGTCGACTGGTAGAGGAACCCGCGATATGGCTTCTCCTGGTTTCTGGCGATGATGGACACTTCCTTTTTTTGCAGGTGATCCGTCGGTATGACCCCCCAACGAGGCGTGCGCTTGTTTTTCACGATCAATGCTATCAGCACGCCGATCGCGCCGAGGATCCCGATCAACGCTATCCAAAACACGACGATCATATCGATGCACCATCAATCCTTCGGCCGGAGGTCCAGGATCCGTTTTTCCTTGAGCTCCTTTTCCATGCCAAGCGATTGCGAGATCGCGTCGGGCGTCATGACCTTGATTCCCGAGGGAGCGATTTCCATCTTCTCGGCGATGTACGTGGACAAGTCCTCGACGAGCTTCTTCTCGGCCATCTTCACACCCTTGCGCGGGCTCACGTTGACGATCATCTCGTCGATGCGCGTTTCCTGATTCCGCTGGAGTATCACCTGCCATTCATCGATGTTCGGGTATTCTGGCATGATCGTGTAGAACTGGTTCAGGTCAACGAGCGTGCCCTTGACCTTGTCGAACCGCACGTCCTTCACTTCCGACACCCTGCCGATCATGGACGAGATGATGGGTACCGTGCGGCCGCACCACGGGCATTTCTCGTACTTGATGCCTTGCTCGGCAACGTCGCCCGTGCGGTAGTTCATGACGATCGTGCCGTGCCCGCCGAGCGCGGTCCAGACCAGCTCGCCCTTCTCGCTGGGGCCGATGCGTTCGCCCGTCTTCGGGTCGATGCAGTACCACAGTTCAAGATCCGGGTACGTGTGATACCCGGTGAGCTCGCCATCGACGCCCTTGGGATGCGGGCACTCGAGAGGCGCCATGCGCGACTCGGTGAAGCCGTAGGCCGCGCACACGTTCGGGTTGGGGGCGTTCATGCTCCTGAGCAAGTCGACGATCTGCTTGCGGAAGGTCATCGTGCAGCGGTCGCCACCCGTGATGAGGAGGCGGATGTCGCTGAGCTGCTTCTCGGCGCCTTCTGCCGTCTTGATCACGTGGTACATGTAACCAGGCACGCCGATGAACACGGTCGCCTTGAAGCCGTACGTGAGCCCGACGATCTTCTGCGTGCCCATGATCTTGCCACCGCCCGTGTGCACCGCGGTCAAGCCTTTACCCGTGGTAGCATAATACACGAGCCAGAACGCGAGGTGCGGGGAGTACGGGAACGAGTTGATGATGACATCCTTCGGCGTCATGCCCGTGACGGCGACCAGCCGGCTAGCGACGACATTCATGATGTTTTCGAGGCAATATGATGAATACCAAAACGGAACGCTAAAAGCCATGCGTCCGGTTGTTGCGATCATGAAACGGGGCTGATATTCTGGATCTTCGACCTTCTGCATGATGTAATAATCGGGGATGTACGGGTTCTCGTCGACGGGCGCGATGTCTTTCTTGCTGGTGAATGGAAATTTCTTGATGAAATCATCGACCCCGGTAATGCTCGATGGATCGATGCCCTTCTCCTTCATAGCCTTTTTATAGGCAGGGTGATATTTCGCGATTTCCTGCACCATGTACTTGATTTTCTTGTCCTGGAGCCTTGCTTGCTCCTGGAACGTCATTTTATCCCAATTGTCAATTTCCTGAGACATAATTAGCGTTCACTTCAAATTATATTTCTAAATTATAGCGGTTGATGCTAAAAAAGGATTTTAGATAATAAAAAGAATTATTCCTTGATGATGATCTTGTTAATTTCTTTTTAATGAACATTTAATCTTTTTTCCACCATTTCATCTTCTTTTCTGAGGTGGATCTCGCGATCATGCGCATACGAACGTCATCGATCTGTTTTCTGATATCCTGGGTTATTGGATGATCTGAACCTAGAATAGATTCGTCGATTGCTAGTGATTGCTGTAAAAAATCGAGCGCTTCATCGAGCCGTCCTTGATTTTTCGCAATCATTCCAAGAAACCCGATACTCATTGCAACATCAGGATGGCTCGTTCCGAGGGTACGCTTCCGAATTGCCAGCGATCGCTCGACGACTGGAAGAGCCTCGGAGAACTTACCCATAACAAACAACAAACCTGCCATGTTATGTAGGGTTGTCGCAAAATGAGGATTCTCGTGGCCGGTTTCGAAAACACTCTCGAGAATCGATAATGATTGTCGTAGAAGAGGTAATGCATCATTAAATTTTCTTTGACCTACTAAAATAGAGGCCATATTGTAGAGGCATACAGCATAGTCTGGATGAGTTGGTCCGAGGGTTCGCTCGGTAATTGATAATGCACGCTGGCAGAGGGACGTTGCTTCGGAAATCTTGCCTTGATCTTTCAAGAGTATGGACAAGTTGTTGAGGATAAAGGCAACACTGGATGCATTTTGTTCTTGGGACCGCTCGAAAATACTTAAGGCTCGTTGGAACAAGGGAAGTGCATCGATGGAGTTACTTTGGGCATATAAAAGCGTAGCTAGGTTGGAGAGACTTTGGGCAACATCGAGATGGTCAGCTCCAAAAGCACGCTCGCGAATGGCCAACGCTCGCTTGAAGAGGACATAAGCTTCGGCGAGATTGTCGAGATCTTTCAATAACATGGCCTTGTTGTTGAGAATCGTAGCGTAGTCTGGATGATTCGATCCAACTACACGTTCGGTAATGTCTTGAGCTCGTTGGATAAGGGATAGTGCATCGCTGAAATTACCTTGGACTCGATCCACTTCAGCAATATTGATGAAAGAATTGGCTATGTCTGGGTGGTCAGGGTCGAGGTGACTCTCACGAATTGCCAGGGCTTGCTTGAAAAGAGAGATAGATTCGTTATACTTGCCCTGGGCTCGTAACAAATCAGCTAAATTATTGAGATCCATTGCAATCTTCAGATGTCCCGGACCGAGGGATTGCTCATCTATTTTCAATGCCCGTTGGTAGAGAGCTGTTCCTTCTTTGAAATTACCTTGGGCTTGCAAGAGCTGAGCCAAATGATTGAGAATAAGGGCAACGTGTGGATGGTTGGGTCCAAGGGCTCGTTCGCGTATCATCAGCGCCCGTTGGTTGAGAAGTATAGCCTCTGTGATTTTTCCTTGTTGATGTAGGATGCCAGCAAGATTAGCAAGAATCCAGGCTACGATAGGATGGTATAGTCCGAATGCACTCTCGATAATAGTAAGAGCACTCTGCAGAAGAGGGAGTGCTTCGTTGAATTTACCTTGGATCTTTAAGAGATTAGCAATATTGTTAAGGCTCTGGGCAACAGCGGGATCATTCGGTCCATAAGCGCGTTTACAAATTTCTAACGAACGCTTGTTCAAAAGTAATGCGTCAGCAAATTTACCTTGTTCTGTCAAGAGTGTAGCCTGAATATTGAGGCTCGAAGCGACGTCTGGGTGATCTGGTCCAAGGACGCGCTCTTTGATGGGAAGAGCCATTTCTATGAATGGAGCGGAAGCCCGATACTCTCCCACATCCATCATGAACAAACCTATTTTTGTAGCGAGCCTTGCAATAAATAATTCGTCTCCAGGTTTTGTTTGCGCGTTGAGAGCAGCCTGGTACCATTTTTTCATTTCATCCTGTATGCCGGTTGTGCACCAATACGCATACCACTCGTATTCGCGACCATTGTCGAAAGCATACTCGAAGAAAGTTAAATCGGTTAGCGCATCCTTAAGAGCGTTGAGCTGTCCTGACTGCTGCAGCTGGTAGGGATATTCATCAATCTTGCGGTCGAGTGTCGCGTTTTCGAAGTACAGAGCCATAGCTGCATGACGAGTTATTTTTTCCGATCCAGCAAGATATTTCTGCTCGATGACTGGGTAAAACTGACGGTGGAACAATGAGACCCTCGCAACGCCACCAGCCCCCCGACGCCCCAGGAACTGCGTCATTTCCGCGTGAAGCCGCGACCAGAGAATCCACGGCACGCGCGGCGTGGGGAAGCGATAATTCAACTCGCCCTCGTAGAAGGCTCGCACCCTCGTGAAAAATGATTCGTTATGACTGAATAAATCGAGGATCTCGATCTCGGATAAGCCGTTTCTCGCGCAAGCAATGCACCCTAGCGCCAGGCTGGCGAGACCAGCAAAATGATTCATCTCGACACGATCCAGGAGCGCTGCGATCGCCCCGTCGACCGAAGAGGGCAGCACGGTCGCAGAAGGATCGTCGTATGAATTCCAATAGCGGCAGATCTCGAACACCACCTTCAAGAACAGGGGCAGCCCCGTCCTTTCCGTAGTGTTCGTGTCGCTGGCGCGGGCGGACTGTACGAACTTGTCGATGACCTCGCGCCGCTGGTGCCCTTGCAGACCCCGTCCTGCTCGGTCCAGCAAGCCATCAAGCACGATCCCCCCGTCGTGCTCGGACAAGCAGGACAGGTGGTGAATCGACCGGGGATACCGGCGCTCGATGGCATCGATGAGGTTTGTTGCGTCCAACGCCGCTGACAGCACGACCTTGACCCGCGGTGCAAGCACGGGGGGTAGCCATGCTGCATCTCGTCCAGGGTCGTTCCCGGCCAGCTGGTCGACCGCATCGATGATGAGCAGGACTCGCGTGGCCGGCTGCATCGTACTGAGCATATCACTAAAGATCGCCACGAGCTTGTGGTACTCAGAAGGGACTTCATCGTTGGTACCTGGTATTCCGTTCCATCCACCCGGTATCGGTGTCATTGCTGCTGTCGCTGGCATGCCCTGAATACACTTCAAGGCGCACACCAGCGACCGTATGAGGTCTCGGGAGTTGGACGCAGCCTGGGTCTGGCCGATGAATCGGGGTATGATCGCAACCCCCGGCACCTGGGTCTCCACTACGCCGCCGAGCCGCGCAAATAGCGCCGATTTGCCGGATCCGGGTGCGCCAACGACCCAGTGCGGTGTTTGGTCGTCGCCCTTCATATATGCCACAATGTCCTTGATAATCTCCTCGCGACCGACGAACCCCACGGCGCGTTCCGCCGCAAACTCTCGGTGGGCCTCGTTTTCCTCCTCGACCTCGGTCATTTTGCCGAACTCGGTGACCCGCTGATCGATGATGCGCTTGAACGCGCCGAATATCTTGTCGCCGAGGCCGTCCCTGGCGACCTGTGCCTTGATCGATACTTCGAGAGGTGAGAGATAGTCACCCTCTGCAGGAGGTACTGAGGTCTCAGGATCGACCGGATAAACGTGGTAGTTCACGCCCTTGCCGAGGCACTCCTCAAGGCGCTTTTTCATACCCGCGAGCAAATTTATTCGTTCCCCCTTGCTTTCGACAAAGTCCTTGGAATAATTCTGCGGTACGGGCATCGTGAACTCGCGCACGAAGCACTGCACATGGCTCGCGGCGTCCGGATTGTCGAATACACCCTTGCGTATTTCACGGTGCGTCGCTGAGGCGTAATATTTCACAAGGGCATCGCCCGTGATGCCTGCCTTCTCTGCCGCGCTGAGCAGCGCGCCCCTCAACCGCGCCTCGACGGGTCGCCACGGCTCGAACCCCTGGCCCAGTTTTTCTTTGTCATCGGGCCGGATGTCGTCGTATTGCCATTTCTTGCGGTCACCGCGCCGCGGTAATAACTCAAACATACTGTCCCTACTCCCGTCAGCCGACTTGATGACAGCGTTCTCATCCTCGCGATACCAGAAATCGACCAGTGTCTTGTCCTCGGGCGAGAGGTAGGGTCGCAGCGCCCTGAGTTCGCGCCTCGGTATCTCGGCGGGCGGCGGGCACCAGCCGTAGCGGTCCCCGAGCAGTACGAGGAAGTTCGGCTTGGGGCTGAGCTGTATACAGCGTTCGATCTCTTGCTCGCACAAGGCGACGGTCTTTTGGTCAACGTTGGCCTCCTCGGGGATGCCCCAGCGCAAGTCGATGGCCTGGAATGACCAGCCGAGCAACTGGCAATATTCGTCGAGGCGCTTGAAGGCAGTTTCGTGAAGGTGGTCACGCTCGGCCTTCATATCAGTGAACGTCGAACTCACGAAAATGCGGATGATGCGGCTGCGCTTGACCATTTTATCGGCACGCTCTTCTCGAGGTATGAATGTCGTTGATCCATGATACTTTCGACACGGTTGTTGATTATATCCATGGGTCCATTTATAATGCAATACCGTTTTCTTTCCCTATTACTCGTGCAACATTCACCGGTTTTATCCAGGCAAGAAATGGTTAATCATTCCTATCGTCTATTGTCAGGAAAGAATTGATTGATAGAAATGAATGAATTGGTTCCAATTTACTTCGGATTATTGTTCTCAAATATCGTAATTGATGCTAAAGAAGGAACTTGGAAAATAAAAAGAACTAATCCTTGAAATTATGATTGTTCTTGATCATAGCTTTTTTCCGTTCCTTTACCTGGGAAAGGTACACGGATGCAAGGATGAGCCCGATGCCCGCCCAATTCCACCAAGTCAAGATCTCCCCGAAAAAAAGCACCGAGATGGCGACGCCGGTGACGATGGTGAGATTGCTGATGATTCCCATATGTTCCGGCGTGATTTCCGGGTCGGCATACGCCGTCGTGTGCAGCCAGTAACCAATTCCCGAGATGCCGATGCCGAGCCAGATCAGGAAGACCCATTGCGTCGGATCAAGCACCGCCACCACGACAAAATCGTTCCAACCGAAAGCCAGTTGGACCAGCATCACCGGGAGCGCGCCGACGATCGTGAAGAGCGCGAGGGCGAGCGAGACGTACTCCGGGGGGATGCATTCCGATGCAGACTTGAGCTTGAACGAGAAGCCGGTTGACGCAAGCACCGAGAGGATCGCCAGCAAGTCGCCCAGCAGTAAGGGATTCCCGCTCAAATCCAGGGGAAAGATGATGCACAGCATCCCTATGGTGTTCAAGGCAGCGGCGATCCAGAGGAGGCGAGGTGGTATTTTTTTCATGACGAGGACATCGACCAGGAAAATAGAAACCAGGCCAAATTGCTGCAAGATGGTAACGTGCGACGCCAAGGTCAAGGGAACGGCAAAATAAACGATAAAATTGCACCCGAAATAAAAAACCAATCCGAGCACGAAGAGGCGCTTGAATTCACGCGCAAAAAGGCGCTTGAACTCGGCGAGTTTCCCGCGGCGGATCGTGAACACCGCCAGGAGGGAGAGCACGCCGATCACGCTCCTGAAGAACAAGAAGCCGAATGCATCGAAGGGCGGGAGAAGCTGCTTCGTGAAAATGAAATTCGTGCCGAACACCAGCGAGCTAAATATGATGGCGATGAGCGTGACCCGGCGCATGGTGCGAACGAACCTCGTGCTTCGAGCACGGGAAAGCCGGCGCGGATTAATAAATATCGGAAGTCTTTTCCCCCTCAAAATCACTCGTGACTTCCATGAATCGGCTCCTCGACAAGTTGATCGGAGACCGGCTAGGCCGGGGCCTGGACTTCGCCGTCGATCTCTTCACCCAGCGTGAAGGCGGGTACCACACCTTCCGGATCCCGGGCCTCCTCGCCCTTCCAAACGACACGGTCCTCGCGTTCTGCGAGGGACGGAAGTACAGCCATTCCGATTTCGGCGACATCGACCTCATCATGAAGCGTAGCACGGACGGGGGTACCACCTGGTCGCCCTTGCAGTTGATCTGGGACGCGGGCGAGCTGGCCGTGCAAAATCCTTGCCCGGTCCTGGACCGGTCGACCGGCACGATTTTCCTCCATACCGTGGTCAACCGGCGCGACCAGTACGTGCTCACCAGCGACGATCAAGGCCAAACGTGGTCGGCGCCGCGGCCGATCTCGGTGCGGAAGCCCGGGTGGGCCTTCACGTGGTGCTGTCCAGGCCACGGCATCCAGCTGCGGTCGGGACGGCTGCTGATCCCCGGCGTCTCCAGCACTGACGGGGAGAAGGAGTCGAACGACGCGTACGGGGCCTTTTACTATTTCAGCGACGACCACGGGCAGATGTGGAAGGTTGGCCACGATTTTGGCCAAGGGTGGAACGAGTTCATGGCCGCGGAGCGTGGCGACGGGGCGGTGTATGCAATCCTGCGCCCGAACCGGGGACGCAGCAAACGAATAGGCGGCAAGTCGAACACGTTCTGGTCGGTCAGCACGGACGGGGGCGAGACCTCGTCGGTGCCCGCCGAGCACCTTGGCTTGCCATCCCCGGTCTGCGAGGCGAGCATCGTGCAGTATTCCGCCTCCCCGACCCGCTTGCTGTTTACAAATCCAGCGTTCCCGCGGGACCGATACTTAATGACCCTCAAGGGCTCGGCCGATAACGGCCAGACGTGGCAAGTGCTACGGCGCCTCTACCTGGGTCGATCCGCGTATTCCGACATCGCACTCCTTCACGACAAGACCGTGTGCGTGCTGTTCGAACGCGGGCTGAAACAGTACAGCGACAAGCTCACGTTCGTCAAGATCACGATCGACCCCGCGTGGTCACGTGAATGATGCTAGCTTGGAACGCGTGCGATCAAAATCATCCTAGTTCGCCACCAATGAACCGTAATTCCACGATCATTCCATCCGTGGCAGCATTCTGAATAACCTCTACCGGCTTGATGCTAAATTCATAGCCGACATGGCTCTCAACGATGCGGCCAAGAATATTCAAGGCCTTGCCGATTATTTGTATAAAGAAGGTCTTCTCATTGAGCCGCGTCAAAAGCGCATATTGTGATCCCTTCATCATTTTCCCGATCTGAAGGATCTCGTCGCTGTTCAACACGTATTGAAACGTCGCGGCGAACCGTTCGTACGAATCCTGGATGGGGTCAATAATACGTATGCGATTGCTATCGAATGCAAACATTTTACTGAACCACGTTCTGAAGATGAACTCGCAATTTTCTCGAATACACTTCGTGATCTCAAGTTTTTCATATTTCTTCATGAGCCCCGTGAATTTGCGCAAGAAGCGAGGATACGCTTTGTATTTTCTTTCGCATTCTTTTTTCAAGCTATTTTCCAAAGAGGCTATACTTGGTTGAGCATTCAAATCACGCCCAAGTCGCTCGATCATTTTTATGAAAGGGGATGTTTTCACCATAACCAACACGCATCGAATTTTATCTATTTCTAGGTCATTCCAGTTTCTTTATATCCAGATCGAAACTTTGGCTGCCTTTCTTGACCGGAACCTTTTGCAGCGTCTCGCCACGGGAGCCGGTGACGAGCAAGTCGAACGGCTCGCTTGCCGACACGCGGATCTTGCCCGCGTCGTGGACAAGGTCGGCCACGACGGGCCCGAACCGCAAGTTTTTGATGCCGCTCTTGCCCGGTTGATGCACGCGCCACGAGATGCACCGGCGAGGCGCGTCGATGACGTGGAAGCCGATCACGTTCTCGATGAGCAGCGAGATGGGACCGAGGGCCGACCAGCCGCAAAACTCGTCGCGCACGGGTTCCTTGCTGCCCTTGACCTTGTGCGAGGCGGGCTTCGATTCCGTGGGGGAATATACCTCCCAGATCGTGTGTGGCTCCACGTCATGGTAGGCGTTGACCATTGCCGTCACGACCCCCTCCGCGTTGGCATCGGCGACCTCGTGGTAGCCGTATTGCTCTAGCGCCTTCGTGGCCATGTATGCCGTGGGCAGCCACACGCCACCCCGCCAATACCGGCCCGCCGGGTCGAAATCCGGATCGCACCGCGCGAGCGATGGCCAGGGCACAAGCGTGCCGAACATGTTCGGGTCCGATGCTTTAGCGGCCAACGCGGCTGCTTGGTGCTCGTTGCACGCGCCCGCTAGCATCGGCCAGTATGACGCTATGGTCGGCACTTTTTTCATGATGTTCTTCCCTTGCTTATGCCGGGATCGCAGCCACCATGTCGGTCGACGCGAGATATCGTAATAGATCCCGTCTTGTTCGTCCCAGTAGTACGTGTTCAGCAAATCAACGAGGCCATTGTAGGTCCCTTCGAACTTCGCTGATTTTTCGGCTTGGCCGAGCGCGGCAGCGATCTTGGCGATGAAGCGAGCCGAGAGTGCTTGCTGGGCCAGGAGATCCAGCCAGAAGATGAGATTGAAGCCAATCTGCCCGCGAGGGTTGATTCGGGTCACGTTGACCGCGTTCCTGCCCCTGGGCGTGTTGTCCATGCCGCTCGTGTTCCCCTGCCACGTGTATCCAAGGGGATGGCGGGAGGCCGTTGGCCAGACGCGGACCGCCGGGTTGTATTTCATCCGCTTGGCGTGATCGATGAAGTTAAAATGCTTTTCGAGGTACCTGTGCTCGTCCAGGAACTTGAGCCGCTCCACGTCCCCGGTCATCACGTAATATTGCCACTCGACCCAAGCGAACAAAGGCGGGTTGTCCGCGAAGTGGATCTTGACGGCCGACGGGCGGTGGTCGTGAATGATGTAATAAAACTGATTTAGCGTTTCCACGCCCGGGAATTGCGGGGCGAACTTGCAGTACATGGCCATTAAACAGCTGTCCCAGACCCACGTGGTCCCGGGATTCATTCCCGGGTCGATGTACCGCCGTTGGGGCGTGTCGTTGCGCTCCAGCACGTGCCGCCACGCGATTTCCCATGCCTTCCAATACAGCTCGATCACGCGCGGCTGGGCATCGAGCACGGGCGATGGGAGGAGACTGGTATTCAATGGCTCTTTTACCCGGTAAGGTTCGTATGGATCCCGGGCAAGCTGGTCAGGTGGGTTCATTTCGGTGCATCTCCCCAGTCCGGCACCTTCACGAGCTTTCCACCTTGCAAGGCAGAATCGTGCGCCGCCGCGCCGATCGCCGCGTACCGGGCTGCTTCCCACGCGTTGGTCTTGGGCTGGTGTCCTTCAACGATTGATCGCACGAATTCATCGACCAGGTACGGGTGGGATCCCCCGTGCCCGCTAAACTTCCCGAGCGGCTTCGGCAACTTGGGCCGGCACTCCACGTCCACGAGCTCGAACCGCTTCATGTCCGACCAGATGGCTCCCTTCAGCGTGACCTCCATGGATGCCTTGGTGCCAAGCACGCGCACCAATGCTTCCCGTCCCACGTGGCCGACCCGGCGCCCCTCGATGACCCGGCCGATCGACCCGTCGCTCATCATGAAGGTGGCGATCTCGTTGCAGAACACGTTGCTGGCCTCCGAATCTTGGCGGAAATAATTGTCCCCGGGCATGGCATAGCCGAAGCACGAGACCTCGGTCGCGTGCGCGCCGGTGATCGCCACGGGAACGCTCGCGGAGTGGGTCACGTAATGCATGGGAACGCCGCCTCCCAGCTTATACACCTCTTGCTCGCTCAGCCCCGTGCGCGCCATCATGACCTTGATGAGATTCGATGCAGGTAGCAAGGTGTCGTGCAAGTACTCGGCCTCGACCAGCGAGATGTGCCCGAACTCGTGCTTCGCGTGCTTCGCCATGGCATACTGGACTTCAGGGCGGAAATACGAGGTTTCCCCGAGCATATACTTCAGCCCGGTCTTCTTGCACGTGGCGATGATTTTCTCGCACCAGTCATAGATTTCGCTGCTGCGGCCAGATCGCGGCGTGATGACGGGCACTGCACTGTAGACGTGCTTCCCCGCTTCCATCGCCTGGATGGCTTGCGGCGCGTGGAGCCAATGCTGCGTGATGATGGCCAGCGCGTCGAGATCGGACTTGCAAATTGCGTCCAAGTCGGGATATGTTTCCTGGATCTTGTATTCCTTGGCGACGGTTTCGAGTTTCTTTTTATCGATATCACACACGGCGACTCGGCCCACTATGGGATGCGCCTTGAAAATTGGGACGAATCCCTTGCCGAACTGGCCCAGCCCCACGATCCCGATGCTAAGTTTCTTCTCCATGCTACCTTTCCCGGGCACGCGGGAAAAAAAAACGATTGCGCCATGGCTTACATGCAGCGATGCCTAGGTTATGCTTCGCTTTATTCGTCGATGGATCCGCCCGGCGTTTCTTTTCGAGCTTGCGGCATCCTTTGTTCAAGCTGAAATTTTAAAAGGATTGCAGTCTATGAATTGACACGGGATTATAATCTGTATTTTTAGTGATAGCATGGGGAGCGCAACGCAAGCAGCACAAGTACCAGTGCATGTGGACTACGTGTGGAAAATCGTCATCGGTGGTGCAGGGGGCGTAGGGAAGAGCACGCTAATTCATCGGTATATTTTCAAGGAATTCAAGGATAACACGGTTATGACCATCGGTTGTTCCCACCACAGTCAATACATCACGAAGGGAGATCAGAACATAAATTTGATAATCTGGGATCTCGGGGGACAGAAACGGTTCGAAATGTTGCATCCTGCTTACATAGGTGGCGCAGCTGCCGCTTATTTGATGTTTGACATGGCACGCATCGAAACGCTCGAGGAGATCGAACGCTGGATTCAACTTATCAGAAAGAACAACCACTCTGGCATTCCTGTCATCCTGGTCGGCACGAAATATGACCTGGTTGAATCGCAAGAGCAGATGGACAACGTGTGCGCATTGGCCAACCGAAAAGTAGCCGATCACCAGCTGGTCGCGTTCATCGTAACCTCGTCAAAATTGAATTACAACGTCGACGAAACCAGCGGCCAGGTGGTGGAAGGCAGCAAGACCGAGCCGGTAAAGTTCGAGGAATACTGGACCTTCACCCG
>JAUQYW010000751.1 GCA_030587525.1 Candidatus Sigynarchaeota archaeon | reverse complement strand
CATTAAGGGAGGGTCACCTCGACATGGTTGTCGGCACCGCCGCGGGTCTCTTCTACAGCGTAAACGACGCCATCCATCCCGAATTCGCAAGCATCATCACGGAGATCCCGCGGATTGTACCACCCGATCCCAAGAGGGGAAGCATCCAAGGACCGAGCGAGGTTGCTTGGGGGTATGTCACGCCCGTGTTATTCGATTGGAACGCCGATGGCCTCGTCGATATCATTTTCAGCGATATCAACGGGGAACATTCCGTCTCGGTGAACAAGGGCAGCAACAAGGAACCATCTTTTTCAGTCCCCGTTAAATTGCGGGATATTAAAACAGGTGCACCATTGCGCACGGTCTGGCGTGCCCGTCCGGCACTATATCGGGACGGGGCTGGCAACGTGAGTTATTATTGCCTCGACGAGGATGGTTTCCTTGCGCAATACGAAAAGACAAGGGAATATTCGCTGTTCAAGAAAGGATTCGTTCAATGTACCCGGAGTGGAAAGATACGGTTTACCAGCCTCCACGGCGGTGCAGTTGGTCGCGCCCGGCTCCAGCTCTTTGACTGGGATCGCCGCGGCACTCTCGATATGCTCGTGTCGTTGCCAAAAGTCCACGATTTTTCGCGGATCTCTGGATGTGAGGATCATATGCCTGTTGGCGGTGCGACTGTCGCAATCTTGAAAAACCGGGGAACGAATGATAACTTGCTCCTGGAGCCCCCGGAATATTTGATACACAAGGACACCGGGTTTCCCGTGTTACTCGGCCACCACGAATGTGCCGCCGAAGCTTTTTTGCACGGCAATGCAATTATCTTGTATATCGGCGGCGAAGATGGCCAACTTTACTCGTTCAAGCGCGAGGAATTCCGTTGATTTTGAATCTCTACAAAAATCGTTAAATCCCGATGGTTTAACTCTAGCTTGAGTATGGATCCATCCACGTTTGAATTGAAGGTCGAATTGCTCTTCAAGGGTTTTCGCCTGCAAGAAACGAGCAATCAAGTCCCAGCACACGAAACCAGCTCGCGTAGCGACAAGGCTTCCATCGATACGGTCGCGAGAAAAGGCGGAGCTGGTCCCGCAGGCGGTATGTTCGTGCAATACCGCGATCTCTTCCAGGTCAACGTTCCTATGCAAGAGCAGATGACGCAAGGCTCCGATTTGGTTATCAAGGAACTACCGATCACTGGTCCGTTTGATGTGTTCAAGGAATCCACGAACGGCGCGGTTGAAAAATATCGCCAATTTCTCAAGATACCGGCACCCTCATTCTACGACGATCTTTACTTCCCCAGAGAAGGAATCAACGGTGGCAAACCAATTCCTTTCAAAAAAATTGCGCTGGTGCATGGCGTTGATTGCATTGCCACGACGATCAACCAGTCGTGCAAGTATTGGCGCTGTGGCATGCAATGCGATTACTGTGCCATCGAGGAATCTATGAAAGATGATCAAACTCTCCCGAAAAAGGACCCGGATGCACTCGTGGCTTTCACAGAGCGGGCGCAGAAGGAACAGCGGGTCAAGCATTTCACGTTAACATCGGGAACGCAAGACGACGCAAGCGGTGGAGCACTTAAATACATTCCCTTCGTTGAGGCATTGAAGACCAATTTCAAGTATCCGGTTCACGTTCAAGTAGCTCCCGTTGTAAAGACAGAATACCTGGATAAGCTCTATTATGCCGGCGTGGACAACATCGGCATTCACCTGGAGACATTTCCGGAGAATAATCGCCGCGTTCATTGCCCCGGAAAGAGTGAAATTTCGCTCAAGGCATTCGAAAAGAATTGGGATTATTCGATTCAACTGTTCGGGGAGAATCAAGTCGAATCCTATTTGCTTGCGGGCCTCGGTGAAACTTTCGAGGAATACAAGCAAGCCATCGAATTCATCATCGGCCGCGAGGTGATACCCCTCGTCGTGCCGGCACGCCCCATCGAGAACACCAAGTTTTCACAAAACAAGCTTGCCGGGTATGAAGAACTGGTAAAATATTATGTATTTGCCGCGAAACGTATACACGAGCAAGGATTGAAGCCTGCAAAGGCACTCGCTGGTTGCGTCCGGTGCGGCGCGTGCAGCGCAATCGGAGAAGCAATGAAGGCCGTGCAAAGTTACACTTGAAGGCAGTACCAAACTTGGCATCATAATCCTTTTTTTTGCGTCGCTGTAGCACCAGCATTGGATGGAAAGACGAAAATTATATAATTCTGCTTAGTACCAAGACTAAACAAGGTGAATTAAATGGCGAAAAATATGCTCTCGTGCCGCATAGGCTCGTATGGCCCGTTCGAGCTCCACTCGTTCGAGCACCTCGCCGGGATCGGCGTGAAATATTTAGAGTACCCGTTACCTTCCAGCGATAAGGCCGCGGAAATGCTGAAGGATCTCTTGCAAGAATTCGACTTGAAAATCGGAAGCTTTCAAGCGAATTTTGATCCGCTCGAAGACAAGAAGTTTGATGACCAAGTCCAGCAAGCCATCGATATGGCGGGACAGTTCGATGTCAAGGTCCTCTTCACGAGCATCAAGGGAGACACGAATTTCAAGAAAAATGAGAGGCTATTTGCGCGGCTCAGGGTGCTTGGCGACCGCGTGAAGGAGAAAGGGATAAAGGTGTGCCTGGAAACCCATCCGGAACTCGTTCTCAACGGAAAAGTCGGAAAAAAAACTATGGAAGCAATCAACCACGAGGCCATCCGCATCAATTTTGACACGGCCAACATGTATTATTATAACAAGGCCATCGATTCTTCAAAGGAACTGGAACATATTATCAATTATGTCGGTAGCGTTCACTTGAAGGATACTGACGGCAAGTATCATTCGTGGTGCTTTCCCGCGCTCGGCAAAGGCATCGTGAAGTTTCCAGAGATTTTAAAACGCCTTAATTCGGCGTCCGTGAACTTCTTCGGTCCATTCACCATGGAGATCGAGGGAATAAGAGGAGAAACGCTCACGCTGGAACTTGCAAAGCAACGCGTTGAAGATTCAGTGAAATATCTTAAATCCATAGCTGATTTTTGATTTACTCCTTTTTCTTGCTTTCAACATCGATAAGAAACCCCGCGCATTATCTCTCTCATGAGACTAGGCTTTTCGAGTATGGCATTCGAACAAGACACGCTATTCAAGCAGAAGCCACAGACCACGGAACGTGCCTTGTTCGATGGAATGCTGGATTGGATAAGAAAAACGCTCGAATTCGGGGAGACAAACAAGTTCGAATTTGTAGAACTGATCCTGGAAAGTCCGATCACCGATAATGCAAATAACTTATCAGAAACTCGTGACTTGATCGAATCGTTCAAGATCCCCGTCAATTTTCACGCGCCCTTCATCAACAACAACATCATCGATTTTTCCTGGCCGCTCCGGGACGGGTCTATTCGTGAATACGAGACCGTGCTTGATTTCGCCTGCACGTTGAAGAAATCGCCATCGAGCATCACGGTGCATCCCGGCCACGTGCAATCGTTCTTGATGCAGATTTATGGAGGTGTCCGGGGCATCTATTTCGAGCAGGCATTGAAACGGCTCGCGTTGAAATCGTGGCCGCAGCAAACGAGCATATGTTTCGAAAGCTTGCCAATGTCATCCAATTTTTTCAACAAGATCGACGAGATCGTCGGATTTACGAACCAGGAGTATTACAAGAAGTTCAACCTCACGCTGGACACGTCTCACCTGTGGATTTGCGAGGATATGGCCGGGTTCGACACATATTTTAAAAGGCTAGGGCACCTCGTTAAAAACATGCATTTAGTGGATAATAAGACCAAGGATAACGACCCTCACGTTCCTGTAGGCAAAGGGGTCATCGATTTCAAGGAGATCGCTAGGTGCATCAAGAAATACAAGTACGATGGGGATCTCGTAATCGAGCACGGCGGTCCGAGTGCGGTTCTCCGAACCCGGGAATACTTGAACTCGTTATTGAAATGAAATCGTGGGTAAATACGATGGCGCAGAAACCCTGGGAATTGTCCGAGATCGAAAAGCTCGAATCCGTTCCCTGGAAGAACCCGGTTATGATCCAGGAACCCGTGATGCTCTTTCACGATGGTCAAAGATTTGCGGGATCACTGCTCTTCAAGCCCGAAAAAGTTCTCGCGATCGAGGCGTGGCGCGACGATGCCGGGAAATTTGCC
>JAUQYW010000750.1 GCA_030587525.1 Candidatus Sigynarchaeota archaeon | reverse complement strand
CTGGCGGGACACGGGACCGCTCATGATCTTGACCGAAGAGGTGTACAACAAGCTGACCGAACGACCAGCTGTTGTTCGGCAATTCGTGACCTTGGCCGAGCGGGAGATCATCGACCCGGACGAAACTATGAAGATAAACGTGTATGGCATACGCACTAAACAAGCGGAATTCATACAATGGCAGAAGGAATCGCTGCAGCTACCGTTCAAGCTCGTGATCGATGATTGGCGAGGTGTCCTGGTGCAAGAAAGCCTAGACGCGGCGGAGGATGTTGCTCGCTCCTTGGGCAGCGCATTGCGAAGCGCTTACCCTCGAAAAGGCAAAGGGAATAAGAAAGCCTTCGGCAAGTCGATCTTGCATGCCCAGCTGCAGTATTGGCAAGCTTTGGAACCGAGATTCACGAAGGATCTCGTCATGCAAGTGGCGATCATGGTGGCCAACACGACCGACGCCGCTGATGCCGTAAAGGAAGCCTGGCGCTTGACCTTGAGAGAGGTGTCCATCCCAGTGCTCATTGCCGCGCTTGATTCATTGGGAAGGGATGCGGATGCGCTCGGGCGGCAAGTGCTGGCCCAACAGCGATTTTTCAAGAACGCGAGCAAACAATTGTTTGCGCAAGCACCACGGGCCAGGAAAAAACCGCCCGAGCCTGCATCGAAACTGAAGACCGCGGCACATCAATCCAGATCCAGAAAATCAGAGGTGATACCATTATGACCTTGGAAACAGCAAAAGCGAAGCGATGGCAAGCGAGGGAGGTTCCGGTCGATGCTACATCGTTTGCCAACAGCTTGAAAAAGGCATCGAGAGGTGACCTCACCCAGCTCAAGCGCGCGGCGGGGGGCACCATCGCGACGAGTGGGAATGCCATGACCACGTTCTACGCGTTGTTCAAGAAGAGTAAGATATGGGCACCATACAAGGAAGATGCGTATTTTTTAGCCGCGACGCTCTTCCCCTTGAACCCGATACCCGGTCATGGCAATTTCGGGAAGACCATGCGGCGAATAGCTTTGCTCGATGCAGGTGGCAAGAAGGCTGCTGACGCTCTCAAGGCGCGAGCAAGGAAACTGTCAGCACTGCTAGACAGCCGCTTGAAAGGTGGCGAGCTTGCATTCAGGTTGCGGCAATGCGTTAAGCTCGCAGCGAGCAAGAAGGTGGGCATCGATTGGGCAAGGCTCATCGATGATCTCCTTCATTGGGATCTGCCATCTCGCAGCGTGCAGCGAGCATGGGCCCGGTCGTACTACCTGGTCGAGGGTACCATGTCGCAGCAAGGCGAGCCTGGCAAGGTCGATATCGAATCGGAAAACGAAGAGTAGGTGAAAAAACACATGTTGTTGGAAATACACGTCTTGCAAAACCACGCGCCGTCGAACTTGAACCGGGACGATACAGGGAGTCCCAAGGATTGCATGTTCGGGGGCATACAGAGAGCACGTATATCGAGCCAATGCTTGAAGCAGCGGATTCGATCGTCGACGATCTTCACGGACGCGCTCACCAATGCGAGCGTCGAGTTGGGGATTCGCACGCGGGAACTACCCGAGATCGTGCGCGAAAAACTCCGCGAGCGCGGCATGAGCGATGAGCTTGCCAAGGCAGCCATGGAGATTCTCGTGCGCATAGGTAAGAAGGAGAAGAAAGAGAAGGCAGCCGAGGAAGAAGGAGGCGATGAGGAAGGCGAGGAAGAATCGGAAGATGACGAGGAAAGTCCGGAGGAAGAAGCCGAGGAAAAGAAGCGGGTGAAAACCAAGCAGATCATGTTCTTCTCGCCGGGCGATATCAACGCCGTCACCGATATCATCGAGAAGGAGGTCAAGGGGAAGACCCCGGATACCATCCTCGAGAAGGACCCCAAAAAACGCAAGAATCAGCTCAAGCGGATCGAGATTGCCATCCGGGACAAGAAAGCCGGTATCACGCCCGACATCGCGCTGTTCGGTCGCATGATCACGTCCATCGCTTTCAGGAACGTCGACGCGGCGATGCAAGTGGCACACGCGATCTCCACGAACGAGATGGCTCAAGAGTTCGATTTCTACACGGCGGTCGACGATCGAAACCGTGAACGGATGGCTCGCAAGGGTGGTGATGAAGCGGTAGCAAAAGAGGGTTCGGAGGACACGATAGAGGAGGATGCGGGTGCCGGCATGATGGGTGACATCGAATTCACGTCGGCATGCTTCTACAAGTATTTCTCCCTGGACACGGACGCGTTCATGGCGAACCTTGCAGGTGGGAAGGGGAACCCCATCACCCCAGCAATGAGAGCCTTGCTCCCGCTCGTCGTGGGCGCATTCCTCGAGACGCTGGTATTTGCCAGCCCGACGGGCAAGCAGAATTCGTTCGCCGCGCACCAGCTCCCTGATGCCATTCTCATCGAAGCCAGGGAAAAGAAAATCCCGGTCAGCTATGCAAATGCGTTCATCGAGCCATGCAGACCATCAACAAGGAAGGATCTCGTCGCCGCGAGCATCGACGCCATGATAAATCATGTCAAGACGATCAGCGCAGCGTATGGTATCGAATCGAGAGAAAGGTTCTGGTTCTCGCCTCGCGGTACAGCTGCGGCTTGGAGTGCGAAACCAGCGAAGGAACCGGAAAAGAAGGAAGATGCCACGAGCAATCAAGGACGGAAGAAAAAGGATGAGGAAGCGAAACCCGAGATCAGCGTCGAAACGTTCAGCACGTTTCCCGACCTCGTCAAGAAGGTCAAGAAGATCCTCGGGGGCGCATGAACGTGGCTGGCGTGCCTTTGCTCTTGCTCAGGCTCGAAGGACCCTTGCAGAGCTGGGGTACTCGTGCACGCTGGGGTGTTCGGGATACCGGAAGGGAACCATCGAAAAGCGGCGTTCTCGGCATCCTCGGATGTGCCTTAGGCTACCCGCGGGGCGACGCGAGGTTGGCCACCGAGCTCGATGCATCGCTCCACCTTGGCGTGCGCGAGGACCGGCCAGGGAAGCCCTTGCAAGACTTCCACACGATCAAGGGGTATCCACTCGCGGCGAATGGCGCGAACAGGGAATCGGAGGGAGAACAGACCGAATACCACATTCTTTCTCCAAAAGATTACTTGCAAGATGCATCATTCCTCGCGGTCATCAGCGGGGACGACAAGCTGCTCGTGCGATGCCATGCAGCGTTGATGAATCCCGCGTGGCCTTACTACCTCGGTCGCAGGTGCTGCGTTCCTTCCCGTCCCTTGCTTATCGACCTGAACGAGAAGTTTGCTAGCATTCGCAAGGCACTCGAGAACATCCCGTGGGATCCGGGCAGGAAATATCGCAAGATACCGGCCGAGTTGCGATGCGTCGAGGAAACGGAACGCGGGGAGTATCGACGGCAAGATAGACCACCCCGGGACCCGGCACGATTATTTGGCTTTCGCCAAGTGACCGAGTACTACGTGCCGAACCCGGCCGCGAAGGAGGCTTGAGAAGCATGTACTTGTCTCGATTGTTCCTCAACCCGTCCAACATGCAAGCCCGGCGGGACATCTCGGATTGTCACCAGCTGCACCGGACCGTCATGAAGACATTCGGAAACGTTGACTGCGATGCCGAGGATGGTGCAAGGGAAACGGTCGGCGTCTTGCACCGGCTTGATGTCAACGCCCGCCACGGGCGATACATGCTGATCGTGCAATCAGCACGGGAACCGGACTGGTCAGTCTTGCCCGACGGATACGTGGCAGCATCGCAGCCCAGCTCGCGCGGCGTGTCCATCACGGACATGGAACCGTCGCTAGAATGGGTCAGGAGCGGGGCGATACTCCGCTTCCGCTTGAAGGCAAACCCGACGAAGAAGACCGGCACCATGCGGCATGATGAACGGATCGCCGGCGCACGCAAAAACAACGGCAAGCGCATCCCAGTTGGCGGCCGGAAGGCAAGGATAAAATGGCTCCTGGACAAGGGAGACCAGCACGGTTTCGAGGTCTTGCGCGTCACCGAGGCAACACCGCAGCCCGCGGAAGTCGAAGGGGATGATCATGCTGCCGTCACCGATCGAGGTGGCGGGATCGCCCACGGGTACCGGAAAGGAGTCCCTCTCACGCTCAAGGGCGTCATTTTCGACGGGCTTCTCCGAGTTGTCGATCAAGAAAAATTATTGAATGCGATTCGCACGGGAATTGGCAGCGGCAAGGCTTTCGGCTTCGGGCTCCTATCATTCGCCCCCGCGAGGTAGCGCGACTACATCCTATATATTCATCGCTTGCGACTTCGCATGACTGTGCATGAAACGAAGGTCATCCATATCCCCGTTTGTTGATCAGAGGCTAATTTCCAGTGTTCTCCCCACGCGAGTGGGGATGTACCGCAATTGGTACTCTTCGCTCCCAAGAATCACTTGTTCTCCCCACGCGAGTGGGGATGTACCGTCGCAGCTGAAACATGACAACATAAGGCTCGCGTTCTCCCCACGCGAGTGGGGATGTACCGAAGGCTTGAACCGTGGGCAAAAAGAAAACAACGTTCTCCCCACGCGAGTGGGGATGTACCGCCTTGACGAGGTGACGCAGCGAAACTTCGTCGGTTCTCCCCACGCGAGTGGGGATGTACCGAAAAAATGCAAGCACTTTGATAGGTTCACCGAGTTCTCCCCACGCGAGTGGGGATGTACCGCAAGAACAAGTGTACTCTTCGAAAATCGAGCTGTTCTCCCCACGCGAGTGGGGATGTACCGAAAACATTGGAATCGAGATGATTGGATCGTCAGTTCTCCCCACGCGAGTGGGGATGTACCGGACGAGAAGATCCTCGCCCGTCATGTTCCCGCGTTCTCCCCACGCGAGTGGGGATGTACCGCATTCCAGATTGCCTGATCATATCATCTGGTAGTTCTCCCCACGCGAGTGGGGATGTACCGGTCGTTAACGTTGGTCACTTAAAATTCGATAAGTTCGCCCCACGCGAGTGGGGATGTACCGATCCATAGACCGGGTGCATGTAATCGATCAATGTTCTCCCCACGCGAGTGGGGATGTACCGTTATCAATTTCACCAGAAACTGCCATGAAAGCGTTCTCCC
>JAUQYW010000721.1 GCA_030587525.1 Candidatus Sigynarchaeota archaeon | reverse complement strand
ACCCTGCTGAAACTCATGAAAGAGGTTCCTGTCGTCGATGTCCTGGAGATCCTGTCAAAAACATTGCCACGCAGGTGCGTGCGATTTCTAGAGGCCGAAGAAAAGGTTGCAAGGAAAGTTCATGCTATGCTCGGAGCAAAGCTCGAGTTCGCCACTATCGGATAGCAAATTGGGGGCATGAACAGAAATCGGTGAGGACGATGTAGAGAAGAGCATGGCGGGATCGAAAAAAGATAGGAATGATCCCAGCCCGATTGGAAAGGTGAAATCTTGGCTGAGGATGTCTTCGCCCAGGGCACGTTCCAGGGTCGAGGTGATGCCATCGGCGAGCGGTTGGAGCTGTCCAGAAATCCAGGATACGACCATATTGATGATCCACGAGATGCCGTTGTCGAACAGCCCGCGAATGTTGAAGATGATTTCGAAAACGGGACGAACGTACCCTTGCACGCTGGTGGCACCGAACTGGGTTATCAACGTCGTTATGATGGACTCGATATCCGATGATGAAATGTCTGACATGTCAAGCTGCTTTGGAAATACCTTTTTCAAGAATTCCAAGTAGGCTCCTAAGTTCAAGTGGAAATGGTCGGCGACGACGAATCCGAGTGACTCCAGTAAGCCTTGCATGATTCCCTGGATCGAATTGTCCTTAAAGGATCGAACCAAGGACATGATTGTCGAGATCGCATCACGGAACGCGTTGTAATTCGACCCGAGTGCCGATTGAATGTTGAGGACGTCATTGAGAATGTATTCCACGAGCTTCGATGGATTATCCAGGTATGTTTGGATGCCAGGCGTCATCTTGATAATGTCGATGATGGAATTATCGCCCTTGATGAACCCGATGAATGCAATGACCGTGTTGGTGACTTTTTTGACCGTGTCTTGAACGTTAGCGATCGTGGTCGGATTCATACCCAGGACGTTTTGAAGCATGTAATCGATGATATCGTTCAACGAGGGAATTTGAGCCGGATTGAAGCTGGGGTTTTGAAGCCAACTGAGCAATGCCATGATCTTGGCGATCCATTCAGCGACCGCTTCGTATTGCGGCTGGAACGTCGATTTTACATATTTTAAAATCTTGTTCTTGATGTTATTAACGAAAGTTGAGACGCTTGTTTCGGCATTCTTCACCGCGTCTTGTACATAATCGATCGCGTCGGATGCCATCGCCTTTATGGCTTGCGCTTGTTGAACGAAACCGGTAAGGTTAATCGCCGAGCTTGAGATGAAGAGCTGGAGGTAATCGGATGCTACATCGATCAATTTATAATTATCAATGTATCCCATGTATCCCAGGATTGCCTTGAGCAAGATCCCCATTGCTTGTTCAAAATCCTCGCTGTATAACGAGAGGTGGGTCGACATACTAAATGCAGTGTTGATAACGTTGTCGATCAAGCGCGTGATGAGTTTTTGCGGGTCGAACTCGATAACATAATTAATGACCGTGCTGAGCAAGGCCGAGATCTTGTTCTTCGTGGCTGTCGTGAAAGAACCGAAAGTATCCAGCAATCGACCCGTCACGTTATTAATGAGAAATTCTTGGGCATGGCTTAAGATCGCGGAAATATATTTGTTCGTGTCCGTGAAGAGACTTGTTATGCTTGGAAGACTATCCAGTCCAAGGAATTTCAATGTCTTGGTGACGATCGCGCTCACGTTCGCGGGGATGATCAAGTTGAGAATCGATTTTATCAAGTCTTGAATCTTGCCTGCATTCTTGCTTTGCAGCGTGAAGATAGCGTCCACGATGACATCGAAGTACTTGTCGAGGTTCCCTGGGAACGGAAAATCAAACTTGAGGGTCTGCAACAGGCTTTTAAACATACCTGCGGCCGAGTTGAAATCGCCACTAGCGAGGCTCAGCAAGTCCTTGATCGTCCCGATAAGCGAACCGATCTGGTTTATTACATCCCCATCGAGGCCGATTGAATCTCCAGCAAATGCAATAAGCTCTCCGAGCAATGTATCCACGATCGTTGCCATCGGACCGCTCATGCCACCTAATTTCGGTATCAACGCTACCAAGAATTTGCCTGGACTGAGGCCAAGGTCACCATATCCTGACGTGCCCAGCGATGAACCGTCTTTCTCGGTGGTATCTTGGAACACCGGGGAACCGAGCGACCCCGTGCTCTGCCCAATGGTGAAAAGTTGCTTTCCAGGTTCCAGCCCGAGCAACGTGTGGTTCGAGTTGTCCTTGTATGATGCCGCGCTCGCGTTTCGTGGGGCCTTGGCGATTGCCTTGTCGTACCGTGCTTTCGTTTCGGCGGGGTCCTCGACGCCCATACTCGTCCTTGGCTGGATCGCCCCTTCAAGAAGTCCATTCACGTTTGCCTCGAAGTATCGCACGGCATGGTACCGTATTTTCTTGCCAATCAAATTAAAGCTGCTACCCAGTTCATTCTCGAATACATCAGCAAGTTCCCACATCGCGGTGAGGAATAGCATTTCCGTATCGAGTTCCTCGTGCTCGCTGTCGGCATGTATCGTAGCAGGGAATCCATCCCCATCAAGCGTGAACCGCGACGATGGATGAGTGGCGAGTTCCTCGACGATCGCGTCGTGGAATGACTTTCCATTTCCCGATGCATATAAGATCATTCGCCGAGGATAGCTCGCGAGAACGGAGGCAAGTTGCGCGAATGTAACTTCATTGCCATCAATGAACAAGCCCGTGTAGTTTGTCTGAAAGACGAGGACTGTTACCAGGAATCTCATATTTAGATAATCCGCGATCTCGCCGATTCTTGAGATTTGCTGGATGCGTACAAGTGGATAGACGGGATTCAAGGCTTTGAAGATGGAAAATGAGATCGCCTCAACCTGGTCAGAACCCAAATCCGTCAATATCAAGACTTGTTCGCCTGGTGTTGCTTCCACGATAGCAGCCACCTTCGTATCCTTGTCGGGAACTGCTAATGATAAGGGTAAATTCGAACAGAGAATAACTGCAATGAATGCGATTGCAATCGCGCCATTTCGATATCGATGCGTGGGATTCATTTTCATGATCGTCGACCTTCCTTTTGTTTTTTAGAGTTAGGTTTTTCTGATTGATCTTTGGTGTTGTCTTGTGGAGGACTTTCCTTTCCATCTTGTTTAACATCAAGTTTTCCATTTGTTTCCTTTTCGGTAGGAGTATTGGTAATCTTTGTTGATTTCTTGCCCATTCTTCCTGCTAATTTTTTGAACAAGTCCCGAACGCCCATGCTGAACCGGATCAAGAACATCAAAACCGCCAATGAGATGGCAGCTATGGCAAGAACGATCATGGACAAGGGTATTTCCGATACAGGCGCGAAATTGACCCGGACTTGCACCGTTTCAAAGCCGGGTGAACTTATAGTGATTGTTATTCTGCCGAGATACGTCGATTTGATCGAGAAATAGAACTCGCCGTTTGAACCGGTGAACCCGTAGGTCGTGTTGAGCAAGCCGATCGTCGCCTGGATCGAGATGGGGATCCCCGTGATGGGATTATGCTGGTTATCGTATGCGACGACGCGGAAAATGTACATGGACTCGTTGTCGGCCGGCTTCCCTTCGAATGTCCCGGTGATCTCGGCCACGACAAGCTCGAACACGCCAATGATGATGGATTGGTTCACGGATAAGGTGTAATGGCTCACCACGATCTGCGTGTTTCCTTCGTAATTGCTTACCATGGAAACAAACACGCGACCAAGTGAATCCGTGATACCACTACTAACATTCGCCGTTCCAAGGGGAGAAATTGAAATGTTGATTTGTGCGCCAGAGATGCCGATATCATTACTATCGGACAATATGATGTTGAACGGTATCTCCTGAAATTTCCGTATATGCGTTTCAGACACATTCAGCGAGAGCACGTTATCTTCAAGAGCACTGGATTTCACGCCGAGCACAAATGTCGAAAAATGGGGGATGCTCGCCATTTTCAAGCGCCAGTATAACGCGCCTTGCGTTTCCAGCACGCCAGGGACGTGAAGCCAAGCGTTCATGGCACCATCGAACATGTACAAGACGGGAATCTGGCTATCCACGAGGAGAGTCTTTTCAACGCGGAAGAACAAGCCTGCCGAGGCGATAGCGCTTTGGTTGCCGGGGGTAAAGGTCACGTAATAAATGACCGGTGCTGTTTTGGCAACGAACGCGGGAATTCCATTTGGTGCATTGCTCGAAAGGGAGATTTGAAGGGTCGTGTTGGTGGTCACGCTTGAGTTTAACGTGAAATTGAACATGGTATCCAGATCCAACACGTTCATTTGCCCGGCCGTGAGCAAAAACACGGTTGCTTGCCCGCGGGAGAAGATTCGCACGGTAATCGTTGAATTCACGACGGTTCCACTCGTGTTGTTTATCGAGCATGTCAAACGATGCGTGCCAACGGTTAAATTCGCGATCGAAAATCGAATCTCATATGGGGCCGAGAGATTGGCTTTAAATCGTCCCGAGATGTTTTTCACGCCATCCAAGTATACGCGGTACGCGTCCAAGGATGGCCCGGTCGGGATCCAGGACAGATCGGCGAACCCGCTTAATTGATCGCTGTACATGTATATGTCTTCAGGTTCGAGAATGAACCCGAGCGTGAGGGCAATCGAGAAGTTTAGCAATTGCAGTTGAAGGTTTGCAAAAACATCCACGACGGAGACGTTGTATTCATAGAGACCGTTCGGGTACAACGAACAGTTATACCACCAACCACGCCAAAGCGTGTAGGCAGGGGCATTTTCGAGAATCGTCAAGGCAATGTCGAAATCTATTTTCCCGGAGACCACGGACGTTTTTAATCGCACGGTCACAGAAGACAAAGGATTCACATCGCTCGCGTTGACGATAAACTCAACCTGGTCTCCATTTTGATGGAGCGTCGTCACGGTGACTTGGTTCACCGTTGGTGCGGTGAGATCGACCGTGATGCCGTTGAGAAAGGGTTCAGACGTTCCCGTGATGTTCCATATAGTCCGAGCCTCGAACTGAGCGTTGTAATCACCTTCTGGCACGTCCTCGAAACTCGACCAGTTGAGAGCCCATGTCATGTTCGTTGGGTTTGCTAGCTCGAGCTCAATGTTGTATTTTTCGCTGGAATTCGAGGTAGATGTGAGAACCACGACATTCTTCGTGTATTGGCTTGAATTGATCGTTGCATTGAGATAGTAAAATTTGTTGATGAATGAGAAGGAAACGTTCGCATTCGAAATGTTCGCGGCCACGAGATCGGATGTGTATAGACTCAGGGCAGTTGCGTTTTGGATGATAAAGTCCGGCTCGCTATCACGCGATCCACCCGCGATGACAGATGCATTGCGCCCATTCAAGTTCTCGTGCCAGAGCATCTTCGTGCAGAACGGGACATTGATGATGACGGTAATATTCAAGTTCGGATTCAAGATTGTATCCACATGTGGATATACAACGAAGGCTGCAAATCCCGTGGGATGAAAAATGTGGGCGACGATTTCTGGAAAATCTTTCCCATCGATGTTGACGATATCCACGGAATTAAGTGATGTGCTCATGTTCACCGAGTAATCGTTAGTGATGAGGCCACCGCCGATGATCGGTGACGAGATATTGATCAAATACTGCCCAGATTCGTAAAAGATCGCTTCCATCACGTTGTCTTTATTCAAGTCATCGATGACAACTTGCACGGACATCCCATTTGATTCCACGGGTAATTGCAGCGTGCTCGATGGTGTGCTCGAAAGTTGGTTGCCATCGTTAAGGAAAACATTGAAGAATCGGGTCGATCCATTTATGCCGGCAATCCACGCATCGGGGTACCCGTTGTTGTCAAAATCCTTGAATAAAACATCCGTCATGATATCAAGGGTTGTCATCATTGATTCGTAATCGCGGAGGTTGAATCCTCCCGTGGATTGCTGGACCAAGATGCTCGCAGCATGAAGGCCCATGTTATTTTCGGGTGCGATGAACAAGTCGGGGAGTCCATCTTCATTAATATCCTTGATAACTGTAAAGAAGATATTCGACGATTGTAACACCTCGTCTGCCAAATTATACACGACCTTGTGCGCTTGCATAAATTGATGCGACGTGTCTTGATAAAACACGCACGCATGGGTCGTGTTGATAATGAGGATGTCATCCATGCCGTCAGCACCATAAAAATCGCCGATATCGTAACCCCGGATATCGCTGCCCATGTAATCGAACTGCAACGAGAAGGATGAGCTGCCTGCAAATGAACCATCTCCGACGCCGTAATACCCGTTTACAATGTGCGTAATGAGACGAAAAGCCGCCACGTCCAGAATGCCATCGCCGTCCAAGTCACCGAATTTCCGGGGATCGTTGTCGGAGATCGGCACCAGTCCTGGACCATATCGCGAGAAAAGGCTGTTGTTCTTCGTGACCAGGTCGAAGGTGCGAGTCTTGTTCAGGAACGTCACGTTGTATTTTCCTTCGGGATACAAACTGGCATTCGACCACCAATTCCCCCACTGATTGTTATTGACCTTGTTGAGGTTCAACTTAAAGCTTGAATTCACGTCGATGCTCAGACTCGTCGCGTTGGGGATTGCCGGTTGAAAATCAACGAGGATCTGGACATTATCAATAAACGCTGCCGCATCGATGTCATAAAAGGGGTATGGGATTTGGAGGTCTTCTAAAACGAAGGTGTTGAAATCGGTTAACGTGACGATGACGGCACCCGTGTAATTACCGCTTGCATAGAGTGACAGGTTGTTCCACGAAGCACCCCACCGATGAGAAGTCTCGGGTGTCATCGGAAGCCGGAAGGAGGGAATGTCCGTGCTCGAAATCACGAGGACCACGCTGGTGATCTCGGTCGTGACGTTGATTACATCGATGGTCATATTGATGGCTTTGCCGGTGAAGAATGACGTGAAGTTCTCTATTTCTCCATCGCTTGTTTCCATTCCAGTCATGGTATAATCGTGATCTTCAGTACTTTCCTCTCGTGAATCGTTATATTGGTCGTTATCGCCTTCCAAAAGGTTTTTATAAACGGGGGAGAAGATTGCATAGCCGAGCACGATCATCAAGAAGAAAGCTTTGGAGTTTTTCCGCACATGTTCTGTAGCACGGGATTTTTTCGAGTTTGTGGCCCTTAAGGTCGTCATATCCATCCGTCCGTTCCCAATCCGTGGGTAATTCATAGAGATTCAGTATGAGTTTGGATTGATTTGTTGGTATTAAATGCTTGACATAACCCATTTCTTGCCGATAACGAAAATAAAGGAAAAAATAGCATGGTAACACTCAAAAAAAGGTACTTTCCTCGGCTTGATCCTCGATAACTTCGCCTTCCTCGGCAGCCTTTTTCGCGTTGTATGCCTCCACGGCGTTTTTCATAGCCATAATGTTTTCATCCGGCGTTTTCCACGGGATGCCCACCACGTTGATGCTTGTTGGACCGCCTCCCACGTTATCGATGATCCAGTTGACATCGGCAGTTATTTGGTTTTGTGGTTGATTGAGCATTCGGTATGGGGAAATGCGACAAGAGAACGGTAGCGGGCCGAGCCGCGGCGAGATGTATTTTTGACGCGCGTGCTTGAGATCCGTGCCAAATCCCCACTCGACTCCCGTCCATGGCCATTCTGCGAGGGCATCAAGCTTTTCAGGTGAAGCCAGGCCACAATGATGAAGTCCCAGCTCGCCAAGCACGCTGCATCGCTTCAATGTCGGTAGCTCGACGCGCTTCCACTGTTCGGGGCCAAGATAGTAATAAGTGCAACCAGCCATGGTGAATGGTCCTGTAACAGGATGACCGGTTTCTTTCCGGAGCCGCTGGGTTGCCTCGATAAACGTGTCTGATACAACATCGAGCACGTGCCGCACGACGGGTGCTTTTGCCGGCCGCGCGATGAGACTCATAATCCTGTTATCCCCGAGGACCCTGAACGCGATGTTGAGTGGCCCTTGCATGTTGGGCAAACCAATGGTGTTCTTAGCATACCCGTGGTCGACGAGCACGTCGATCTCGTCCATGAGCCATTGCATGGCATCGTCGAGGTTCGGCATCTTGAGCTGCACCGGATCCGCATCCGGCGCGATGGCAGGCAATGCGATCGGGTCCATGTGATCGGTGAACCGCACTTTGCACCCGAAAAGCATAGGCATCGTGACGACCCCGACGCCGATGCCGGGGGAACCCTTTTCGCTAGGGGGTTTCGTGAAAATCTTCGGGTAATGCTGGTGCAAGTATCGCTGGCTCTTGATGCCGTGCTCGATGCGGGCGAGCGGATCGCGCATAGTTCGCTCGTCCATCGTAAGCCCCGCGTTGTGGTAAAACCAGTCCGATGCGAAGGAAAATCCACAGTTTATATGGAGGGGCATAAAGGATAGTAAGGACATGATGAACATTATGGTCGTTTTTTCAAAGATCTACGACTAACAATAAATACTTCCTGGAAAATGAGGCTGAATGGTACTAGTAATTCCGTAAGATCTAAACTAATAGTTACCCGATAGCGTTCACAGACAGATATTGCTCGAAAATCTGGGTCACCACATCAAAATCCTTGAGCACGCGCGTAGTAAACAGAGAAATCGATCGATCGCCCCGAACTCTCAAGATCAAGGAACGCACGTCCGAATTGTCGATATCGAGACGTTTGATCTGCAGGCCGACAACGGTCATCTTAGGAATCACGAGCTCCCGCGGGTAATGCTGCGTTTTTCTGCATCGAACGATGCGAATGGCATCTTTGGAACGGTCCAACTCGATTTCCACGAGCACGTCGAACAAAAAATCGTCAATGGTTCTGGTTAAAATGAACCCCCCGCAAGGCCCCGCGAGCATAACGATTACAACTCCTACCGCGTATGGTATGATATTTTCCATAATACCCGGACCCGTGCCTATAATTGCATAGATCAATAAGCATGCAAACCAGCCAATGTAAAAAGCAATTACAAGGAGCGTCTCGTAAGATTCAGTATATGTGAAATCCACATACTCGTAAAGGAACCGTGAAGACGAATTCTCGTGGACAATCAGTTTCTCGTTGCGCTTTCTAGATCCTGTTGATACTCTATTGCTCACACTTGCCACCGAATGTTCAATTGCCTTCTAATCATCCTCCACGGGAATCACGAAAATGATCGCCTAAAAGGATTTCTCCTTTCCTTAGGAAAGCGGAGATCCATGGATAATCTAATATTTTCTTGTCGAGCCGTGTTAGAAAAAAAAGTGGTGGACGTGGCGGGAATTGAACCCGCGGCCTTTCGCATGCCAAGCGAACGTTATACCACTTAACTACACGCCCTTAATCGTGAAATCAATATTTGTATATATTGGAAGCGCTCGTTTTTTTAAATCACGAGCTCGTTTCACACATTTACCAGGTGCTTTTCGATGCCGTGAATAAATCCGTGATATTTGGATTAAGTGCTCGGGTTGATTTAAAAATTACGAGGAAACACTTGGAACACAAAAATATATGTGGTATCGTTATTTCAGAGCCTTATGGAATTGGCCGGATTCTCATGGTTTGGATTGGCAGGTTCTCTTGTCATGCTCGTGGGCGTGTTAGCTTCGATCCTCGGGTTTTCGGGAATGAAAAAGGAGCCATATAGCTTGCTGAACCATTTCATCTCCGAACTCGGCGATCCGCGGTTTGCCAAACACAAGACGATGTTTGCGATCACGATGATCACCAGCGGGATTTTGATGATTCCTTTTACCATCGGGTTCGCGCTTCACGTTGGGTCGATTATGACTGGCCTCTTGATCGGGATCGGGATCTTCTGCTCGATCTCGTGCGCTCTCGTCGGTTTGTTTCCCGAAAACAAGATTAAAGCCCATTTTATCGTTGCCGGTTGTTTTTTCGTGGGGATGGCCGTGCTCATCTTGATGTTCTGCATATCTATCGTTATTCAACCAACCCCGGTATTTCCACTCTGGATCCTCGTCCCGAGTTGTGGTTCGCTAGCAGTAACTATGAGCTTTTTAATAGATACCGTAAAGTTGGAAAAATGGGAGCTGGATCGAACCGCAGTGCCATGGGACTGGGAAAATGGGCGCCCAAGGTTTTGGCGGAATCCCTTTCTCGAATGGTGTGCATACTTTGCTCTCATGGCATGGTTATTCACGATCGTTTTTTTCTCATTTTGAACGCTCAAGTTAATCAAAAATGGAGGGGAAATGCATGATCAGAAGATGGAAGGATCATGAGACTTGAGTCTTCCACTTCCCGGCCAAGACGGAACTCGGAAGATTGGCCACGACGTGAAAGTTCACGGACCAGTTCTTGATAAACGGGGTTGATAGGAGCTTGAAGGCGTATTCATTCGATTGTTTTATACTCTCGTGTAGTTGAGTTTCGATCATGCTTTCTTCGCCTTTCACGAACGCGGCACCTTGTTTCACGAACACATCAATATCGCGCCCTTCGTCACCTAGCGAGTGACGCTCGACCTGATGGCAAACGAAAAATATTGCAAGACATTCTGTAGGATTTATCGTGGATTCTCTTCTTTCTGCAAACCAAAAATCGGTTGAGTTACACTTGAATGGGACAATAATACGTCTGGATCGCATCGTCCCAGTGGAAAGCCATTTCAAGTTTCCCGTGGCATTATCACGATGAAAATGAAGTAAACGTGGAATCGAGTGGTTTTGGGAGTGATCCAGAGGTGAATCTACGACAATTTTTCAACTTCATAAAAAACAAGATGACTTGGAGATTTTGATAGAGATCTTCTATGATTATACCTGGCCTAATCGTTTAATTTTGTATAAACGTTATTATCGCCTATGCTACTACCGAAAAAATTGCGGTGCGAGTACCTCGTCAATCCTCTCGGACTCGACGTGCAATCGCCCCGGCTGAGCTGGATCCTGGTGCCCGCAGCGGATGATGCTCGCGGTTTGTTTCAAATCGCTTATCGCTTGATCGTCGCGTCCACCAGGGAAATGATAGTAAAGGGAGAAGGAGACATGTGGGATAGCGGCAAGGTCGAGTCCGTAGAGACCATTAACGTTTGCTACGCTGGAAAGCCGCTCGTATCTCGTGCCTGGTGCTTCTGGAAGGTCAAGGTCTGGGATAATTCGGGGAACGAGTCGTCGTGGAATGATTGCGAAGCGGCATTCTGGCATATCGGCTTGCTCTCGAAAAAGGACTGGAACGCCACCTGGATCGGTGTACCAGCCAAGGAACCGCACAAGATCAAGGTCAAGGACACGACGAAGCCCGATCTTGTCGAAATAATTGCCAGCGACCCGTCGCCTATGCTCCGGAAGCAGTTCCGCGTTTCTGGTCAGGTAAAGCGGGCCATGCTTTATGCGACTGCCCTCGGTGATTACGAAGTGTGCATCAACGGTGCGAAGGTGGGCGACCGCGCGCTCGCACCGGAATGGACGGATTATGTCAAGCGCGTGCAATATCAAGCTTACGACGTTACGGATATGATACAAGATGGCGACAATGCTATCGGTGCAATGCTAGCCGATGGATGGTACATGGGACTGCTCGGTCCCGGCGACATGGTGCGACAGCGATATTATGGCAAGAATCGCCGCTTGCTAGTGAAGCTCGTGGTTGAGCTGCTGGATGGCAAGGTTATCGAGGTCGTTTCGGATGGCTCGTGGAAAGCTTATGAGAATGGACCGATCCAGTCTGCCGACAACTTCATGGGCGAAACCTACGATGCCCGGCTCGAGCAATTGGGTTGGGACAAGCCCGGGTTTGACGATGCAAAATGGACTGCTGTGATCGCCGATACATCCATTAATGCCAGCATCGTAGCCCAGAAAAACGAACCGATCCGCTCGTTCGACACGCTAAAGCCCGTCAAGATCACGGAACCGAGCCCTGGCATGTTCATCTTCGATATTGGGCAGAATATGGTCGGCTGGTGCGAGCTGCGCCTCAAGGGAGATGCCGGCCAGCAAGTCACGCTGCGCCACGGCGAGATGCTCGATCTTGACGGATCGCTATATGTGGATAACCTGCGGCTCGCAAACCAGACCGATGTCTTTATCCTCGATGGCAAAGCAGAACGTTGGTTCCATCCCCATTTTACTTTCCACGGGTTCAGGTATGTGGAGGTGCGGGGTTTGAAGGGCAAACCATCGAGCGACATGCTCGTTGGAAAAGCGTTTTCCTCGGATATGGCGGTTGCAGGCTCGTTCGAGTGCTCCAACTCTATGCTTAACCAGCTGTGGAAAAACATTCTCTGGACCCAGCGGGACAACACTTTATCCATCCCGACCGATTGCCCGCAGCGAAATGAACGCATGGGCTGGATGGGCGATGCTCAGGTATTTGCACAGACCGCGATCTATAACATGGACATGGCCGCGTTCTTTTCCAAGTTCACGGTCGACATGCGCGACGGGCAAGGCGAGGAGGGCATGTATCCGGACTTCGCGCCGCACCCATTCAACTCGTTGGCGTCGGCGTTTGGCCCGGCATGGGGAGATTGCGGTATCATCGTGCCATGGCGCGTTTACGTTGCATATGGCGATATTCGCCTTCTTGCCGAGCATTACGAGTCCATGAAGAAATATGTGGACTTGATCCGTGATGAAAATCCCGACTTCATCTGGCGCGTCATGGGCAGCAATTATGGCGATTGGCTCAATGGGGATACCTTGAAAGCGAAGGGTTACCCGAAGAAGGGAGGCGAGATGCCCAAGATCGCCTTTGCGACGGCATTCTACGCGCAGTCGGTTGGTATGCTTGCCAAGATCGCTCACGTATTAGGCAAGGATGACGATGCCAAGATTTACGGCGACCTCGCAGCTAGCGTCCGCGCCGCGTTCAACACCACTTATGTCAAAAAAGATGGCAAGATCGAGGGAGACACGCAAGCCGGGTATGCCGTCGCCCTTGGTTTCGACCTTTTGCCCGAGGACAAGCAAGCCGCCGCGGTTGATCACTTACTCGCAGCGATCAAGCAATACAAGGGACGGTTGTCGACCGGGTTCATTAGCACGATCCAGATGATGATGGAACTGTCGAAGCGCGGGCAAAACGAGCAGGCTTACAAGTTTGCCGAGAGCAAGCAGTTCCCCTCGTGGGGATACACGATAGAAAATGGTGCGACGACGATTTGGGAAAGGTGGGATGGCTTCGTCGCTGGCCGCGGGTTCCAGGACAAGGGCATGAACTCGTTCAACCATTATTCCATCGGCGCTGTCGGTGAATGGTTGTACCGTGTCGTACTCGGCATTAACTTCGACGAGCACGAGCCAGGTATGAAGCGCGTGGTGCTGGCACCCCGCCCGGGAGGATCATTGACATGGGGCAAGGGATCCTATGATTCCATCCGCGGTAAAATTGTTTCTTCTTGGAAAAAGGGAAAAGGCATGATTTCACATCATTTTGAGTTACCGCCGAACGTGCGAGCGACGATCGATTTATCCATTCACGAGAACGCAAAGATAACAGTTAATGGCTATGAGATTGGTCGTGACGAGACTCTCAAGATAGTGAAAAAGACAGAGAAGCAAATAATCATCGAAGCAAATCCAGGCGTCTATGACGTGCAAATCACGTGAATTCTCATTTAGTCTTTTGATCCTTTTTTCTTTCCCCCATTTTTTGTTTTTACATCAATTTCGCTTTTGAATTGATTAAACTCGACAATCTCTAACCCCGGTTCGATTGAATGAAATGATGCGAAGTGACCGTCATCCGTGACAAGCTTCACTTTTCTTTCCACTGCGAGTGTTCCGATCAACACGTCAATTGCAGGGATCATGGTTCCGACCTTCCGCAATTTCGCTGCATATTTGATACTCTTATCATATGTTGCTATGCTCGGATAAAGAAGCGTGATTTCAGGATATTTTAGCGCTTCGGGATATTCAACCATCGAAAAAATTGTCGTGATGCAAATCGGCTCTCGTGTTGGCTCTTGACGCAATTCTTTTTCCCAGTGGATCAATGCATTCGTATCAAGCAACCACACGTTCAGTCCTCACCTCTTTCGAGCCGTTGCAAGTGTTTGACCCGGTCAACGTCCATTGCGTGAGTTTTTTCTCTGAGAATAAGACTTTCTTCCAAGTTCGTGTTTTTTGCAGCAAGCTCATCGATTAAATCTAAAGTTTCACTATCCATCCTTGCTCTCATTTCCGCGATAGTCATCATTTCCGGCTCTTCTATCTTGGCAAGATACTCCATTATTGCTCGCCTAACGATCTCTGTCCATTTTATTTCGGGATGGTTTTTCATTCGTTGATGGATACTGTTATCGACCGTAAGCGTAATGTTACCCATAGATTAATGAAAATAATTCACATATTTATGGTTTTTCCCATATTTATCTAAAAAGGTTTTCATGGATTCCTGGTTCTCGCTTTCTCACGAAACCCATAAAAAAAGGAGAAAGCACTCCATCCAACCGAAATCGAAACCATGATGTAGAGAGGATATCCTTCCATCAAGATTGCAAAGCCGAGAGAAGCGAGAATGAGTGGTGCCGAGATGAGCATGATAAAGGTGGCTAGCTGAAGCCAGAATGAACGACGCAAGCCAGGATCATCGATTTTTTTGAAATATGCAACCAATCGAATTGGAATTTCCTTGAAAAATCTTTTATTGAGTCGCAATGGCGAACTGGTGCCTTTTTCAAGGTATAAAGCACGTGATCCGAAGGTAACCGTCGGACGTGTTGCTAGCAGCCGCCAGGCTAGTAACAAAAGCACGACGACACCACTCATCCAATATTGCGGTGTGGTTTCAAAATATGAGAACCGGGGAAACCAACTGCGAGTCATATACCACGTGACGCTGGCTGCTATGAAGATCATGGCCATCGAGTCGAAAATGTTGGGCACCTTGAAGCGGCGCCCGAGAATCATTTCCGATGTTGCAGCGAGCTGGGTGTTGCGATAACCGAATATCGTTTTTTGCGTCATAATCACAAACCCGCTCGGATTTTTTGTGATGGTTTCCTTCAGCGGGGCATCTTGCAACCATTTCCCGACGAGACGGATACCGAAGATGATGAAGGCGGCATCGATCCCCACGCCGAGCACGATGGTCGTGTTCCGCTGCGACGCGATGCCGAACAAGAGAAAGATGCATCCGGTTATGATGTCCATGAGGGGGCCGACCTTGCGGTCCTTCCCAGGTTCTTCTGACGCGTCCTTCGTGTTCCTGGGCGGGGAAATACCCAGCGCATCGACCATCGCACGCCACGCTGATGGTTTCAACAGCGGCGTAACCTTGAATGTAAACATTTCGGCACCACTCCCAGCAGGAGTTGTAACCTGGAACCGCAAGGTCATTCGCGGGATGATGGCGAGCACGATCATACAAGCCAACACGACAACACCGCTCGTCAGGAGCAATTGAGATAGTTCTGGCCGAATGATCGCATCGTTGATGCTCCAGCCGATGTGCACGTTAAGCGATAGCAACATGACGAGCCCAGTAACGAACCATTTATAGCGGGATCGTTCTGGGCCAGCCTGAGCGAACGTGACGCGGTTTTTCTCGATGACCTCCTTGTCAGGCAGGAAAAGGTAAGCCCGCACGTCGATCTTGTCACCGAAGATAGAAATCTTGTACGCTTGCAGTGAAAACAAGGTTTGCAAGAACAATATGACGCCGATGAGGATGAAGGGAAGGCCAGCAAAGTAGAAGACGGGTAATGGAAGAAGGGCGTGCTCGACACCAAAGGGGATCAGCTCGAAGGATTCTGTAAAGAAACCAAATCGAAGCCCGCTGGTCGACGGCCAGATCCAGCCGAACCCGGCGAGCACGACCGCGATCGAGATGGCCATTCGTGCAAAGCTGAACGAGGTGAACGTGAAGACGCGTGATGGCGAGGCGCTGGGGGGAACCGTCGCTGGAACATGCTTCTTCCAGCGCTTCCACGCTGTCGCCAGCGATTCTGCCGGGCTCACGTACCCGTTCCCCAGCAAAATGAGCCCGAAAAGGAGCAAAGCCACGAACTGCACGATAGGTAGCGGATCCATAGTGATCGAGGGCGCACCGCCCGAGATAGTAAGGGACGAGAAAACGCTGATGATCTGTTCCAGCGCGGCTGGGAAGCCGAACCAGCTCGACGCGAACAATCCAATACCCGTGCCGAGCAAGATCCATTTCCCGATCACGTGCATATGGTATAAGGAAAAGGTTAGATAAGTTAAAATCATTCTTTCCAAATGACGAATTATCATGGTCAAGCGGGAATTTTCATGGAAATTGGTAATCC
>JAUQYW010000699.1 GCA_030587525.1 Candidatus Sigynarchaeota archaeon | reverse complement strand
CGATCGTGGCCTTGTTGAACTGGCGCAGCGAGACGAGGGAGACATTCGCGGTGCGGCCGGGTAACCCGAGAATCTTGATGACCACGGGCTTCCCGGCAAGGTCCTTTTCCACTTCATAATCGCACCCATCGATGCCGATTTCCCCGGTGCCGCCCGATGTCGCGAGCAACAAGCACGAGCGGAACGGCAGCACCTCGACTTCGATGGTGGAGCCGTACTCGTAATCACCCATGATCTTTTCCGACGGGTGAAAACGACGAACATGAATTTTTGCCTTGCTTACCTTGTCGAGCCCGATCGACGAGTCAAGCCGGACCATGTATTTTGCTGGTTCCCACGTCAGGTTCCGCAGCGTCACGAGGCGCGTGTGGCCGAGCCCGCGCGACACCGCGTGGGGACCAAACCGCTTGCCATGCAAAAGCATACCCTTTACCAGGATATCGCGGAACCGGCGGTGCAAGTTGAAGATCCTCGCTAGCTTGGGGAATTCCTCGTCCTTGAGGAACCACGGGTTGCCGTAGATCTGCGGCGCGCATATCAAGTCACGGTTGAACGCTTGCAGCACGAGGGCATCCTCCCAAAAGCCCAAGCATGACGACAAGCACACGCCGTGATCTTCCGTGAGACGCTGTAGCTTGGGTGGCACTCCCCGCGACAGCTCTTCTTGGCGATGATGGGGCGCCGTCGCTTGGTTGGCCATAAACACGTCGATGTACGATTCTTTTCCTTCCCAGAGCCATGTTGTCGCGTAAGGTCCCGCTTCGCCGAGCCGCAGCCGGTGGTTCAGCACGATGAGATCGGGGGAGAAATTCCGGCATTCCGCGAGCTCGCGTGCCAGGGCACCCTGCTTGAGCAACCGGAGTTGTCCACAGACGCCATCAAACTTGAACAGGTGGAAGTCATAGTCACGGCACAGCGACACCATCATCTCGGTGCGTTTCTGTTCCTCATCATCCGTGTTCCCGAATCCATCCGGACCACCCCATAAACCGAGGCGGCAACCAAAAGATTTGGCGAGCTCCACGACCGGATCGAAATCGTTCGGAAACTGGCGCTTGAACTTCTCGCTGTCCATGCTGCCGTAATAACGAGGCCCATCTATGGCACCAGCATCAAAAGCATAGATGTCCAAGGCCATGCCAAACTCGTCGTATAGCCACTTGAAAAAATTGAGATTGATAAGCGTTTGGGCTTCCGTGGCACCCTCATTCGTGTTATTGATCCACGAGAAATATTCCGATTTTGACGGCGAGCTTTCCAAATAAGTGGATTCTCCTTCTTTCATTCTCGATCACAATCGACTCGCATCGGTTTTATGGGCATCCAAGTTCCGTCCTTGTTATGATGGTTTTTTGCCCTCCGTGATATTAACGTAATGGTGGGATTTCATCACTGAAAGCTACCAGCTAAAAAAACTTATATGTAGCCGTCAAGAGAATCGGTCATCATGCAAGCAAATCCGAATTTCATGAACTGGGAAAAGCCAGGCCGGGCGCTAATAACCGGCGCGTCGAGCGGTATGGGCGCGGAATTTGCCAGGAGATTGGCGGGGGAAGGATTTAACCTCGTGCTCGTTGCACGACGCAAGGAGACGCTCGATCAACTCGCGAATGAATTGAAAAGCAAGAACGGGATTTCCGTCGAGGTGCTCGCCGCGGACCTGGCAGATCCGGAAGCCGTGGATCGCGTGGCCGCCAGGATCCGCGAATTAAATGACCTAGACGTGCTGATCAGCAATGCCGGGTTCGGCCTTTCGGGCGGCTTTATGAGTTCCGATTACCAGCGTATGCTCGATATGATTCAAGTCCATGACATCACATCGGTTGTACTGGCGCGTACAGCACTTCCCATCATGGTCAACCGCAACCGCGGCGCGCTCGTTTTCACCGCTTCCGTGGCTGCCTTTTCACCGGCGCCAGGAATGTATTCGCCAACGAAAGCGTTCCTCGTGATGCTCGCGGAATGCCTGAGCATGGAACTCCATGACACGAGCGTTCGCGTCCAGGCATTGTGCCCAGGATTCACTCACACGGAATTCCACGATAAAACCACGGAATTAAAAGAATTGAAAAAGAGCATTCCTAAAATGGCCTGGGGAACTCCGGCAGGCGTCGTGAATGAATCCCTAGCCGGATTGCGGAAAAACAAGGTCATCGTCGTCCCGGGGCGGCTCAACCGCTTCGTAAAAAATGCGCCCATGTTCCTCAAGAAACGGGTAACCATGAAGCACAAAACAACAAAAAAAACAAAATAAATATTTAGGATTCTAGACCATTCCACGCATGATCACTGATTCATGTGCCGAATGTGTCCTATTTTTATCCTTTTTTCCGAAATTCGCTTCAACGTGCATCCCGTTCTGCATCATTCATGCAAATTCCATTTGGCACGATATATAGCTTTATATCTAGTACTAGTTATTAGCTGACACGTATCAAGTGGTCATGGAGACGGGGAGCGTTGCTATGTTATGCAACGCCACCGAAAAGAGAGTAATAAGGAGCGAATAAGGGAAAAAAGACTGAATATTCCGCCGAATTCAGCGGGGCGGTCGGTCAGATATTAAAGAATTATATTTCTTGGAATTTTTTTGTAAAATTTATGCCTTGGCAATGATCGTGGTGAACGAGTAACTCCCGGAACCGGCTTGAAGTATCAGCTTTCCCCTTTCAACTGCCTTTATTATGAGTTCTGGTCTAGTTTCGACTGCGACCTCGCCTTCTATGACTTGAGTTTTGTCCTTGCAAGGAAGAACGATCTCGGCAGTCGTGTTGGCAGGTACGACTACGGACATGAATAACTTGCCGCCGTCGAGACGCCAATCGACCTTGATCGTGCCGTGCAACGTGTCGAGCTTGGCTTTGCACCACGTTATATCACCGATGATCTCGGGCGCGACGATAAAGTGTTGGAATCCCGGGGAATCGGGTTGGATGCCAGCTATGTACTCGTAAAAAAACGACGCCACGCAGCCTTGCACGGGGTGGGCCAGCGACGCCACGCCGTTCCAATCCTCCCACAGCGTGGTGCTCGGCATCGGCGTTGATTCTTCAACCCGTGTTAGCATGTGCTCGAACCCGGGAAAGCCCTTGGCAGTGATTACTTGATATGCAACATCCGGCCTTCCGCCTTGCCCGAGCGCTTTGTACAAGAAATATGTGCCAACGATGCCGGTGGACAAATGTCCCGCTCGAGCATCGACCACGTTACGCACGAGCTGATCGAACACCTTCTTCTCCAAGCCTTCAGGCACCAAGCCCAGAACGAGCGACATTGCTAGCGCTCCCTGGCTATCCTTCGCGTAGAGCCCGCTCTTCTCATCGAGGTATTCCTCGTTGAATGCTGCCTTTATCTTCTTTGCCAGCGCTGTGTAGGTTTGCATATCGGCGTCATGACCGAGCAGCCCTGCAACATTGGCGACGATGGAAGCACACCGATAATATGCTTGCGTGCACGTGAGAACGCGTGGCGTGCGATTTGCGCTGCCACCAGATCCTACCTCGAGCCAATCGCCGAGCATGGTTTGCCAATTGATCATGTAATCATATTCTTTGGCTGAAAATTGCGTCGTGCGCGTCAAGAAATCGACGAATTTTTTCATGGCGGGATACGCTTCTTGCAAAATGCCATTATCGCCATAATGCAAGTAGAGCTTCCACGGCAGCATGACCAGCGCCCCGCCCCACCATGGATCAGCCATATTCCCAAGTTCATCGGCCGTCCACTGCGAGAAGTCATCCGGGGCCTTGTTCTTAGCCGGCTTTCCCCAGCCAGGCGATGGAACGATGTCGGGCACTTGCCCCGCCTCGGTCTGGCTATCGATCAAGTCACGCGCCCATTTCTCGTACGCGAGCAGCGCGTTGTGATTGTACACGCTGCCGTGCGCGGACAGCAGCGCATCCTCGGTCCAGCCAGCTTTTTCGCGTTGCGGGCAATCTTGCGGGTAGGAATGGAACCCGTTCAAGAAAGTTCGCTTGCACGCCTCGTTGACCTTGTTGATCAGGAGGTTCGAGCAATGGAACTCGCCTGATGGCTCGAAACTCGTACAGACTTGGCGCGCCACGATCCCGATGACTTCGTCGGGCTTAGCACCAGTCACTTGCACGTATTGGAACCCGGCATAGCAGAAGCGCGGGTGCCACGTCTCGATGCCTCCCTTGCAGATGTACTCCATGGTCTGATACCGTCCATATGTGTGCCCGGAATGCGTTTGCATGTCGACCAAGCCGTCGGGATTCAGCTTCTCGTTCAGTTCTATCAAGATCACTTGCCCAGGCGTGCCGTTGACCGTGATCTCGACCCAGCCCGCATTGTTGAACGGGAACCAGTACACGATCTTGCCACCCGGCAAGAGCTGGCGCTTGATCGGGCCGAACGCATCTTGCGCCTTGATCGACGGGATGAACTGGGCGTGCAAGATCCCCTTGGGGGCCGTCAAGATCTTCGCGTCTTGCCAGCGCTTGTCAGCCTTGCCAACGCCGCCCGCGGCGCTCCACGCGCCGAGGTCCTTGCGGGCATCGTACACCTCGCCCGACCGGATGCAGTTGAACGTGATCGGCCCATCCTCCGTGTATGACCACGACACGTCGGTGCAGACGAAATCGCTGCTCTTGTCCGCCCCGGCGAGCTCCAGTTCGAGCCGGCAGCGGGGCGGGGCGGCCCAGGGCGCTCTCTCGAATCCGAACAGGTCCGGGGTACCGACCCAGTACCAGCCGTTGCCCAGGATCACGCCGATGCAGTTGTTCCCATCGCGGAGCAGCTGGGTGACGTCGTGGCTGACGTAGAGCACGGTCTTGTCGTATTGCGTCGCGCCGGGATCCAGCACGTTGTCTCCAACTTTCTGGCCGTTCACGTACACCTCGTTGTACCCGACGCCCGCGACACGCACGATGGCACGCGAGGGAGCCTTCTTCACCGTGAACTCTTTTCGCAAATACACGGCCTTGGCATAATCATTTTCGGGTCCAGGACCGTGAGGGTGCTCGCGGCGGGCAGCTGGTCTGATCCACGCGGGACAATCCTTGAGCTCTTCCGAGACCGGAAACCTATCCACGAAGGAAACGCTTTCCCGGGCGCCGATCCAGTCTCCTTTCCAATCCTTGGGAAAAACTCCCACGATCCAAGACGACGGTTGGCTCCATTCGGATTCGGCATCCTTCTCATCCCAAATTTTCGCCTTCCAGTAACATATCGACCGCGAAGCCAATTCCTGGCCCGCGTAGTCGACTCGTGAAGGATCAGCCCACGCGATCTTGCCGCTGTCCCATAAATCGCCTGCATTTTGCTTCAGTTTCTGCTCGGATGACGCCACGATGACGCGATATGCTGATTGCTTCGCGCCGCGTCGATTTTCTTCCCCAGCATCAAGTGTTAGTATCCAGCTCAACCGCGGGTGCTTCGCATCCACGGCCACGGGATTTTCTGTGTATTCGCAACGGAGTTTGCTCGGTTTCATAGTTTCACCTTGTTTGATTTGGCACGCTCGTGTTCGCCGATGACAACACTACACTGTCGCGTTGCCGTGATGCTCACGAGCTTGCACAGCTTGCTCGTTCCCTTCTCGAAAGCCGGCCATTTTTCGAGGTAGATATCATCGTCTGCTTCGAGCGGCACGATCTCCAAGCGCATTGCCCTTGCAAGGATTTGGGGGCACCAGCGTTTGATACCGACGACCCACGGGGTGCCGTTGTAAAAGTCATCGGCAACAGGCTTATCGTTAACATATAAACAGGCGACGCACCCGGCATAGTGAATGGTCAAGAACACGTCGTGGATTCCTTGCATGGCATCGCCGGGAATGTCGATCAACCAGTTTCCCGGGTTGTCATTGCATTCCACGATGTTTAATTTGAATGATTTGCTGGTCCACGGTATTTTTCCTGCGTATCTCGTGAACACGCCATCCGCGCTCGATGCAAGGGGCTTCTCATCGGCAAGCAACGAACGCGAGGGTGCTGGATAGACCGAGAACGCGACATCTTCCAGCTCGTCGGCATAGCACGTCACGCTACTATTATCGAAGTAGAGATCGGGAACCGAAATGAATAACCTCCAAGCACCCCACGCAAGCCCCTTCCACGCGTGCAAGGCTTGATCGCGCGTGAGCGTGATGATCGAAATGTCTCGCTTGTCTCGATCCTTGATCTTGATGGTTTCACCCGTCCCGGGTTGGATGCCGGTCACGTGATACACGGCACCTTGCTTTTCGACCCGGCCTTTCGGGGCCGCGATCGTTTCTATCGACGCCACGTCGAACGAGTACTCGGGCTCGATTCCCTCGACCTGGAAGAAGAAATAGGTCAACACCCCGCCGTGATCGATCGATGCAAGTAACTGGGCAGTCGCGTGCTTCAGCAGCGCGCCGCCGGCATGGAAGTTGAAAGGCAAGATGAAGTAGGATCCTCGCTTGATCACCATCGACGTGCGAGGCATGCTGATGGTCTCGCCATCTAGTTGGATGTCAACCTTCACGCCCTCGAGGTCATGCATTTTCGCGTTGTACCGGTCGTGGTTGTTGACAAATACGAACCCGGATCCGCCGTCAGACCGCACGACGAGGCGCGGGGTGTCAGCATCATCGAGGCTCGCGGGTTGCTCGCCTGGGAAGGCCGTGGACATCGGCGCGAGCATCGTGCCGAAATCCTCGAGGTACATGTGCAAG
>JAUQYW010000696.1 GCA_030587525.1 Candidatus Sigynarchaeota archaeon | reverse complement strand
CGACACATGACGATCTCGATAGAAGCCCGATAAATCCCCGTATGATCCCGATATTAACGATAATCTCGATAATGATGTCATGAGATGTCAGTTTAGACTACCAAAGTACTGACAATATTAGAGTAGAACTAACAATGGTATAGAACAATTTGACTTAAAAAAAGAAGGGAAAAGGACGGGTTACATGTTGGCGGCCGTGAACGTCGTGTAATTGGCGACCATTGCGTCGAACGTGTCGTTCTGGTGCCACGTGCGCGCCATATTGTACACGCCCATGCCGTTGTAATAATTACTGCCGTAATAATCGAAAGCGAGCCACCACGTGAAGCCTTGCACGCGGGGGTTCTCCGTGAACGCCCTGAAGCATTCAAGGAAGCACCGGCTCTGGTTATTGGTGGAATCTCGCCAATATCCGAATTCCATGTTCACGATGGGCTTCCCAGGATTGTTATTTCCAAAGCGTTGGAGGTTCGCCGTGGTTTCGTTGTACCAGGCACCAGGGATTCCCTCGAACGTGCCGCCATAGCAATTGGGCGTCACGATGCGGAGCGGGGTGTTACGGAACAGGCCTGTCCAGTCTTGCGAGCTTACGCACGCGAACGCCAGGATCCTGTTTGGATCGTGGGTATCCAAGAAACTTTTCGTCTCCCTGAGGTACGTGACGAAATACTCGTACGACCATGGCTCGTTACCACCGCTCCACATTAATATGCACGGTCGATTATAATCCCGGTACAGCATTTCGATCCAGATCGAGCTGTACGTGCCACGTGAAAAGCCCTCAATTAAATCTGGCTCATTACACCAAAAGATCTGCGCCTCCTCCCAGCACGAAATGCCGAGCCGATCGGAGTACAAATACATCATAGGATGAAAGGGATAAGAGCCACGCCACCAGTTCGACCGCGTCTTATTGACGCATTGCAGATCCCAGAACCGCTGGCTGTCCGACAAGCTTCTCCCTGTCGGCTCGGGATATTGCTCGTGGATCGAGACACCGGCAAGTTTCAGCGGCGCCCCGTTGAGCCGCAGCTCCGTGCCTTCGGTCGTGAAGTTCCGGAAGCCTGTCTGCGTGCAGAACAAGTCGATCGAGCTGCCCGCGGTCAAGTTCACCATGACCGCGTACAGTGCCGGCTGTTTCGTAGACCAGTACGATAGGTTCGGTATCGTCACGTTGAACCGGGAAGCCGCGTACCGCGTGCTATTGATACCGATCATCGTTACGACATACGTCCCGGTGAAGGCCGGCGCGCTCTTGTTCGCGAACAGCCATGTCTCCCGGGATTTGAGCGCGGTCTCGTTCTCGAACACCAGCGGGTACACGCCAATACTCAACGATGCAGTGTCGCCCGGTGCGGTTCCCGCGGGAAGGCATTGCCACGTGACGTCGATCTCCGCGCTGACCGAACCGTTCACGTGGTTGATCGTGGTGAAGCCCGTTTCCCGCACGTCGACGCGCGAGATGGACGCCACGGGTGCTGCTTCCAAGTACAATTCCCGCACGATGCCACCATAGTTGAAGAAATCGGCCCCATTCGGCTGGATCGTGTAAAAAAAGCTGTCCTTGATGTCCCATTGCGGGTTATCGATCCGGATGGCAATCAAGTGGGAGCCAGGCGTCATGAGAGACGACACATCGAACGCGAACGACGTGAAACCCCCTTCGTGGTACCCGACGTACGTGCCATCGATCCACACGTCGCAGAAATAGTTCACGCCCATGAACTTGAACCAGATCGACTTGTTCGCGTACGAAGCGGAAACTGTGACATTGCGCCGGTACCAGCATACGCCCCACGCCTTCACCTCGTCATTGTATTGCGACACCGGGGAAGGCACGGTCACGGTCTCCCACCAAGCATCATTGTATGATGGTTCATGCTGCCCGTCAGTAAGCATCCTGATGAAGTTCTCGGTCCTGGGCGAGAGCGAGTGGACACTCGACGCGTACAGCCGCTGCATCCGCCACGTGCCGCTCAAGTTGAGATATTCGTGGGAATAGTTGGATTGCAGCTCGAAGCCTGGATACACGATATCGCCTGCAAATGGAACGTCGACGCCCGCGAGGTTGACGAGCCGTGCCTGGAATGGAACGTCGACGCGCGGTGCCCACGCCACGATGGGCTGGTAAAACACGAACCAGTAAGGCACGAACAGTACGCCGATGACCACCGCCACCTTGATCGTTGTGCGCAGGTACCACTGCTTCACCAGTTTTGGAGTTTCTCGATATATTTTCTGGTCTGGCACTGGTGGCCGGGCAGTCAACAACTTCCATACCCAGAGCAAATTGATGAAACTCACGAACGAGAGGAGCGAGAGCGTCGTCGCGGGATAGATCGACAGCCCCGGGAGCGCGGGATACATTCGCATTTCAAAATCGGCAGAAAACCATACGATCACGGCTGAATGACAAATGATCAGCAAGCACGTTATTCTTTTCATAAAGATTTTCGTTAACAGGGTTTTATTATCTGCTGGATGCACTAAGCGACGCCAGCATAATCTACTCGTGATGACCGTGACCGCTATAATGATATACCAGACAATCGCTGGTGCACCGCCCCAATCAACATACCGCGTGTGCACGCCGATAACGTTGTCCCAATAAATCGTTGTCCGCGGGTAATAGAACCCGATCGCGAGGATCATCGAGAAGCCAAGGACTGCCGAGATGATGGTCGTTACGGCAGCGAGCATCGGGTGCAACACCTTGTTGTTGATCAATCCTTTCTCGTCAGGTCGAAGATCCTTCAATTGCTTGATCCCGACCACGAGCAAGATAACGAGCACGAAAATACCGAGGCTCGCGCCCACGTAGACGATGAAACCCGTTTCGGGTCCGAGCATAAAGAACAAGTAATCCAGGTTCACGCGCACGTTTATGTTGAGCAAGATGATGACCAACACGGTCATGAAAGCCAGCATCGCGGACGGGATGGCATTGAGGGCGGGCTTGTGTAAGATCTCGAGCTTGAACATCCCGGTGAGCCCGTAGATGATGGTGAACAACCCGAACCCGATAGCGATACCAAGTAGGATCTCGATATAAGGAAGATCTCCAAGATGGAACACGCCCGCGAGGATGCTATTAAACATCGACCAGTAGGAAGCATTAGAGAATAAAATGTACAAGATGATGGCGATAAAAGGAACGTTCATTAAGACGGGCAAAAATTCTATCTTGATGCGAGCCGGTTTATCGATGATAAGTGTCCATCGGGTCATGGATGATACTTGCGCTGGAACCAAGAAAAATGTTCCATTGCGCGAAGGTGCCGCATCACGCGTCGATCAATGTCTTGATGTCGAGATTGCCATCAAGCAAGGCCATGAGGCCCCCCGCGCGCTCGTTTAGATGCTTGTTATGTATTGAGAACGCATCTGTATCCTTGTAACGCTCGTAGACCACGATCGTGTTCTTTTCCTTTCCTTTTACCGTGTGCACCGAGTATTGCAACGTGCCCGGCTCGTTCTTCGTGATCCACGCCCCGAAATCCTTCAACAGCTTGAGCGCCTCGTTCAGCTTTCCTTCCTTGATCTTCAGCGTCGCGATGATGACATGTGCCATGTGTTTCACCACTTTGGTCGAAGGAACGGAATGTTTACCTTTCGCCTTTTAACCTTGATGTCATCGATCAGCGTGATGTCCTCCTTGTCGAGTTTCAATCCCTGCGCAGCGAAATTGTCTTTGATATGCGCCTCGCTCGTCGCTTTCGGGATAGGAATCGCGCCGTGGTCCATGATCCACGACAGGGACACCTGGCTCGGTGTCACGTTGTGTTTCTTGGCGATTTGCTGGATTTTTGGCACGTTGACGACATCCCCACGCGCTAGCGGGGAATAAGCGACGAGGTTCACATTTCTCTTTTGCAAATGCTCCCGCATAACCCGTTGCTGGAGCATCGGGTGATGCTCGACTTGAACGACGAAAAGTGACTTGCCATATCCTTTTAAAACGTCGATCGCCTCGTCGACGAGCGCCGGATTGAAGTTTGCAACCCCGATGGAACTTACCTTGCCTTCGTCGACGAGCTGGCTGAACGCTCTTAAGGTCTCCTTGGCCTTGTACGTGAGGGAAAACGGCCAATGCACGTACAAGATGTCGATGGTCTTGACTTGCAGCTTCTGGAGGCTGATCGCCGCGCTCTTGAGTACGTTCTTTGGCTTTAGCTGGGTGATCCAGATCTTCGTGGCAATGATGAGATCATCGCGTGGAACGGGGGATGCTGCGATTGCCTCGCCCACTTGAGCCTCGTTCCCGTAAATTTGCGCTGTATCGATGAAGCGGTAGCCGGTCTCGATGGCTTTTAAAACAGAAGCTTTGCACACGCTAGGGGCCAATTCCCATGTACCAAACCCGATTTTCGGTAGTTTCATGACAAGAACAAGAACATTTTTCCCATATAACCCTTTTGCTATTGCGATACGTTGTATGATGAAATCGTACCGATATTCGGAACGGCATAATGTCGCTTCAAAAAGGATTCGGAGCAATGTTTCATTATGAGTCAGAACTTGGAGCAAGGCAAATTGCCACGGAGCGCTTGGCGATGGGGCTTTTCATGCGAGTTCTTGCTCGTGCAAGACATACTTGACTTGAAGGTGCCGGAGCTTATGAAAGAGTGCAATTTCGGGCTCTTCTTGAAGATTTACGAGCACGATTTCGACACCACGTATGCAAAACTCCTCGCCAAGCTGAAACAGCTCGGCATCTACGACCACTTTTATCCGTGGCCGGTGCTCAGTTTGGAAGATGGGTATTACCCGAACATCCACACGGTCGACAAGTTCGAGGCCTTGATCAATCGGATTATGGCATGGTACAAGAAAAACAAGTTTCAACCGCCGGAATATGTCCTCGTGGATGTGGAGCCGGACGTCGACCAGGAACGCTTCAAGAAAAACGAGGAGCTGCGCAAGCAGCGCGCATTCATCAAGCTCGATGCCCGCGGGAAAATCATCCCGATCGATCCGGTGAAATCCAACGCAGAGGCTCAGGCAGAGGCAAAGAAGGCCGGAAAAAAGCAAAGCCCGAACATCATCGCCGAGGTCGGCAAGATCGTCGACAAGATCGACGAGATGGACGACGCTCGGTTCGATGCCATGACGAAACGCTTCCAGCGACTGGTGAACGCGATGCACGAGCAAGGCACGAAAGCCTTGTGCGTGGCTCTGCCCATAACCTTCAGCGATCTCGCGGATGGCAAGAACATCCTGCAAGATTTCCTCACGACGCCCATCCAGACGGTCAACTGGGATATGGTGAATTATATGATCTTTGCCGAATACACGCATGCCATCCTTGAGCACGACGACTTCGTCCACCTCGTCTACTCGTATTGCAAAGACTTTGCCAAGCAACACGGGGAGAAGGCGTCGATATGTTTTGGCGTCACGGGTTTCGGCAAGCATTTCGATCAGATCGACCCGGCGCTGTACTTGAAGGAGTTCAACGCGAGCCTCAACGCGGGCGTCACACAGCTCGGTATTTTCTGTCTCGAGAATATCTTGATGCTAGGGGAAGACAAGTTCAAGGAATTTTGCACTTTGCTCGACACTGCGGACGGCAGTTTCGAACCCGATCCCGAGAAACTCGAATTCGCGATGCTCATCAGGAAAATGTGGGAAGCGGTTGATGCCGGCGTCGCGCCGCTGCTCAAGCAGCTCGTGAAGAGCGGGCGCGCCATGCAACTCATCCAGAATTTCACCAAAGGGGGGATCTAACACGCCCGGCAAGCATTTGCTTACTCGCCGCGACCTCTTTCCCGTGGCGAACGTGCGTGGTGGGGTGCTCATCCTTTTTTCCCGCGGGCCGCAGATCAAGATCTTGCTAGAATGGCTCATAGCTACTTGCCGTGCTAAAACTTATGAACTGAACGTTTCGTCGATGGATGAGTCGATAATCTCGGTTGCCATCGATAAAATCGCAGAAGCCGTGAATGATAACATCATTAATGAAATAAACTCGATCATTTACACCAAAAATGGTCAAGCAGAAGCTATTTCCGCACTATATCCGAGATACATCATTAGTCTCGTTAGAGAGATCCATCTCCAGCCAAAATTCATCCTTGCCAAAGGTGATGCCACGGCAAGTGATGTGTTGAGTAAAGGGATCGATGTTAAAAACCCGGTTTTGCTCGGACAAGTCATCGCGGGTGTTTCAGCTTGGCGTGCAGATGAGGAGAGCAGATATCCGGGAATGCCATACCTTGTTTTTCCTGAAGAGGTTGCCGATGAAAACCTTGTGAAATTGCTTGAAAACTTGACGAAATAGTCAGTTCTATGCCTTTTTTCATAATCTACCGAAGAATATTCAAAAAAATGAGAAGGAAAAGAGAATTCGTCATTAATCGGAAGCACTTTTCAAGAAATCCAAGTCCTTTTTGCAAAAATCTATCAGTTGGGTGACATCCTTATTCCCGGGCTTCAATTCCAAGGCTTTTGAAAAGGCGGAAATTGCTTGTTCTAGCTCGGAATTGTCCTTGTACTTCTGGCCAAGCCGCTTCCATAGATCGAAGTTTTTTGGCTGCTTCTTCACTTCATTCA
>JAUQYW010000686.1 GCA_030587525.1 Candidatus Sigynarchaeota archaeon | reverse complement strand
AATTGACGTTGGTCGACGTAGCTCCACTGTAGAACGTGTATGCACTACCCGTATTGTTGTATGTTGTGCTATTGATGATCACGTAGCACCGGTCCGTGGCAAGGTTGAAAAACATAGACACGTGGTAGTTGACGTTTGCAGCATAGGTTTGCAGCGTGGCCGCGCCCCCGTTTATCCGGATAAAACCGTCATTCTCGAAATTCACCTCGAATAACAAGGTCCCTGCTAAATCAAAGATCCATGCTTGGGAACGCCCGGTCGTGGCGCTTTTTTTGACATCAAACGTGATGGAATTCCAGCCGGTCGTTGAATAGCCTGCCGGCAGCGTCCACCGGCTATCGCTATACCCTGTCGTGCTCGTGTCATATTGATCCAGCTTTTTCGTGCCCGACTCGACCTGCACTGTCGACGTGGCTGGCGCGACGGTCACATCGGTCCACGAATTTATGCCGTTCAAGTTCAAGCCAGTTGTGTAAGTCTCGAAATCGTCGTGGAGCTGGCCCGTGGCAAGGGATTCAAATGTCTCGTCAATATACGACTTGGACACGACCGTGATGCCGGAAATTGGGCCGAGGGAACCTGTAAACGTGCCGTCCGATGCATCGAACGTGTACGTGTAGGTACCTCGCTGTACCAGGACGATCGAACCCTGGTAAAGGCAGCCATCGTTAAATCGGGTATCCGAAGCATTCACTTTGGTCATAGGTACGATGGTCGAATTCACGGTCACGTTGATGCTAGCCGGGGCATTGTTGTCTGCATCCGTGAAATTTATGCCGAACGTGAATGTCGTGGCATTCTCATATCCCCATTCCCGGTTGACAGATGGTGTATTTAGCACGGGCGCTTGGGAATTGGAAACCGACACGACCAACGAACCAGATGTTGTCGAATTCGATGCGGATCCGGCCTGGCAAGTGAAGAAATACGGGTGGGTGCCTGGTTGCAAGTACTGGGTGGTCGTATAAGTAACCCCGTTTACGTAATCGAAGGCATAGGGTATTTTCTTTGCCATGGTATAGTCCGTGCCATTGATGTTCACCCGTACATAATTCGGATAAATATCGTTGCTATGCTTATATCGAACTGAAAAAATGAAGGGCGTCGCTTGGCTCCCCGTGAAAGGCGTAACTGTGCCTAAAGTCAGACCTAGAGATCCCGATGAGGATAAATACGTTATAGGCTCCGTTGTCGTATATTTTCTAGCAAATATCCAATCTGCAATTCCGTAGGCTTTCCCAGTAGTGCCGGCGTATTGGTTTAAATGTATACCGACTCTTTGGAAGACATTACTCCAGGTATACTGTCCACGAGTAATCCATTATCCGTGTATATCCTACCAATTGATTGAGTTCCGGTCACACTAATTTGATAAACATACCAAGCCGACGTATTATAGATATAGGACGAGCCCGTGTGGTAGGTAAAAGTGCCACCGATGATGTCGGAAGCCTGGTATATCTTTCCCGCGCCAGCATCGTTTCTAAAGTAATTAGCAAGCGCATTGCTGTTGTCTGTGAGCGTGTCCAGCCCGAATGCACTGCGGACGCAGCTATCCGAGAATTTCATCTTAGCGTTGACAACAAAGCTAGTACCTATGTTGTTTTGTGATGCCAGCACAAGGCCGTTAGGTGTCGTATACCATTCCGGATTGCCGTTATTCGCATCATCAAACACAACGACGTCTAAGGCTTTATCCTGCCAGATAGCTCCCGAAACTTCTTGCAATTTAGTCCATTTTGTTGTTGTGTCGAGCGTACCTCCAATAAAATGATCAAAAAAGGAAAATGTGGCGTTTCCATTCGATGCAGAGATGCGGGCTTTATCCCCGTATTCCATCTGGATGCTGGATGTGCTTGCTTGTCCCACATTAATCCATATCGTCGATGCTCCAGCATCGTTCCATTTTTCGATCCAGTATGCTTGGGAAACATTTGCCATGCTGTAAAACCGGATATCGGCACCATCGAGCGCGCACCGGTCGTAATTGAACGAGTTATTGAGATCTAGGCGAATTGTGAAATTAGCGACCGGCGTTGCCGGGTTGATGTTGACGATCCTTCTCACAAGGTTATTTCCCGACGGGAAATAAGTGGCCGTGGCTACCGGCTCGTTCGTGCTGCACTGGCGAACGAGTACCCAGTCTGCCTTTATTTGCGCGCCTCGCGCGTTGGCAAAGACATAGTTCTGGTCCACCCAGCAACGCATCCGTGTCGCAGTTCCGATACGACCAATGGTCGTGTTTACCGAGGTGACCCAGCAGCCATAATGAGTTCCCCCCGAGTTCATGCTTCGTGCTAAAAATCTCACGGGAAGATTCACGGTTGGAATGCAAGTCGTGTGGTCGGTGATAAACCGGTTATTCGAGTAAAAGCGAGCCAGTGTCGAAGATAACCAGCTGTATTCAAAGGTATTCCATTCCTGGAGATAATACGTCCGCGTGGTCTGGATGGTTGTCGGGGTTGACGTGCGGAATTCTCCCACGACCGTGAAAATAGCTGATGCTTGGGGGGTTGTGCCTCCGGATACCTGGTAATTATGGAATCCAACATACGAAGCTGAAGCCTGGCTTGGTGCGAGATCGGAAAACAGATTCAGGGTACCTCCAGATTGCGCAGCCGTGCTGTACGCGTCTGTATTTACCGTCCATTTGGTTATGTTGATACTAGCACTCGAAAAATCATCGAAAAGAAGAAATACAGAATCGCCATTCGATACTGGCGAGGCTGAAGCATTTCCATAACGTAAAACGATGCTGGATGTTCCTGTTAGTAAAACCTTGATCCAGATGGTTGATTTGCCCCGGTCATTCCATTTTTCTATCCAATATGGCAGCGAGTTGTTGCTCGCGTCGAAAAACCGGATATCCTGGCCCGCAGGCTGGCAACGGGAGTAATTGAATCGCGAGTCGAGATCGACTCGGACTTGATAATTCGACACAGGAGTCGCGGGAGAAATGGCAATGTTATTGAAATAAGCGCCATATTCAGATGCGACGGGAATTCCTGGTTCGATCATCCCACCATCGTCCGTTTTTATGGCCGGCGACAAGTTTCCTTGCAAGCCGAGCGTGCAGATAATGAACAAGAACAAAACTCCTAAAATAATAAAATTTTTTGCGGATCTATGCTTTTTGCAGATCATAACATCGTCCCTTTCTTATAATAGATGATTTGCATTTCCATGCCCGTGATGACTAAAGTTCCAGGGAAATATTTATCTCCCTATTCGATTCCGTGGGATTTCCAGTCCTCCTCTTGAATTGGAATTCCCCACGCGAGTTTTTGGTCATTACAGACAAAGGCTTGAACCTATAATCATATGTACAAAAGACCAATATTTATATTCATTATGTTCGTTTCTAGGAAACGGAATTTCGGTAATATTGCTTAGTCGGCGAGAATGGAAGTCTTTTTCGAGAAATTATGCTCATCTGATTGAAACGAATAAGTACACGGCCAGCATATAGGTCATATAACTCCACGATACGATTCCCTTCGACAATCCAGAACCGATGGCCACCATGACCAAGAGAATATCCATCTTTGTTTTCGGGCTGCACAAGGCCGGCAAGAGCACGATTATCGAGTATTTACGGCAGAAAAAATTCGTGCCACAAACGCCGACCCTCGGCGTGTCGATCAGCCAACTCATCTTCCAGAAGCTCGTGATGGAATTCACCGATGTTGGCGGGCAAGAAGTGTTTCGCAAGCAATGGGACTCGTACCTGGCGAAACCGCACGTGCTCGTGTTCGTTATCGATGCCCTCGACCGCGATCCGAACCACATTACCGATGCAAAGGGCGAGCTTGACAGGATGTTGCGGAATCCAAAGGTCGTCGGCACCCCTCTCCTGATCTTGATCAATAAGATCGACGAGCCTTTGGCTATGAAGAAAGATGTCGTAATAGAAAAATACGGGCTGAAGGAGTTCTCCGACCGGGAATCGGCAATCTACGATGTCTCTGCGCAGACTGGAACTAACATGGATGCCGTGCTCAATGCAATGACCAGCATCGTTTTGAAGGACGAGGCCATCGAATATTTCGTGAACGAGGAGATCAAGCAGCAATCAAGAAACTTGCTGGCGAGCTACAAGGATTTTTACCAAAAGGGGAACGACAATTTCAAGAACGGTTTGCTCGACGACGCGCTTGCGTGCCTCAATCTCGCGAAGGAAATATCGTCCAACCTGTTCCAGCTTGGCATCCTCCCCAGCGGGAAGGAGTACCGGAATTTGACTGGCACGATTATGAAGGTGCAGAAAGCGATCGACCAGAAGGAACAAGCCCAGGCCGAAAAACCGACCCGTTCCTATCTCGGCACGTTGAAGGAAGAAGCGCGAACCGTCGAAAAGCGGGACAAGGTGTTCAAGACGGTTTCCATCTTCCTTTTCGGTCTCGACCGCGCGGGGAAAACCACGTTCGTTGAATACCTGAAAAACGACGCGTTCCAGAACCAAAATCCGACGCTCGGCGTGAATTTCACGCAACTGGTGCTTGGGAATGTCCGGTTCGCGTTCAACGATCTCGGTGGCCAAAAGATGCTCCGGCCGACCTGGATGAACAACTGGAAGGCACAAGACATCATGATCTTCATCGTCGATGCGTCCGACAGCGCCCGGTTCGAGGAGGCAAAGGAAGCCTTATGGTCGATCCTGAACCGCCCAGAGACGAGGAACCGACCCTTGCTCGTCCTCGTGAACAAGGTCGATTTGCCCGACGCCAAGCCCCTCGTGCTCGTCGAAAGCGCACTGGATTATCACGAGATCGATCGATCCCCCAAATCAATTTACGAGATCTCGGTCAAGAACAATTACAATCTTGACAAGGCATTGAACTTCATCGTTTCTCTCGTGCTACAAGATAACGAGATGGAAAAGTTCGTCTCGCGCGAGATCAAGCGATTGATCAAGAATTACATGGCTATGTACGATGCATACGTCAAGGAAGCCAAGGTCCTCGAAAAAAACAAGGACTTCCAGACCGCATATAACCGTGTTTACAAGGCACGCATGATCCAAGAGGAGCTCTTCAAGCACGGCAATTCAAAGGCTCACAAGGAAATTAAGAAGTGTGACGAGTGGATGAGCAAACTGAATTCCCATTTCACGTAAGAATTCATGCCGGATGCATGCATCCTTCCTTCCCGTGCAAAAGAAGATCGCATAAAAATAGCCACGTGTTATTATATACATAGCTCTTTCGTAGGATCTTCCCTTGCCCGTTGGTGCTCGACCATTCAAGACGAGATCGCCAAGTATTTCAAGAAAATGCGTCGCAGTTTCTCGCATTTCATCATCTTGTCCATTTTAAACAGCGGAGATGCCGAGATCCACGGGTACGAGTTGAAAAAGCGGATCGAAGCCGAGTTTGGCGATACCAAGGAATTTTTCGAGACCGATTCCAGCATCTATCCCGTGCTCACCGACCTGAAACGCAAGGGATTGCTCGATTTCCGGGAAAGAATCGTGTCAGGCCGGACGCAGAAGCTCTATTTCATCACGGACCGGGGGAAAGAGTTGTTGCCCGAGATGGAGCGGCAATACATGTTTTTCAATTCCAAGATCCGCATGTTCTTTTCAAGCCTTGCCGAAAAAGGCTTGAAAATCTCGTTCCAGGTGAACTTGGAGGAGCTTGAAGGAAGCCTGGATAATAAATTACTGAATCTCACGCTCTATGACCTGAAGCAAAAGATCAGCGAGCTCCCCACGAAGGAGATGAAGCTGAAGTACATCCAGATCATCTACGACAAGATCACGTTGTTGCAGAGCGAGATCAAGAAGATAGAAAAATCGTTGAAACTGCTTTGAGTTCCCGGGCTAGATTTTCAAGTCCTTGTTTTTTATAATCGACTATTATCGTGTTTCAAGCAAGTATCAGACGGAGGATCCTGGTTGAATGCACTTGCTGCCAACATACCTTTCTCGTAATGTGAAATAGACATTTTTTCCGCAATAATTGGAGTTTTTATATAGATACGTGCAATGTCTATTACCGAGCAAACATATTGTTGATGGAAGCATCATGTCCGCGCCGAAGAGCGCGATGCCGCAGAGCACGGCATCGTCGAAAACATTCCAATTAAAATGCCCGACTTGCAAAAACGCGGTTACCGTCGCGATCCCGTTGAATATCAAGGAATTGGGGCAAGGTGGGCTGGTCAACGTGCTCATTCCACACACGTCCACGCAATGCGGCCATGCCATGCAAATTTTCTTGGATCAGAATTACAAGGTACGCGGGTATACCAGAATCGATTACGTGAACGAGGAAGCGCTTAGTGAGACCGAGATCAAGAAAAGCCCGGCGTCGCACGTTTCTTCATCCTCCTTTTTCAAGGGACGGTCGCTGGACGAGCGTGACGAGTCCGCGCTGTCAGAAGAAGAGAAGTTACTCAAGAGCAACTTGCAAGACATTATCCGTCATTTCGCAGCGAACACCCCCAAGGTGAAAGGCGTGGCATGCTTTGATTACGAGGGATATATCATCGCCAAGGCCCTCGCGGAAGAGGTGATGCTCGAGGACATTTCGCTGCTCGCGGGATCCATGATGACCCAATCATCGATCATCGGAAAAAGCCTGAAACTCCAATCCTTGACTGATTTCACGATTACCAGCGAAACTTCGAAGCTTACCGTGAAAAAAGCAGGTGAAATCTTGATCGTCGTTTATTACGACAAGGAAGTAAAGGAAGGCTTGATGAAATTCAACTTGAACAAGCTGGTTGATGATATCAAGGTGATTGTCGACAAGTACATGGTCAAATAAATTTTATGCCATCGGTTCAAGAACATCGACAAAATTTTTTCGGTTTAGAGGGCTTGTTTTCTTATTTTTTCGTGGTTTTATATTGTCGAAAGCCACGTGATTCCTTTTCCTAGTCATGTCGTCGATGCTATGAATTTATTTAACTGGGCTGCTTATTTTCTTATGGTAGCGCGTGGATCTCGCTCGTCTACCCGGCATATCCCGCGAACCAAGGCCGAATCGATCGGTCGAATAAAGTTCAGAGGTAAGCACTTGTCCCAGCAAAGAAAAGTAAGCTGCCCCGAATGTGGGGGGACGACCCGCTTTAATGCAGCATTAAAGCGAATCGTGTGTGAATCATGTGGGCTGTCGTTTACAAGGGATGAATTCGACAAGATGAAGGACAAGCTCAAGCAAGATATCGCCTTGTATGATGATGATCAAAAGGAAAAAACGCAATACGATACCAAGAAAAAACGAAACAAGGACTATCTTGACTGGTGGAGTTCGGAGCACGGTCCAGAAGAATGATATTAATCCCGAAAAGCAACAATTTTTTCATTCCATTGCCCCTTCCGACCGCCGCGAAGGTATGGGAAACGGTAGGATACGTTTAAAGCTATTTCTTAGGATATTTCAAAAGTGTAACCACAAACCTTACCATGCAATAAAGCTCTCAATAGGTTAACACCTAATGAGCCAAGGAGCTGTGGGGAAGTGGATAGCATTTCTATTTTCGATGCTAGAATAGAAAAAACGGGCGCGGTCGGATTTGAACCGACGTAAACTGGCTCCGAAGGCCAGTGCCCGATCCGTGCTAGGCGACGCGCCCATGTTGCTTAAAATATGGAATGTTTCGATGTTAAAACAATTTTTGAGTTTCTGCAACGGTTATTGTATTAAATATGGGATGTTTTTTTTTCATTTTTCTTAAGTTTTAACCCGTTCTTAATCCCCAATTTCTTGCTTATCCGCAATTAGGACCAGGTTGAAATAGAGTTCCGACTACAATTCAGACAATCAACAACATCACACGTGACTAGATTATGGCTCTTGAGGAACAATCTAAAGAAAAGATCAAGAACGGTTTGGGTATCGCACGTATGCTCGCGGATCATGGCGTTAAACACGTGTTTGGAATTCCTGATGGCCACACGCTCGAGTTTTACGATGGCCTTCTGAACACCGAAGGCATCGAACACGTGCTTTTTAATGATGAACGAACCGCTGGCTTCGCCGCGGATGCCTATGCCCGCGTGACCGGAACCCTCGGTGTGTGCGATGCCGGTTCAGCCGGTGCTATGAATTTTCCAGTGGCCCTCGCGGAAGCGAAAGGAGCATCTAGCCCCGTGCTCGCCATCGTGGGTATGGTCAAGCAACAGCACGTGCTACTCAACATTCCCCATGACATCAACGTCGTAGATACGCTTAAACCCGTCACGAAATGGGTTAGCATGGCATTTTCCTCTGATCATGTGCCCCGGTTCATCAATTATGCCATCCGTCAAGCTATCAATGGTCGTCCTGGTCCAACCGCAGTGGTGATCCCTGAGGATCTCTTCAGCGCTGCAGACAATCAAGCAGGGGATTTTATATCGAGATCAGGTGGCAGCGCGTGCTCGATCAATGGTTGCAAGAATGGCCCAGCGGAAGGCGAGGTCAATTTTGCCATTGAGATGATCCGAAAATCATCCCAGCCAGTAATTCTAGCAGGTGGGGGTGCGATTCAATCTGCTGCATATCCCGAGGTGGAAAAATTGGCGGGTATGCTCGGTGTCCCGGTTTTTTCCACGATCACGGGTAAGGGCATAATGATGCCAAAAAACGATGGCAACGACGTCTATCTTGGCACTATTGGCCTGTTCGGCGAGGCCCCGAACAACAAGTTTATACGGAAGGCTACGGATCTGGTGATCGTCGTGGGAAGTCGATTGACCGAAGACGACACGGCATATTTCAAATTTCCACCGGATCGAAAGGATATGATCCAGATTGATATCGATCCAGCGGAAATCGGCAAGTATTATCACCCGTGGGGCGTGGCCGGCGATGCGAAGATAGCGTTATTAATGATTATCAAGGGTCTTCAAGAACGTGGTATTATCGCTGGCGATGAGAAGGCGACGATCGAGCACCGTGCAGCGAATATTGCAGAGCTTCGCGAGGAGTGCGTGAAATACCGGGAAAAGGATGATGCCAAATGGATGAATGCGGAGCCCATCAAGCCACAACGCGTGCTGAAGGCAATCGCAACGGCGCTCGATGCCGGCGACTATCTCGTGACCGATGCGAGTTCCAGCGCCCGCTGGATCGGGCCATACTACCCCGTGAAGTCGATAGGGCGTAAGATTATCACCCCACGCGGCGTCGGGCCGACCGGTTTCGGTCTCGGGGCATTGATCGGCACGTGCATCGCGATGGGTACCTTTGATACCAGGGAAAGGAATTCCAGGGTAGTACTTTTCACGGGTGATGGAGGGCTTATGAACGCCGGAGTGAGCGACTTCGAGACGATCAAGAAGCTGGGATTAAATTGCACGATAGTCGTTATAAACAACGCCGCCCTCGGTTTCGTGAAATTCGGTCAAGGATTGCTCCAACAAGGTCGTTATTATGAAACGGACAGGCCATCGACGGATTTTGCACGCATTGCTGAGGCATTCGGTGGAGCCGGGATGCGAATCGAGCATCTTTCTGACCTCGATCCATCCATACACGATGCAATCACTACTGAAGGGTTCAAGCTCGTCGACGTGATAGTGGATCCCAAAGAACTGCTTCCGCAAAACTTCTATTGACAAGTAATTTTTAAAAGGATTGAGATTTTTTACTCGTTCCAGATAACCAACGCAAGGTACATAAAGCTGCGTCTGGTTCTATAATATGGCCTATCCGTTATAGTGTTTCTACTAGAACGACTCGTTGAGCCTCGATGCGTAGAAATCTCCACGATAGGCCAACAATCTCCTGGGCATGGCTTTTGTGCAAGACCAAGTTATTGCCTAATTTTCATAAGCAGCCCGCCAAGACCTTGTATGGTTAATAACACGCACTTTCTTTTGGGCACGGACTGTTATTTTATACAAGCGACCGGAATTGATGAACGGAAATATTCTCGGCGATTGAAATGGCAGAAACGCCGTGTGTCCACTGCGACCAGTGCTGCGACTTGTCGGTCAAACCCGATGAACAAGCCGAGGAAAAATCGTCATTCTTCAAGGTGCATTTTTGGAAATTCCTGGTGGCCTCTGGCATTTTGCTTGGTGTTTCTATATTTATTGATGCCTCGATTCTAACAACCGGGGTCGCCATAATAAACTTTATCTTCTCCCAAGGATTTGCAATAGGCTCGGTCGTCTTGGTTTGCCACGATATCCTACTTGTCTCTGTGAACGAGTTGAAGGAAAAAAGGCTCGGTGCGTCGACATTAATGATCGTCGCAGCCATAGGGTCATTTCTCATATTGGAATCGCAAGAAGGTGCGATGGCGGTCTTTCTATATTCGTTCGCGGAGAGATTAGAAGATCTCAGCGCCGATAAAGCGAGGGATGCGGTTTCCAAGCTCATCAAGCTCACGCCGGACGTTGCGCTCCTGAAGACCGAGACCGGCACGAAGCAAGTGCACACGCACGAGGTGCACGTCGGTGACACCATTGTCATCAAGCCTGGTATGAAGGTGCCGCTCGATGGGAACATCATTGCAGGAGAATCGTATTTCGACACGCATGCGATAACAGGGGAATCCGTACCGCGTTCCAAAGGTGTTGGTGATCTCGTTTACGCCTCCAGCATCAACGGAGATAACCTTGTGGAGTTAAAGGTCACGAAGGCATCAGGTGACACGTTGCTGGCGCGCATCACGAATAGCATCAAGGAAGCACAGAAGAACAAGAGCAAAACGGAGGTCTTCATCCAAAAATTTGCGCGGTATTACACGCCGGCAATTTTCCTGGCATCTTTACTCATCATCATGGTACCTTGGTTGATTTTCCATGATGAGCCATTGCCCTGGATTTATCGCGGGTTAATCTTGCTCGTGATATCTTGCCCATGCGCACTGACGCTGTCAACGCCACTATCGATGGTGGCTGCCTTGACAAAGCTTTCCCGGGAAGGGATACTTGTGAAGGGCGGTCGATATATCGAAGCCCTCGACCAAGTTAAGATGTTTGGCTTCGACAAGACCGCAACGCTCACGGAAGGAAAATTAAAAGTTCATGACAACGTCCCGTACGGCGGGAAGATATCTCGCGAGCAAAATCTGCAGTTCATCGCAAGCCTGGAAGCAAATTCCCACCATCCCATCGCAAAAGCTATAATGAGTAGCGATAATCATGTGAAATTACTCCCTGTGGCTGATTTCTCTGAAGTGAGAGGCAAGGGAATAAAAGGAAAGATTGGCAACGTGGAGTATCATGTTGGCTCTATTCAATACTTCAAGGATCAAGGAATTGCCATCCCCGAGCAAGATTTCAAGCCATATTTATTCTCCGGTATGACGCCGGTTTTATTAGCCCGAGGAAATGAATACCTGGGCATGCTCACGATCCGGGACAACCTCCGTGTTTCGGCGCCCATCTTGTTGCGTGGGTTGAAGCGCCGAAAAATCAAGAGTATGATCATTTCGGGCGACACGCAGCAGACGGTTGATTCTATCGGCGATTGCTTGTACGTGGACGAGCGATACGGGAATTTATTACCAGAGCAAAAACTGGGAAAGATAAAGGATATTCAGGATCGCGGCACCAAGGTTACCATGGTCGGTGACGGGATCAACGACGCGCCCGCCCTCACCCAGTCCAACGTGGGTATTGCTATGGGCAAGTCGGGAACGGATGTTGCCCTGGAATCCGCGGACATCACGATCCTGAACGATGACCTTACTAAGATCCTGGTCCTGCTCGATATCAAGAATATGGCAAACCACATCGTTCGGCAGAACATCTGGCTGTCTATCATCATCAAGGTTTTATTCGCCGTGCTCACAGTCATGGGCCTGATGACGCTCGCTCTTGCCGTGGGCATCGGGGATATGGGTGTATCGCTCTTCGTCATCCTCAACGGCTTTAGGGTGTTTAACTACAAATCGAAGTTTCAGGATATTTCCCAGGATCAACTAGAAGTGGAAGCAACGAAGGTATATTGCAAGAATTGCAACACTTCATTCACCTACCCGCAACACCACGGGCGCGAGATGGTCAAGCGGGATGGCGACCTCGTGTGCTGGAAATCTCTCGTTGCCGAGGTTGCATCCGATGCTTGCAAGGAGAAGCTTTCCTTGATCTGCCCGAAATGCAGCAATATGCGCGAGATCGAGTAACTTTCACGTTTTATTGGGAATTAACTTTTCTTTTACTCGCGAGGTTTATTGCTTGTGCAAGATCAACTTACTTTTTGATGGCTGCTCAATTAGGATCTCTTTCATTAAGACAAAAGAGCTTTTAAAAATTCAATCCTATAGACAATTGTATGCCCGGGTGAGGCTGTCGCTTGCCGCGCCTGGCCGTGATGAGTATGAGATCGAAGCGCGCAGTTAAGTTCTGGATCATATTCCGGCAAAATTTATGGTTA
>JAUQYW010000663.1 GCA_030587525.1 Candidatus Sigynarchaeota archaeon | reverse complement strand
GACAAATAATTGGTTAGGAGTTTATTTTTATGGCAATAATAACACTGTCTCGGGAAATACTGTGTCCTGGAACAATCAATACGGTATCTACTTTTCAAGCAATAACTACAATACAATTGTGTGCAATAATGTGTCGAACAGTCAGTACGGAATCTACTTGATTAGCAGCAGTGTCAACACAATCTCAAGCAATAATGTGTCAAACAATGCAAGGGGTATCGAATTGTCTGAAAGTAATAATAACGTGGTCTCAGCCAACATTGCGACATGCAATTCGTTCGGGATAGACTTGTCAAGCAGCAGTTACAATTCGATCTCAGACAATGATGTGTTGAACAATACCTGGGGGATTGACTTGTCCAGTAGCAATTACAACGTGATCTCAGGCAATAATGTGTTAAACAATGACTGGGGGTTTGAATTGTATTACAGTAATGACAACTCGATCTCAGGAAATAATGCGTTGAACAACGATTGGGGGATTGATTTATATAACAGCAATTTCAACACGATTTCGAGCAACAACGCGTCCTGGAACAATCAACGTGGAATCTCCTTGTCCCAGAGCAGTAACAACATGATTTCAGGCAACAATGCATCTTGGAACAATCAACACGGAATTTTCTTGTCCCAGAGCAACAGCAACACGATTTCGACCAACACAGTGTTGTCAAACACCCAGCACGGGATTTTCTTGTCCCAGAGCAGTAACAGCAACACGATCTCGGGCAACCGCGCTACGGGAAATGGAAATATTGACATTTACCTCGATATTTCAAGTGGGATAAACACGGTCGGGAGTAACGATGGACGTTTCGTCAACGATCTATTGCCGGTTCTCATCATCGTGATAGTGGTGGGAACGACATCCGTCTTGGTGTCTATAGTAGCGATAAAGAGATACCGGAAAAAAATAACAGCCGAAAAGAATCGACCTTTGCCTGGTCCAGGACCCCTCAGTGAAGCAACAATGTACGCGGTCTGCTCCCATTGCGGTTCAACATGCAAATCACAACCAAGCGAAATGCCGAAATTCTGCCCGACTTGTGGTAAAGAACTTGTAACCACTCCCATTAGGTATGAAGTGGTTCCAATTGATCTAAAAAGCGGCGAGCTCATCATCCACCCGCGAGGAATCCTGCCTCGATCCTGTCCTTTCACTGAGATAGACAGGATTCTTCTAGACAAGAATCCATCGTCTATGGAGATACACACTAAACGTGGCGAGACCGTAGTATTTCGCTTTTCTGGCGCACGAAACTGGGGATTAGCCATCGATGGTCGCATGAAGCGAAGAGGCTTGGCCAGCGCTCTCGAATATCGCGAGCCGAGCGATGCGAGACTTGCTAGACGGAAGAGAACCTTCTTGGCGATGTTGGCCTTTTATGCTGCCACCTTCGCTACTGGTTTAGTCCTCATCATCATCTCGGGGATCACGTTCATCACCGGTATGGTCATTGCTGGCATTAGCCCTGTGTTCTTGATTCCCGCTGCTTTGAATGCGTCGAATCGGTTGTTGGTGCGAAAAATCTCTTTTCTCGCGTTCGCTTTCTTCAGCATTCCTCTATTGGTCTTGTATTCGTATTATAGCCTTGGATTGTATTTTCATTTCCTGATCCTCGCCCCGGTATCAACGGGAATCGTGTTCATCATAATCCTAATCCGGCTCTCCGCATTATCGTGGCAGGAGAATCCGATTAATGTTGTGCACATGCTCCGATCGAAAATTTCATCGAATTGGAGGCAGGCTTTCCCCGAGGCTGGCAGTGCTCCTATATCCCCCGCAGCATTAGTCTCCGCGCCTATGGTGGCCAATACTTGTAAAAAATGCAATTTTACATTTCCATATGGCAAATCTATGAAGTTCTGCCCTATTTGTGGCACTATGCGCGAATAGGGTGATGATGGACCCTTTTCCTTACTTTTTCCAAAAATAACTTTTTTTATGCCACGCCGTCAAAGATGTATCCATGTCTAGCGAGATACCGAAATACCGGATTGCAGCTGATGCAGTCATCGTCGATAACCCGAAAAAACCGCGAAAGGTCGTGCTCATCACGCGCAAGAACCCGCCTTTCCAGGGGAATCTCGCGATGCCCGGTGGATTCCTGGAGCCGGAAGAAACCGTCGAGGCATGCTGCGTTAGGGAAGCCAAGGAAGAAACGATGCTTGACGTGGAACTCTACGGAATTGTGGGTGTTTACTCCAATCCGAAACGGGATCCACGCGGTCGAACGGTCTCGGTCACCTATCTTTGCAAGCCCGTCGGTGGTGAGGTTAAGGGAAGCGACGACGCGGCGAGCGCCAAGTGGGTGTCTGTCAAGGACTTGAAGGGCTTGAAATTTGCCTTCGACCACGAGCAGATGCTCCGGGACGCGGGCTTATTAGAGTAGGCAATTTACGAGAATCGGGTTGTTTCATGGGCGCGAGAAAAAACGTGCCGGCGATCATCATGGTGCTGGCAGCGTGTTGGTCTTGCATGGTGGCTAGCAACAGCGTCGAGCCGCCTTCTCACGCGGGTTCGAGCATCGCGCCGGCGTCGATCGATCCTGCCCAGCTCACGTTCAGCCGATTGTTTGGTGTTCAGGAGCTTTTTTGGAACGAAAATATCACCGGAGCGAATCAAGCCATCGCCATCATCGACACGGGCATCAATGCATCGCACCCGGCGTTCGCGGGAAAAACCGTGTACTGGAAGGATGCAACGAACGAGTCTTATGCCACTGCAAGGGATATCAGTGGCCATGGCACGATGTGCGCGTCGATCGTGGCGGGGAATGCCACAGATTTCAAGGGCTTTGCGCCTGATGCGGACATCGCCGCGATAAAGATGTTTTTTCTTGATCAAGGTGAGGCAAATGCGGAAAACCCAGAAGCCGATGCAGCGATAAGTTACCTTCTCGCCAACGCTGCGACGATGCACGTTAAAGTGGCGTCACTGTCGTGGGGCGATGATAATCAATCCGACGGGAACGATCACTTGAGCCATTCCACCGAGCAGCTCGTCGATGCTGGCATCACGACCGTCGTGGCCCAGGGTAACTTCGCGGGTTCGCTCGACCACGTCGCCGCACCCGGCACGTCACGAAAAGTTATTACTGTTGGCGCGTTGGACCAGTATTACTTTCGTGTGGCGTCGTTCAGTCTGCCTGGTCCCACGTCGGATGGTCGCATCAAGCCGGATATCATTGCTCCTGGCGTGGAGATACTTGGTGCAAATGCTAATACAAACGGATATAAGACCGGCTCGGGCACGTCTTTCGCGACGCCTATCGTCGCCGGCATCGCGGCTTTACTGCACGAAAAATACCCAGGCTTGAGCCATTACCAGTTAAAAAACTTGTTCTGCCTAACGGCCCTGGAATGCCAATTCACTAATGGCGACCCCGACGTTAACGAGGGGTGGGGGATCGTGAACCCGGCGGGCGTTGTAATGGCCAAGGAAAGCACATGGAATAAGACCGCGCCGATTTTTGTGCAGATTGCCATGAACCGGTCCATGACGCGGTCATTCTTCACCCGCGTGGCCTTGAATTCCGGGATCACGCATCAAATTTCTATAAATTACATGGATCCTGCATCCCATTTGCCTATGGATGCATCATCGATCTTCCAAGCCTACATCTTCAGTGAAGCCGGCGATGAATACGGTGTACCACGTTTGCTTGCCAAGAGCCACGACGGGAGGCTCTTGTTTTCACCCCTTGAAGAAGGGACCTACATCCTGGCCATCAAACCATTACCTAGCGCGTGGTACCTGAACGAGGGGGATTTAGCAATTGATATAGAGGTAGTATGGAGCCAGAGCTTGATTATCCAGCTCTCCTGGATCATCGGCATTTCGCTCGCTGGCAGCGCCGTGGCACTTGTACTCGTTATGGAACGTGTGCTGATTAATGAATGGAAAGAGTTGAAAAAGAGCAGAATGAACGCGTTTTTGTCGTTTTGATCACTGGCCGAGGCCATCGATCTCGCTGTATTGGAACAATATCTGCGATTTTTTGCCGTTTATTTCCTTGCCGATAACATCGCCGAGTTTATCCGACAGCTCGGCAGCCTCCTTGAACTTGCTCGCCGCGTTGATGAATTCCTCCTTTTTCATATGCTCCCGGGCCGCCTTAAGAGCCTTGTCGCGGCTCTTTTCGAGGACCGGGATCTCCCCGGAGCGCGCCGCGTTCTTGGCAAAATCATCGGCAAGCTCGGGTTCCTGGAGCCTGTTCGCGTAATCCTTGGCATCATTGTAGGATTTCGACGAGTCCTCGTAACGCTTCTCGTTCCGAAGCCGGAGACCTTCATTCGCAGCCGCGACGAGTTGATCCGGCATGCTGCGCGAGAATGATAGCAATTGCTGCGCCTTGTCGATCTGGTTGTTATCGAGCATATCCTGGGCACGTTTTATCACCCGCTTACGGATCGTTTCCGCATCGAGCTTGCTCACGACTTGCGTGGTGAGCTTGACGAAGGCTTCCTGGATGAGCATGTTCATCTTGATCTGGGATTTCGGTAAGTTGTCCCACATAGCTGCCTCCAAGGCATCCAGGTCAGGGTAAAAACTCTCTGCTTTCTCGCCCTTGTTCAAGACGAGCGCGAGGATCAACCGGTCGACTGTTTTTTCTTTTTTCTTCTCCATGAACTTGGACGCCAGGGAAAGGCCTTCAAGCTGAATAGCCAGTTTCTCGACAGCCTTTTTACCCGATGCGTGGCTCATGAGAATGCTGTTTACCTGGTCTTGCGTGAGGTCCTGGCCCGCCATGCCATACTTTGCATACACGGCCATTCCCGCCACGGGATCCCATTTTAACAGAGCTAGAAGCAGCGGCATGGAAGCGTTCACTTTTCGACGATTCTTGTATTAACTATACTATATTTCCTAAAGAGTCTGACTAAATATTATTATTCGGCATTTCGGTCTATTTTGTCTCCTCAGCTTGGAAAACAACAGTTCGGATCACGAGTCTTCCACGGCCGACACCCGTGGCACGACCGCGAAGAATAAAATCGTGATGAATCTCAACCGCTTTTAAACCTTAACGTTTTCAAGACCACGAACACGAATTTATTCAAGAGAAGCGATCTCTTTGTGATCTCATGATTTTACGGGGTTATTGAATTGCAAGCACTTGCAGAAATGACCGGCTATTGAATTGCAAGCACTTACAACTCATCAGAAATGAAACGTGCGGATATGTCTAGTAATTCAATCTTGTGCCATGGGACGTCATGGTCATCGACCTCGACGGGCTGAATGAGGAGGGTTACGTGGATGGCCAGCGCGCGGTGATGTATTGCAGGAAGCGAAAGGTTTGAACCTCATCTTAACCCCGCATTTCGCCGCGATTCGCGCCCCAAGTCTGGCACCGGTTTAGAAATTCGGCACACACGGCGGGATTATCAAGGCGGGTGCATTGCATTGCATGCGCGTCAAATCACGCGCGCACGAGTGAAACACGATCATGTCGTTGCGGGAACAATGGGGACCCATCTTGAAGGACATCGCGAGCCGGTTGCCCGCCGACGAGATCGTTCCGGCGAAGAAGAGGCTGGTGGCCATCCACGTGTATTATTGCCACGAGGTGATGGCGATCGCGAGCCACCTGCGCAAATTCACGAGGGCGAGCGATGCGCAGGCCCAGCACGACGTGCTCAAGATGCTGCTCAAGCATCGCAAGTTCGGCGACGCAGGCAGGTTCGAGGTGCACGAGGGCCCGTGGCGGCTCGACATCTACATCGGCGAGTCGCATCTCATCGTGCAAGTGAAGACCATCGTGAAAGTGGCCGTGGACAAGCTGCGCGAGAAACCGGTCGCCGTGTTCGAGCACGAGATCTGCGACGAGCTCTGGATCGCGTTCTTTTACAAGTTCAAGGAGGATGCGAGCCCGGATCCCGCGTGCCAATATTTATTAGTATGGATCGACATTAATTTCGCGGACGTTACCAACGTTGCCCGCTTGAACAAGCAGTTGACAGCCATGGTGCAAAAGAGCAAGCAGGATGCCGCGAAAAAACTAGGCGTGGCGGAAGATATCATCATTCCCGTGGACAACATACTCTTGACGGAAGAGCTGGAGCGGGAGGTTCGGGACTTGAAGAAAGCAATGGCCGAGAATAAAAAAGCCCTTGCCGAGAAGGATAAAGCCCTTGCCGAGAAGGATAAAGCCATTGCAGACCTGAAAAAGCGGCTGGACACGCAATGATCTACCGCGTTGGCGCTAGTGCATTGATCGCCGTCACGAAAGGAAAGTATCCTTCGGGAAGGCCTCGGAAATCGCCGGCCTGAATCTCTGGGATTGGATCGACGAGGTGCATCGCCGGGGCGTGCATTGGCAATTCTCAGTCACGGATGCCCAGCAAGAGCTGGAGCCCGCCGGAATAGAAAGTAATCACGCCAGAGACTTTTCATAACACATGCCGAGATCCGATGCTTTCTCGAAACTATCTTCGATCGCCACGTCGCGGGGAAGGTCGGTCCTGTTCGCGACCATCTGTAAGCGTATAATATTGCTTGTCCCACCAAAAGTTATCTTAACACAAGATATGATAAGAAACAAGAAACTATTAACCGTTGTGTTTATCTACAAGAATCCGGTTTATTGACGTAGTGATATTGTATGCCTCCTGTGATGCATGCATCACACAATCACGCCTTTAATCGTGGCGGTTGAATAATTCCCACACCTATAAATATCTGAGACTCCATTATGAGCTCGCTATGGTCCTCGAAAAGAAACCGGTGACGGCAATAATAAACGTTCCCGAGGAATTATTGCTGGAAGGAGATTATGTCCTTCTCAAAACTGGTGTTAGCGAGAAGCGATTTTGGGAAATCGCAGATGAGGACAGCAATTTCGAATTGATTGACGGGATGCTCGTTATCCATAGTCCTGCATCTACTGAACACGAGGAGCTCTTCAAGCGGTTGTTTTCATTTTTGGTCTTCTACCTGGAAAAAACAGGTGAAGGCCGCGTGCTTGGTTCACGGCTGATAATGCGCCTTTCGGAATCTTGGAATCCTGAGCCCGATATTTTCGTCGTGACTTCAAAACACGTTAAAAACATCAAGAGTACGCGGTTGGATGGACCCGCTGATATCGTGATCGAAATCTTGTCTAAAGCATCAAGGGAGATTGATATAACAAAAAAATTGCCAAAATATCTTGCTACAGGTGTTCTCGAAGTCTGGTTGATCGACCCGGAAATGAAGCGCATTTCCGTTCATACTAAAACCGGTGTAGAAGATTATGTTAATCCTGATTCCGATGAAAAAATCAAGTCCCACGTGCTTCCTGGACTCGATCTCCACGTGACTTGGGTATGGAATCGAGAAAAACATCCGCTTCACACAATCATCAGATAGGATTTTTCATTTTTTCGGAATTCATGAACTCGCATTACCACGTAATTGTAGGAATGAAATATGGTCTTTAGTAAAGAATAGATGAATGTAATGGATTCAGAAGCAATTGAAGTAGATATTTCGTGCAGCGAGCCTATGCAAAGGGTAAAATAGGAAAAAATCGAGGAAGCAGGACAAGACCATCAAGGCGAAGGACAAGACTCTTGAATCGAAGGACAAGGTCATCGAGGAAAAGGATAAAATCATTTTCGAATTAAAGAAACGCGCCGGCACGTAAAAAAAACGTGTCTTCGATGAATAGTAGGGATCTATGAAGAGAGAAATGAATATCAGTAGTCATTTCGCCCGGTCAAGAAGGAGAATGAGCAGGTTCATGAACGCATCGTCGACGCCCTGGCCGGTCTTGGCGCTGGTCTCGTAATAGCTCATGCCGAGATCCGATGCTTTCTCGAAACTTTCTTCGGGCGACACGTCGCGCGGAAGATCAATCTTGTTTGCAACCAATGCACAAGGAAATTCCTCTCCCAGCGAATCCAAGAGATCTTTTTTCCATGCTTCGATGCTAGCAAGTGTCTTCCGGTTCGTGACATCAAAGACGAAGATCGCCGCCACCGCCTTCTCGTAAAACATCTTTCGGATGGTGGCAAACTTGGATTGGCCGGCGATGTCCCAGATGTAGACTTTCGCGCGATTTTTATTATCCAGATCCACTTCCTTGATGCTGAAGTTGGCGCCAATGGTGGGCATGTAAAAATCCTTGAAACTACGATGCGTGTAATACTCCACTAGGCTAGTTTTCCCTGTTCCCGGGTCACCTAGGATTACCAATT
>JAUQYW010000547.1 GCA_030587525.1 Candidatus Sigynarchaeota archaeon | reverse complement strand
GGCTCCCGGTCCTTCCCCTTTTCTTGCACCGGCCTTTTTTTCATGTACACGTCGTATTCTGCGCTGACATCCACGATCCCGTTCCTGATGTAGTCGCGCGGGATCGAGAGGATGTAATCGGGTCCCAGCTTCGCAGGCTTGCGGATAAATTTCACGATACCCCTGTCGATCAAGGATGGCTTGCTTGGCATGGCGCTCTCCAACCGCTTGTCCCGCATCATGGCCCCTAGCAATGAAATAACCGATGGGAACAGCAAGATTTATGGGAAAAAATATGAGATAAAAATCCATATAGTCCAAAATTGGACACACGAGGAATGCTCCGCTTTGCTGCTTTTCTTGAAGCCTTGCAGCTTCGCGAAGATTGACTATCCGTGCTTGATGATCCGAACCGAGATATTCTGTCGGGGTATCCAGCCGGCGACCAGCGGGGACACGCCCAAAACGACCGCGGACAACTCGTAAGTGGAGGTGCCGCTCCACGCGTGGCTGTAATCGTCGAAATTCCAGCCTTAAATGAAAAAAAAATTGAATTTAAACTCCAGCCTTAAAATCTAGCGTTATACTTTTTTTTAAACAAGGTATCTCGACAAATTTGATTAAGATATAGCTAATAAGACCTCATAAAAAAGGAAAAATAAGAAAAAACATAAAAATTGGATGCAATCAAGGCAGTATCGTGGTTTATTCCAGTTGTTTTAATTCATGCAAGATAATATTGCACCCGCAGAGGAATCTTGCCTGCAACAAAGCATCCTTGACCCACGGGTTTTTAAACACGCCATTTCCCCACGGAGTTTCATTCTCGTCCGTCATCAAGCCCGTGAGTTTTGGCTTGATATCAGTGAGCAATTTCTCGTACGCGAGGCTGTAGTTCCCGGCATTGATCAAGACGGCCAGCTCGTTGATCTTTTCCAGCATGGCTCCTTTTTTATTCGGATTGGACCATGCCCCGCTCGGTGAAGCGGTGATCGTGTTATTCAGCACATCAACAAACGCCTTGAGGTCGATGGTGATGGCAGTCGAGACATTGTACCACTCTTGATCTACTTTTCCGCGATCGAGGTCAGCATTCGGGATGCAGAACACGATAGGATACGTACCAATTGCCGGGATATTCACCACGTGAGTCCCGAGGGAAGTAAAAACGGCATTTCCCACCAAGATGTAAACATTGCTGGTATCTATACCGGATTCGGGATCAACTGCATTGATCGTGAACGTGATGTCGGCACCACCGGTTGGATCAAACGTTTCGCTATCAATCGAGATCGATACGACAGGCGGTGTTGTATCATCATCAAAGACGGAACTATTGCTCTGCAATGCCACCGCTTCGCCATTCTCCATTCCCACGATCACGGTAAAATTGTCCTTCCCAAGAGAAATCGGATCCAACGAGAACAATACCGTGGTCGTTTCTTGTGGGAGTAACAGGTTTTCACCGGTAATCGGAAGACCATTGCAACTAAAACTACCTGAAAAGTAAACCAGATCACGAGCCGTGAGAGTATATACCACGGCTACATTGTTGGGGTTATGGATTTGGATCGGATAGACGGCAACTTGGGAATCATCGATTGAAGTCTCATTCGGGTTCATCGCCACTTCCAATGTCTTGAATTTTGTTAAATATCGTGTTGATGAAACTGAAAGAATGAAACCCTCATAGTTGCCAGTGATGCTTACGCCCACCACGAAGAAGGAATAAATTCCAGGTTCAGGGTTGAAAATCGTCCAATTTTCGCTGGTCAGACCTTCCGAAACAATGACATTACGCCACGTCGAATCCACGATCGAACCAGAGGGGGTGAGTATCAGCAAGTCAAGATCGCTTCCTGGATATGCCAAGTTCGCATTAAAGACTTGGACTCCCGAGGAAATGACAGCATCGCCAGCAGCCACGGTTTGGTCTTGGGCCACGGAACCTTCTACAGATTGCGATGTTACTTCCTCCACGGTAGCAACCGGTTCTTGTGCGTCAGGAACGCATTTCCGAATTAACACCCAATCGACATCGATCGATGTTGGCGCGGAACCTTCGCCCGAGTAATCATACGTCGTGTATGTTCTTGCCCTCATCGCTTTCCCGAGCTCAAAGCTGGTAATCGATTTTAACTGCGCCATGAAATGAGTTCCAGGCCCATAGTACATGCCGCGTGTCATGAAATTAATGGGCAAATTGCACGTTGGAATATAGGTCGACGTGGTCCATGAAAATGATGAAGCAATACCGGGAATGCTCATGTTGACCTCGGAAGTGTGGTCATCGATGCGTTTATATTCCGTCGTAGCCCACGTGTTTTTCATTAACGTGCACGCTCTGCCTAGGGTTGTAAATTGTCTTGTCGAATGGAATCCGTTTCCTACATGGCACAATGCATTTGCCACATGTGTTGCATAGGTGTGGCCTTCATCAACATATCCGTCGTGGAGACCTTGAATATCGATCATCAGGCAGTTTTCATTTATTCTGCCTACGTCAGGGCCGCCCACATCAATATCCGTTATCAAATGCACGATGCCATCAGAACTGGTTACTGAAGAATATTGCTGCTGGATTACGGTCCACTTGAGCGTGTCGATAGA
>JAUQYW010000650.1 GCA_030587525.1 Candidatus Sigynarchaeota archaeon | reverse complement strand
GATAAGGAGGAGGTGGCCGATGAGGAGGAGGTGGCCGATGAAGAGAAGGAGGAAACGAGCGATGAAGATGAGAAGGAGACGGGCGATAAAGATGATGAATACTCGTCTATCAATTTTTTTGAATTTCAAAGAGCCTTCTTCACTTCAGAAGATGCCGAGTATGCGTATCTTTTCTGCGTGGATGAAGAGAGCACGGATGAAGAATATGGTTGGATTTGTCTGACCAGGACACCGTTTGATCTCCGAGGTTTGCAGCGAGGTTTTGGTTTTTTACCACGAATGGGTTACAAATGATTTTCTTCTTCGTATGTCGATACAACATTTCTTGATCACTTGAATAATCAAACCATAGGGATAGGGGATCGCAATTCCATAGCTTGCATAATTCATAACCATCCAAAATCCCTCTATGGCCAGGCGGTGCAGCGCGACCTGCATCCGGGCTCGGTATGATCGAGGTGGTCGCCATCCCGGGCTCCTACTCCATCTTGGTGTCCTTGGCTCATTTATAATTGGTTTTTATGAAAAATTTTATTTCAACCATGGAATAACATAACGTGATGATCGTGCGTAGTGGTGATGCTTCATGTTGAAACCTAGAGGAAGGCCCATCTCGCGGGATGGCATCGAGCTTCGCAAGGCGATCCGTGCTGACATCGACGCGAACCCTGCCATGGCACACCAGGACTTGCGGCGGAAGTTCGGCGTGGCGCAGGCTGTCGTCGACTCCGCCATGACGCAGACGGTCGCCGAGTGGAATGCTCTCCTCGCGAAGTCGGCCGGGCCAGCGCGCCCGAAACCCGCGGCCGCGAAGCCCTCGGAGACCGTGAAGCCCGTGAGACCCGCGACCGCCAAGCCTCCAGAGACCGTGAAGCCCGTGAAACCCCCGGTCGACCCCGCTCCCGAGGCGAAGATCCCCGGCCTCGAGCAAGGCTTCGTGAAATTCACCCGCAAGCCCGCGAAGATGGGCGACGATCATATCTTCTGGATTCCTCGCGTGTACCTCAGGAACGGGCTCGTCGACCCGAATGCCGAGTACGAGGTCTACTTGCGTAAGGTGCCGAAGAAGGAGGAGCATCAGTATTGAACGAAAGGGATATTGACGATGATGCTGCAGCTAGCGAACGCCCCCGACCAAAGCACACCCACCGCAGAAGCGCCGGCGCAGCCGGAAGCACAGCCTATGATATTGATTCATCCGAATCAATCATGACGATTGGCACGACAATGGCAACTGCTTGGGTGGTGAAGCGGCGCTGCGTGCATGGAAAGAATTACCTTTTGAACAGCGGTTGCAAAAAGCAAGATATTGCCCGAGGTGCGGGCTCTCGGTGAGGAAGGGCATCACCCGTTGCCCAAACTGCAAAGCAGAAGTGCCGTGAAGGCGAGATCAATCATATTTTTGGATTTCCACATCCAATGCGACCTTGCTCGCCTTGATGCGCTCCACGATTTGATCGCTGCTCAAGTTTTCCTTCATCGTTGCAAGATCGGCAATGACTAGCCACTCGGCTTGAACCCCCTTGCGGACGACGTGCGCTTCCTCGTAGAGTAAATTGATTCCCATATCTCCGATCACCGCGGCAATCTTTGCCAAAGCACCTTGCGTGTCGGCCATCGCGATACGCATTTGCACGGGCTTGGCCTCGCTACCCAAAAACGGCGTCAACTTGATCTCGTTTTTCTCATCATCGACGGTCATCATCAGCTTCGTGCCGGACACCAGCTTCATTACTTTCCTGGTAGAACCAGGAATCACGATGCGGCCTCTATCGTCGACCTTGACGAGTTCCGTGAATTTTGTCAGATTACACACCCGCCGGGAATTCTTGGTGCCTCCTAGTATAAAACATCCTTGAATCCGTTGTTTAAAACTTATCTTGGTGCACCATAATAACTTTTTCTGCTTATGAGTTACATAGAAGTTCTATTTTCGTGCGATAATCCCTTGATGTAAGGGTCCTCGATAGTCGCTTCTAATGCGTTCACCATCAATTCTTTGTCAGCCGGCATCTTGCCCTTGATATCCGAGAAATTTGACACGTGATCATTGAGAACCATTGAAGTGACTCCATCACCAAGATTCTTGATGATATATAGTTGTTCTTGAAGGATTTCAACTGGACGCAGCTCCTTGAATTTTCCAGACTTCCATTCATCGTAGAGGGCAGCATTCGGGATGAAATTCAAGCTGCGAAAGCGTATGAAGTCCGGATTCATTTCCGTGAGTGCCTTTGCGGTTTCCGTGGCATGCTCCGGAAATAAATTCCCGCCGAGCCCGAGGATGACGTAAACCGAAAGGCGAATGGACGCGGCCATGACTTTATTCGCCGCACGGATCATCCCCGCAACCCTCGTCCCCTTGTTCATGTATTTCAGCAGCGCGTCGGAACCGGATTCCAGGCCCATGTATACGGTCGTCAAGCCAAGATCCGCGAGTTGGCGGATGTCTGCATCCGATTTTTTCAAGATATCGTGGTTTTTCGCGTAGGAGCTCACTTGGTCGAGGTGCGGAAATCGATGGCGCAAATATTTCAAGATATCGATCAACAACCCGGTAGGAGCGCTCAACGCGTTCCCACCCGCGAGGAACACGCGCTTGGCACTGCCCCCTGTCTCGAGCCACGCCATGTCGATGTCGTTCTTGATGGAATCCCACGGCCTCACGCGATACCGCTGGACCAGCGATTTTCCATCATAAACGCCGCAAAACTTGCATTTTCCCCACGTGCAACCTTCCGTGACGCCGATCAATACGGAAAATGCCTCGCACGGAGGCCGGATCAAGATGACGTCCTCCATCACGACGAATCACGGCTCGTGAAAGTATATCAAGGAAAATAAATCATTTCTTGAGTAAAACCTTGTCTTTCTTGTAATTTTTGAAGACATTCATGAAGAGACATTCATCCATAGGCATGAGCATGGAATCCTTGCTAATCTGGTCATCCGGGATGAACTTGACGGGTGCATCGTGGATGAGCACGAACGGGGTTTGCTCGGCTGCCTCGCGCATGACAAACTCGGCCGCACTGCTCAAGTCATCGGCAATTGCCATTTGCTTGATGAGGAGGACGCGCCCGAAGATATCCTTCTGTCCCCGAAGGTCTTCGATCGGCTGGAAGCCCGAGACTGCAAGGGCACCCCCGATAATGCCTTTCTTGAGAGGCTGCACGCGAGAGTCGATGAGCAAGGCTCCTAGCGGGTGCACTCCCGATGCTTTTTCCAGGTCGTTCCGGAACTTTCGAATGGTGCCCCACAAATCACCAGGGAACAAGATCACGTTGGTGTCCTTGCCTGCGTTCGACGAGTCGATCCCCGCGTTTGCCAGCAAGAGGCCATAGGATCTCGTGAGCAGCACGGTTTCCACGCCGCCAAGGATTTCCTCGGACTCGCTCATGATGACCTCGACCTTGCGCGGGTCGATCTTGTATTTCTTCCCGATGCTATGTGCTTGCTCGGAGATGTTCTTGATGGTTTCGAGGTCGACGATCCGTCCTTGCGCGGTCGCGATAACTTTTTCGCCCGCCGCGATGATATCGCCGGGCCTCAACGTTAAACCTTGTTTTTTCATCGAATCAAGAACGATCTTGATGATATCGTCGCCCTGTTTTATGATTGGCGTTTTAATTGCTATTAATTCCATAGGCTGATTCACGATTGCTCTTTGACGATTTTTTTTCGTGCAATTGCCTCTGCGACCTTGATCACGTCGTTCGTTTCCTTGTCGACGTCATGCGTGCGGATCACGTGCGCTCCGTTGAACACGGCGATCGCGGTCGCGGATAACGTCCCGAAAAACCGGTTATCCGGGTCTTTTTCGCCAAGAATTTCCCCGATGAATGATTTGCGGGAAACTGCGACGAGTATTGGCAACCTGATGGCACGGAATGCATTCAACTCGTGAAGGATTTCCAGGTCGTAGAGCGGTTGCCTTTCGGGGATCCAGCGGCCCACGGCCGGATCGATGATGGATTGCTTGCTCGAGTTATACCCGAGGCGTTCGAGCAATTCAAGGCTTGCCGAGAGGTCCTTGAGCGTCTGGTCCACGCCGAGAGAGTCCCCGGGTTTCCCGTGCGATGCCATAAGAATGATGGGTTTGCCAACATCGGCTACCCATCGTGCGAGCTCCTTATCTGTTCGCAGTCCACTAACATCATTAATGATAAATTGTTCTTCCTTGCCGTGATGTTGGAAAAGATTCAAGGCATAATCCGCGACGGCCTTGTACTGCGTGTCGATCGAGATCAAGATGCGATCGTTATCCAGGCCTTGCAGTAATAGATTCAAAGCAGCTTCAACCCGATTTTTCTCCTCCTCGACGCTGATCAGCGGGGCATGCGGTGCAGTGCTCCTGCCGCCGACGTCCAGCATGGTTGCCCCGGCGGCGATCATGGCCTTGGCCTTCGCTAGAATCGTGCCCGGTTGCACGATCGACTTTTTATAAAAGCTTTCGGTGCTTAAGTTCAAAACGCCCATTATCCTAACTGGATAATCATCCCCGATATGGAGACCGTGGATTGCGACGTGGATGTTTTTGGAACGCATGTGAACTTTCATCTACTTCTTTTTAACATGGTTATCCTTGCACGCGAACTTGTACAGCAAGGAATATGCCTTGACGAGGCGTTCCGGCTCGGTGAATATCGGGATCTTCAAGCTCGTCGCAGCCTTGATCACGCGATTCGCGCCGTCTTCTTCGGCCTGGATAAGCACGCCAAGGATCGGTTTTCGGGGATAGCGTGCTATGATGTCCTTGAAAATGCGAATGTCAAACTCGATCTCGTTAAAGAACTCGAGCACGAGGAACAATGCATCGACATTTCTATCCGACAAGAGGAGTTCCGCGGCATCGTGGTGGATCTTTCCGATCTCGTGGCCGAAAAACCGTGGTGGGGGCCAAAAATCGACGGGATTG
>JAUQYW010000649.1 GCA_030587525.1 Candidatus Sigynarchaeota archaeon | reverse complement strand
GAACCATTCATGCAAAGGTTATGCTAACCAATGAGAGATACTTAATGGCATATTTTTGCTGAATTTTCGGTCATTGCACGTGTTTTTAGGAAAAAAAGAATCCCCTATCCCTAACAATCGAAATACGAAATAGATGGTTATGCTATGGTCAAAGATGAAGAAAAAACAGCCAACAAGAGCAAAAATGTCATGATTTCGAGTGATTCGAGGAAAGGATTGACATCCCAAGAGGCATCGGAGCTGCGAAGGAAATACGGGTTGAACAAGTTACCGGAGAAAAAACCGAGGAGCCCGCTTTCGATCTTGGCCGCGCAATTCAAGAATCCGTTGATTTATATCATCACCATCGCGGCTATCATATCGGTTATCCTCGCTCAATTCGAAGATGCAATCATCATAATAGTGGTCATTGCAATTGATAGCATCGTTGGTTTTTTCCAGGAATATCGTGCGGAGAAGACCATGAGCGCGCTGAGGAACCTGCTAAAACCGATGGCACGCGTGATCAGGAACGGCGATCCGGTCGAATTGGAAACCATCGAAATCATGCCAGGTGACCTTGTCATGGTCGGCCCGGGCGATAAAATCGCCGCCGACGGATCTTTTTTAGAAACGGTAAACCTGGGAATTAACGAGGCCATATTAACCGGGGAGAGTGAACCCATTCTAAAAAAAATCGACGATCCAGCCTTCATGGCCACGACGGTGCTAGCAGGCCGTGGTTTGCTGCAAGTGACCGCGACCGGCTTGAATACCCAGCTCGGCAAGATCGCGGCTTCGATCTCCGAAATAAAGGAAAAAGCAACGCCATTGCAAACACGCCTCGAAAAATTCGGTAAAACACTCACCTATATCGTGATTTGCATCAGCCTCGCGATCTTTCTAACGGGAACCTTGATGCGGTATGGTATCCTTGACATGATCGAATTGGCAATCGTCCTCGCGATTGCAGCGATTCCCGAAGGCTTGATCATCGCGGTGACCATGATCCTCGCGATTGGCATGAAGGCAATCCTCAAGCGAAAAGGACTCGTGAAGAAATTGCTGGCCGTGGAGACGCTCGGGTCGGTATCGACGATATGCACCGACAAGACCGGCACGCTGACCGAAGGGATCATGCGGGTCGTCCGGACGGATTTCCGGTCGGAGGAATACGCCTTCTATGCAATGGTGCTATGCAACAACGTGGAGAATTCGCTCGAAATAAGCTTGCTGGACCATGTGAAATCGAAGCTCGTGGACCCGCAAATAATGATCGAGAAATGTCCCCGGATCCACGAGGTGCCATTCTCCAGCGAGACAAAATACATGCTTACCGTCAATACGATCGACGGCGTTGAAGTCGGCCTTATAAAGGGTGCCCCTGACATCGTGATGAATTTTTGCTCCCTTTCCCCCGAAGAAAAGGGCGTTCTTGTCAAGCAGCTCGAGGACTGGGCAGGTGCCGGCTTGAAGATGCTCGGCGTTGCCTACAAGAAAGGCAACAATCCGAAAGAGCTTGCCAATTACACGTGGAACGGGTTCATCGGCATCGAGGATCCCATTCGGGTTTCGGTGAAAGATGCAATCTCGCTATGCAGGAAAGCGGGGATCAAGATCAAGATGATCACGGGCGATTACCGGAAGACTGCAGAGAAAGTAGCCATGAACCTTGGCCTCGCCACGGGACCCGAACAAGTGATAGAAGGTAAAGACCTGGACGCGATGAGCGAGGGGGAATTGGCCAAGATCGTCAAGAGCCTGGTCATTTTCTGCAGGGTAACGCCACAGCACAAGATGAAGATCGTGACTGCACTCCAGGCAGCGGGAGAGATCACCGCCATGATCGGCGACGGCGTGAACGATGCTCCCGCGCTAAAAAAGGCGGATATAGGCGTGTCGGTTGGAAACGCGACGGATGTCGCCCAAGAAACGGCGAGCCTCATCTTGCTCGACAACAACTTCAATACCCTGGTAAACTCGGTCGAGGAAGGCCGGATTATCTTCGACAACATTAGAAAAGTGGTTGCGTACGTGCTTTCAAATTCTTTCGCCGAGATCTTCATCATTTTTGGTGCATTCATTCTCGGTTGGCAGGCGCCCTTGACCATTGCCCAGATCTTGTGGATCCACTTGATCTGCGATGGTCCGAGCGACATCTGCCTGGGCTTCGAGCGCAGCGAGAAAGGCATCATGGAAGAACCGCCGAAAAGTCTCGACGAGAGCATCTTGACCGTGAAAAGCAAGTTTCTCATCATCGCTATCAGCTGCAGTTCTGCCTTGATCTGCCTGATACTCTTCAATACCTTGCGATCCACGGATCTGGTTCTTAGCCGGACGATCGTATTTAGCATACTTGCGGTTCAAGGATTGATCTACATTTTTTCGTACCGCAGCTTGTCATACTCGGTGTTCAAATCCGGCCGGATAACATCGAATAAATGGCTGCTCGGTTCTGTCATCTCTGGGCTGTTGCTAGTCGTCGTGGCACTTTACCTGCCGGGCTTGAACAGCGTGCTGGAAGTCATACCGCTCGATCTTTTTGGATGGGCAGTAGTGCTGTCGATATCGTTTCTCATGCTTTTCATCGTTGAAATATGCAAGTTTGCAGAAAAGAAAATTCGCGGCACGCCGATAACGAGAGTATCCAAAATCTTGCAAGATGTACGGAAGAAAATGCCTGAAATCAACAATCTCCACAACATTTCGGTCGACATTTTGAAAGACAAGACCCTCATCCAGTTCCATTTCGGGATACCCGCGGAAACCCCGCTCGAATCTGCCCACGACCTCGCGACCATGTTCGAGGCGAAGATCGAGGAGGAATTTCCAACGGCGATGCGGCGTAACCTCGAAATTTTCAGCCACCTCGAACCCGCCACGATCACGACGCCGAAAATGCATTCCCACACGCAGCGACCGACACCGCCACAGATCCAGGCTGAAATCGCCGAAGCCGTGAAAAGTGTTCCCGGTCTTAAACGATGGAATCATCTCAACGTGATCGACGAGGATAACAACATATCCGTGTCTCTTATCGCATATTTTGATGGTTCCATGAACATCGGCGATGCACATCACCTGACCGAGGACATCGAAGCGGAAATACGCAAGCGGATACCCTCGCTCAAGCGCTGCTTCGTGCATTCCGAACCCGCATAAGGGCTATTTAATTCCTATTTCTTTCTTCCGATGATACACAAGTAGCAGTCGCGCCACTCGTCTGATAATCCTTTTAGGATAGTCGATTCAGCTTAGTCCAAATTCCGCGGTCAAGATGTCTATCGCGTCACGGGTGGTGTGCTTACTAAGACTTTTAGCACGGGGATAATGGACGGCGCAAAACCATTCAGCATAAGGGGCCTGTTCGGGGAAATGCTTCTTATCCCATTCCAAGTCTTTTTTTGTCTTTTTAAATTCAATTATGCCTTGATCATCTCCCATTCCATATTCATCCACTTTATCCTGGGGAATCCAAGCTCCGCAAAGAAAGCATCTCGGGGGTTTCATGTATACATCTCCGTTTTTTTCGTTTTTATGATTATCGATGCTGCGTATTATCGTCTATCCACTGGAGATAGGGGGGATAGCCTGCAACAATCGGGATGGCGATTATCTCTGGACACTCGTACGTGTGGATTGCTTTGATGGCATCGCGAACTTGATCAAAGAGCGCCACCCGGGTCTTCATGATCATGATGAGCTCAGGTTCATCGTTGATTTTCGACTTCCAGGTATAGATCGACCTTACATTCTTGATGATGTTGGCGCACGGCACGAGCTTTTGCTCGATCAAGGCGTAGGCGATCTTGGCACCCAGCTCCTCGGTTGGAACGGTCGCCATCACGACGATGTATTCTTGTCGCTTCATATATTCTGATCCCGGGCTATCCTTTTTTATGGATTGGCATCGAAAGGGAGATCATGAACAGCAGAGAACGCGTGCTTAAAACCTTCAATCACGAGGAACCGGATTGCGTACCTCTCTTTGTGCAGTCGATCATGCCAGTTTTCTATGAGCAGATGGAACGGAAGTGGGCGGACGAGGACGACATCGATGTAATCTACCTCGGGAAAGACTTCACGCTTTATAAAAGGATGGGCTTTGATATGTCGTGGGGCGGTGGCGGCCTAAGCGCCTCGCCCACCGTCAATCGACTCGACCAGCACGCGCTGCCTGCCATGAAAGAACCCGGCGTGTCGATCGATATGAACGGCCGTTTGCACAAGATCACGACCATGAACGGTCATCCATACACGTGGTATTTGGGTCCCTACCTGACAACCGAGGACATGGTTGACGAGTGGTACGAGAATTATTTCTTCGGCGTCGATTACAAGCCGCCATCCGACGACTTGATCAAGAACATGAACGACCACATCAAGAACACCGTGGGCGATGGGCGCTTCGTGCCGACGGCCGGCGCCGGGGGTGGCGTGTTCGAGTCTGTGTTCGAGGGCATGACGCCAGCGCTGTACTCCCGGCTGATCTTGAAGAAGCCCCAGAAGCTCAAGAAAATCTACGAGGCATACGCCAAGCATTCGATCGAGAATGCCAAGGTCATGGCAAGGCTGGATTACGACATCTACCACCTTGCCGATGACCAGGCCTACAAGGGCAGCACGTACATCTCGCCCAAGATGCACCGCGAGCTCATCATTCCATTGTACAAGAAGATCGTCGGCGAGATCCACAAGGTGAGCAAGGACAAGAAAGTTTTTTTCCACTCGGACGGGTTCACCGAGCCACTGTTTCCCGGGCTCATCGAGGCCGGCTTCGATGGCGTGGAGAGTCTGGAGCCGGCGGCGGGTATGAACCTCAAGCATTTGAAAGAAACTTATGGAGACAAGCTCACGTTGATCGGCAACGTCGATTGCTCGCGATTGCTCCCGTTCGGGTCCCCGGCCGACGTGGAAGCCGCGATCAAGCAAATGATCAAGGACGCGGGGCACGGCGGGGGCTACATCGTGAGTCCTTGCACCGATCTCACGGATGCTTGCAAGTTCGAGAACGGCATAGCCATAATCGAGGCTACGAAGAAGTGGGGCAAGTATCCGTTAAAACTCTAAGGTTGGGAAAAAGAAAGAGGGTTACAGCCGGATCGGGTAAATCCCGTATTTTTTATTCGTTTCTATCATCGCCCGAACGTTCTCAACCTTCGCCGTGGCGAGGATGTTTGCCCCGGGTGCCAAGATCAACCCACCACCTCGGGCCGCGTCGCGGATGCATTGCTTAGTCATCTCGATCACAAAATCCACTGATCCAATGCACAAGGCTTCCGATGCCGGGACATTGCCGATGAGCGTGATCTTGTCCCCGAACTTCTCTTTTAATGGCTTCAGGCGCATGCCCGCCTCGTATTCCAGCGGTTCGGCAGCATCGACGCCGGCACGGTACATGCCAGGGAAGCTCTCGTTCAAGTTCCCGTCCGTGTGAACGAGGAACTTGGCACCGTGCTTGTGCGCGTTGTTCGCGAGGCGCTTGTATACTGGCTCGACGAAGCGCTCCCAGTCGGCCGGGCTCATCATCAATCGCTCCTTCTGCGCGTGGTCATCGCAGATGAACACGTACGGGATGCCTTGCTCGAATATAAGTGTATGTTCCTTGATCGTGACATCGCACCACGCGCTGATCAGTGCCGTGACGAGATCAGGATGCTTTCGGGTCATGAAAGCGAACCGGCGCATCCCGATTGCGGCCCACGTGTCCATCGTCGGCGCACCAGCAGTTGGGATGGGCACGATATCATTCTCGCAGCCCTTCTCCCACGTTTTCTTGAAGGCCTTGTAATACGCCTCGTCAGGTGCCACGTAATCCTTGATGTAGGGAATCCATGCCTTCACGAGCTCGGGTGTCTTCAGTGCACCATCGTAGTACCAGCGTTTCTTGCCGTCCTTGCTACTCGCATGAATTTTACCATCCTTGCCGAGGACCTGGTCGCTCGGCAACGGTGGTGTCTCGGGCTGGTCCCGTTTCGGCGGCATCGAGCCGACGAGATGGACCCACTTCGAATCAAATCCCAAGTTTTTGGCCATGAGGAGGTCAATCGTTAATTCCGGAAACAACCCATAATCATTTATTCCAATAGTCTCGTCAAACCGCTCGATGAAGGGGTCCTCTATCGACTGCGTGAAAGTGGGAACCCGGTCTGGTTCTTCGTGCGGATAACATAGCGCCTTCCAGATTCGTTGTTCCGCATTCATGTGCATACCCGATGTCACTTGCACGCCAGTGGTTATAATAATGCCTATTCCAAATTCGGCTGAAGGTGTAACTCGAAGTTGGCCATTCCCGGCCAGCTAGGTTTAAACACCCGCCGTGCAAGTTATACGTGGTAGGTATCGTTGGGCTCGATCGAGCGGACGGACGATCCCTCTACCACGGCAAATGAAAAGTGATAATCGTGACCAACAAGGATGCCACCAAGCTGAATCCAACCACTATCGCAATCACTGCGACCTTCACCGCGCTCACATTCGTCGCCACATATTTTCTCCAAATCAGCTTGCCCATAAGTGGTGGGTACTTTAACCTCGGGGAAGTCGTCATCTACATAACTGCCTTAGCCTTCGGCCCGTGGATTGGTGCGTTCGCGGGTGGCATCGGCTCCATGCTTGCCGATATTGCCTCACCGTACGCGGTATGGGCACCAGGAACGCTCGTGATCAAGGGCCTGGAGGGCCTGGTGGTCGGGTTACTGTATGCAAGGTTAAAGCGAGGTAAATCAAGCTTGGAACCGGCCAAGCCGAAAGATATCGTGTCCTTGTTGATTTTCGGATTCTTGTCCTCAGCGTCGATTATAATCTTTGGAGTTGCGTTTTTCGCCGACGGACTCGTCGTATGGATCATCCTGGCAATACTCATGCTTGTCGCGATCATGCTCGCGGTCTACTACATCAAGGTGAACATGTACTGGATCACGTTTTCAGTTCTGGCGGGCATGCTGATCATGGTGCCTGGGTATCTCATCTACGGGTTTTTTTTGAAAGGTGCCGAGGCATTGACAGAGGTTCCCGTGAACATAATCCAATGCCTCGTGGGCATGTACCTGGCCATTCCCGTGTACCAATCGCTGTACAAGAGCAAGATCCTTGAAAACTTCGTCATCCAAAAGAAAGCTCAAGAAACAGCCTCCTGACCGGCAGCAGGAAAAAAATAGAATTTAGAATTTCCAGTACGGCTTCAAGTATTCCTTCATTTTTTTCACGAGATCCTGGTGATATTCAAGCAAACTCTCGCCGGAATCGATCTCCTTTTCGACGAAAGGCATCTTCTCGCCAGCAAGCACCTTCAAGATGTTGATCACGCTTTGTCCAAGAATCTTGACCCGGTACCCGCCTTCAAGGATCAAAACCATCTTCCCATTGCAGCATTTTTCCGCGATCTTCTTGAACCCGTCGACGTACCGGCCATACCCTTGCGTCGTGAATGATAGGCCAGAAAGCGGGTCGGAATAATGCGCGTCGCAGCCCACGCTGCCGAGCATAAAATCGGGCTTGAACTGCTCGAACACGGGCTTGATCACGTCCTCGAAGATCATCTGCACGACGTCATCCGAGGCTCCCGGCGCGAGCGGGGCGCAGATGTTATAGCCCTTTCCCTCCCCCTCGCCGATGTCGTGGACATATCCGGTCCCGGGATACTGCGTTCTCGGGTCCTGGTGGCTGCTGAAATACAGCACGTCGTTCCTCCGGTAAAAGATGTCGGATGTCCCGTTGCCGAAATGCAAGTCGATGTCGAAGATGGCAACCCGCTTGAATCCTTTTTTCTTGATCAAGTATTCAGCCATGATGGCAGCATTGTTGAAGATGCAGAAGCCCGAGGAATGGTCGGGAAACGCGTGGTGCCCTGGCGGGCGTACGAGAGCAAACGCGCTGGACACGTCGCCCTTCAGCACGGCATCCACGGCGGTGATCCCGCCACCCGCGGCGAGCACGGCAACATCGAAGGATTGCCCACACACCGCAGTATCACCTGCATCCAGGTATTCCAGGTGCCCATCCTTGGCCATGAGGTCTTTCCGGCGCACGGATTCGATGTGGTCAGCCGTGTGCACGAGTTTCAGCTCGTCGATCGTTGCTGGTCGCGGCACGATCAGTTTGAACTTTGGATCATCAAGTAATTTCTCGCTCTCGATCATTTCCATGGTAGTGACGAGACGCGCTGGTGATTCAGGGTGCTCGAACCCCATTTGATGGTCCAGGTACCGTTTATCGTAAATGATTCCCACTGGCATGACTCGAAATTCGGACAGATCATTAATAAAAGTTCAACTATTCGCAATCAACTTATTAACGTAATTGTTGATTTATTTCAACACGAGTTAATTGCGCAACGGGTAATGTTCATGTTACAAGTGTTTTCTTGTGCGTGCGGGGTGTTCCTGGCAGATGAGTCGGGAAACATCGTCCAGCAGCACGCGTTTCCCAGGGATGCAGAATCTGTCTCGCGAATCATGTTGGACTTGAAAAACGCTGCGAGCAACGCCATCATCGACGAATTATTAGCCAAGATTCTCGATTACATTAAAGCCAACGTCACAAGCAGCGACATCGTCGAGATTGAAGACGAGTTCTTGTACCAGTATATGCAAGGGCGGGTAAATGCCAGGCTTTTCCTCGTGAAATCCTCGAAAGCGGGGAGCCTGTTCCGCAGCGACGTGCAAGCATCCCTCGCCAAGCTGAAGGACAGCTGGACGCTCGAAAATTTCCTTCCCTTCAACCGCGCGGTCAACCTGGAACTCACGAAATTGCAGATCAAGTCTGTTTCGGAACAAAACGACCGGCTCATAATGCAAGCTGTCAATTCCATCGATGATATCAATAAAAGCACGAATATTTTTTCCGAACGCATCCGCGAATGGTATGGATTTCATTTTCCCGAGTTAACCGACCAGCTCATTGCCGATCACGAGTTTTTCCTCGAAATCATCAACGCCATAGGAACCCGGGGCGAATTCACGCCGGAAAGGATCAAGGCCTTGCGACCCGTGAACGACAAGACCATCGAAATCATGGTGAAACGGGCCAAGGAATCCATGGGCGGGGAATTTTCACCTTACGATATCAAGACCGTGCAAGCATTTGCCAAGAGCGTGCTCGATCTCTATAAAACACGCGTTGAAATCGAAAACTACGTGGAATCCTTGATGGAACAAACATGCCCGAATTTATCGGCGATCGTGGGACCGCTCCTCGGTGCCAGGCTGATTTGCCTGGCGGGAGGTTTGGAACCACTGGCCAAGAAACCGAGCTCGACGATACAAGTGCTCGGTGCCGAGAAAGCGCTGTTCCGTGCCATCAAGACCCATGGCGAGCCGCCGAAACATGGCATCCTGTTCCAGGCCAAGGAAGTCAGGACAGCGCCGTTCTGGCAGCGGGGAAAGATCGCACGGCTGATGGCAGGCAAGATCTCAATCGCGGTGCGCGTTGACCAGGTTTCAAAGCGCTACATCGCCGACGAATTGATCATCGATATCAGCAAGAAGATCGCCGAGATCCAGCGTAAATATCCGGAAAAACCAGCGCAGAAAAAAGAACGACCATCAGCGGAGCGCCAGGAACGACCATCCAGGCCAGGTACGGGACGATCCGGAGGACCGCCATCCCATCGCTATGGCCAAAAAGGCTTCAAGCAAGGTGGCGGTGGCGGCGGTGGAAGGTCATTCGATCGCGGCGCCCAGAAAGGCTTCAAGCAAGGTGGCGGCGGTGGCGGCGGTGGAAAGCCCGGCAAGAAGTATCCTCCAAAAGGGAGGCCTAGATCAAGCGAGGGATGATAAACCGTGTCAAAAAACTTTTCAGTCAAGCCCCAAGGAAAATTCGACGGCATCTATCTCATTTCCGTGGACGGCGCCGAGTTTCACGGCACGAGGAATCAAGTGCCGGGTACCGCCGTGTACGGGGAGCGCCTCTTCAAGCTCGGCGAGAACGAGGAGTACCGCGAGTGGAACCCGAACCGGAGCAAGCTCTGCGCATACTTCCGGAAAAACGGAAAAGAGTGCCACATCAAGGAAGGGATGTCCGTCTTGTACCTGGGTGCGGCGAACGGCACGACGGTTTCTCACGTGTCGGATATCGTGGGAAAAAATGGCCGCGTTTACTCGATCGAGTTTTCAGCAAGGAGTCTTCGCGAGCTCGTGCAACGCCTTGCAAGCCGGCCGGACGTCATCCCGATCCTCGCCGACGCGACGAGGCCGGCGCAGTACCGGTCGCTGATCCCTGAGCAAGTCGACGTGATCTACCAGGACGTCGCGCAGCCGGAGCAATCCAAGCTGCTCGTTGACAACATCCAGACATTCTTGAAACCAGGCGGGTACTTCTACATCGCCATCAAATCACGATCGATCGACGTGTCCGTGGAGCCGGAAATCATCTTCCAGAAGGAAAGGACGATCCTGGAAAAAGCAGGATTCACGATCCTCGACATGCGAGACATCGCACCTTTCTCGGAGGATCACGTCATGATCGTCGGCAAGATCCCTTAAAATAGTCTCGTTTGGCCTTTCGGGAGTATTCCCAATTCTTTTTTCAGCTGCTTGAGCGTGTCCCACGAAGTCCGCGCGATCGGCGGGAATCGTTGCTGCGTCGCGTAGTATTCCTTCAAAAACGCACGGGTCTTCGGATCGGACGGATATCCCGAACCGATATCGCCATATTCCTTCGCGAGTTCATCGATCAAGGCATCACGCTTGGTCTTCGCGAGGATCGATGCAGCGCCGACTGGGATGTGAATTGCATCGGCCTTGTGCATCGCGAGCAGGTTGATCTTGCTTTTCAGCTTGGCCTGGATCCGTTCTCCGAAACGCTCGGGTTTCACGTCCGCAGCGTCGACCCACATCATGCGGGGCACGGCGCCGCGCTGGATCAATCCGTTGATTGCGCGTGCGAACCCGTCAATTTCCTGGTCGTTGAGATTCACGCCATTTTCCATGCTTTTACTGATTTCCTGGGCGCTGAAGATAACGAGTTCGTAAGCTATTGCCTTCCCCGTGATCACGTCAACAAGCTCGTCCCGGCGTTTTGGTGTCAGTTGCTTGGAATCAGTGACGCCCTTGTCTTTCAAAAATGGGATTTCTTCTTCGGGAAAGCAAGCTGCGCATATCACGAGGGGACCGAGCACGGGTCCCCGCCCCGCCTCGTCAGCACCACCAACGATTGCTGTCATTTTTGACCACGAGCATACTAGGTTTTTTTCCGTTCCAGGATGATCTTCTTGAGTTTCACGGCATCGGAAGGTATCTCGTTCTCGTGGATGATGGGAATACCGTGAACGTGCTTGGAATCCTGGAAGAGCTTGTCATCGAGCAAAATGACCATGTTACACTTGTTTTCCAGGATTTGCGAAAACTTTTTCAAGAATTCAACGTGGTTCTCGAGTTTCTTCTCGGTTTTCTGGATGATTTTCTTGAGTTCCAGCGACCCGGCCTCCTTCACCGAGGAGATTTCTGATATGAAAACGTTTCTCTGTTCAGGCACCGCTAATATTTTGGGTTCAGCGGGCGTTCCTGTTGATTCCTCGAAGGTCATGTCGATGGGAGACTTGTTAAACCAGTACGTGATAAAACCAAGCTCGACAAGGCGCTCGTCGATTTCCTGTTGAAACCCGGATAATGCCTTGATCATCTCGTAGTTGGTCTTGTAAAGCCGGACAAAGATATCGATGGTTTCGGCAAATTGTTTCAAGAAGTCCGGCACGTTAACCTTGAATATCTTCGCCATTTCCTCGAAATGTTCCATCCTCGTCTTTATGTTGCTCGATTCGTACTCGTAAATCGCTTTCGGCGTCACGCCTAGTTTCTTCGCGATGTCGTTGAGAGATAAATTGCGCGATTGCCGCAATTGCTTGATTTCTTTAGTTTTCAGCTGGACGAAATAGCCGCCACGCTTGCTGTAAATGCGCGGATATTCACCTTGTTCCAAAACGTTGACGAAGGTGACATAATTTAATGCATTGATTGAATATCGATTGTACAAGATTTTATCTTCCAGCACGCCATTCCGGTTCTTGTCACCAATAAGGAGGGGCACGGCGGTGAATATATGCGCGATGTTGAGCAATTCCTCGCTTTTTTCCTTGGAAAAATTGTCGATGTTCTCGATGTACTTGATCATGAACGTGATGTTTTCCTTTTTCGCAATCAAGTCGAAACATTTCGAGCTTACGTCGATATGGATACTCTGTTCAAGCCCTTTATTTCCAATTATCCTGATAACCGCATCGTTGGCGGAAAAATCGACGATGATCCAGCCAAGACGTTGTAACGTGGAAATAATCTGGTTTAACACTACGCATCAATTCAGTACGGTTCTGTGTTAACCTTCCAAGGACATCAAAAAAAGTATTCGTATTTATAAAAAAACGATTATTCCTTACCAGCCTTCTTACGCCAACTGAGCAGCCAGGTGACCGGGCTTATTTGAAATCCGTGCCGGATAATTTTATCCCTATCTATATCACGACACGGGCGGCCAAACACGTTCTCGTGACAGAACAAGGACATGTCAAAGTATCGCAGAAATAATTCTTAAAAATATTGCACAAGCGGTAACTATTTTAATGAGGTGAAAGTGCTTGTTTAACGATTACTCGTATAAGGTGAAAAAACATGACAAAATCATCAGACACGTTACTTTATGGTTTTATCTCGTTGCTCTTGGGAATAATTTCGGTCGCGGTATGGGATTTTTATGCAATTCTGGGGATCATAGCGATTATTCTTGGACTTACCGCGATAAAGGGTGCAACATTGGCTAAGGTACTTGGTATTGTGGGTATCATTCTAGGGATCGTTAGTGTAGTCCGAATATTGATCCTTCCTCTAATTCATTAGGCTAGTATATTTGTTGAACCGGCTCGATCCATGGTCCAGAAGAGCTTCTAATTGTAAATTCTTTTTTATTTTCCCGATCGTGAAAAAAAACTGAACCGAAGGTGAGAACTCTGCACTTTCAACGGGAACATCTACAAGATGGAATAAGTTAGTAACCAAATATAAAAATAGAGTGGCTCAATTCGATGGAAAACAGCCCCATTCGTTACATGGGGCTTGAAAAGCCTTGGTACAATTGCCTGATATTCGTGGTAATGGAACACGAGGAACCTATCCAAGGCGACACGGTAATCGTGTGGTGCGGCACTCATCAAGAACCCTGTAATAATGGATGCCGCCTTGGGAAATCACTATTTCGTTGGGTTGATAGACCAACCGTGTACTATACGACTCTGTTGGATTGCCAGTTCAACAGGAACTGTAACCGTGCCATCATCGTTACCAAATGGACCGATGGCGCATTAACGCTAATCGAATCCCTTGCCCATATAGAACCCGGGATTAAGGATGACGCGTTTGCCGACGAGATGTTTCTCGATGTTTTTTTGCATGGTATTTCAACTCCGGTAATTCATCAACGAGGTAATAAATAATCCGTCGACAAACAATTAGTAAGAACACGCACCTATAAAGCTTGCGCATATCTTGAAAATACAAAAAAAAATCTGGCTTTTTTCGGGAATTTTTTTTACACGAATAATCTTTTCGGCGTCTATGATAACGCGGGTACCAAGATCTTCAATCAGCTCTACCGTCGAATCGATCGCACTTTCAAAATGCTCCAGCATAGTTAAACTAATGAATGTAAAACACCATGATAACGTGGTGAATTGATTGGAAGCACTCGTGCTCAGCTATTTTGACACCGTATTAGGCCCGATAATTACCCACGCCATGCGGCTTGATAATTCTGGAGCGCCAATCAAACTACCTCTGGATCTACAGAAGAACATCCAAAAATTAATCGATTCCCAAACAGATGAGGGCTTTTTTGTCCATAGTATTAAGATCCACATGACTGCGAACGTCTATTTTAGGATCCCGTCCGAGTGGGCTCGCGGAAAGTATGAGATGCTGTGTTTATCGATCCTCATTCGATCCAAGAATCCAGAATTGTTCAAGGCAACATTGGAAGCGGGCGTTGGTCGTCTCAAGGCAATTCCTGATTTATACAAGGCTTTTTACCGTGAAAAAAAAATCAATGACGAAGCTGTCGAGAAAAAACGACAAGAGCTTGAGGAATCCCTCGCATTGCTTTGCCAAGATGTCCTCCAAGCTAAAAAACAAGCGATTACTAAGAATGACCGCCGGGAACGCACACGTGAACAAACGCGCGACCAGGCCCGCGATCACGATCGTGACCAGACCCGCGACCACGACCGTGATCAAAACCGCGACTCGACACGTGATCACGAACGTGACCAGTCACGCGACCACGACCGTGATCAAGTCCGCGATCTCGACCGCGACAAGACCCGTGATCTCGATCGCGAGCACGAACGCGACGAATAAAGTCATTTCGATTCACCGAATCATGATTAAACTTGGCATGATATAGATTGAACAAAATTCATTTCCATTGAATCGTTAATCTCATTAACTGAGGTAGTTGGAAAAAGTGACCGACCTTTCGATAGAAATCTGCGGTTTGCGTTTGCGCAACCCCATCATCCTGGCATCTGGAATCTTGGGCGTGACTGGCGCTATTCTCACGCGCCTGGCACGGGATTTCGGCATCGGCGGGTTAACATCAAAATCCATCGGACCAGAGCCCCGTTCGGGATACTTGAATCCGTCGGTGATTCAAATCGATGATGGCACGTGCTTGAACGCGGTTGGTCTCGCGAACCCTGGCATCGACGAGTTCGTGCAAGAAGTTCCCGAAATCAAGCACGCGGGTGTTCCGCTCATCGCCAGCATCTTCGGCGAAACCGAAGACCAATACGCCATGATGGCGATTAAGGTGGAAAAGGCGGGCGTCGATGCCGTCGAATTGAACATATCGTGTCCCCACGCGAATGTCTCCAGCATCGGGGCGGATCCCTATCTCACGGCGAGCGTGGTGCACAAGGTCAAGGATGCCGTGAAAATACCCGTGCTCGTGAAATTGAATCCCAACGTGACCAGCATCGTCGACATCGCCCGCGCCGCTGAAAAATCGGGTGCCGATGCGGTGGTCGCCATCAACACGATGCGCGGCATGGCGATCGATGTTGAGACTATGAAGCCCATCCTCGCCAACAAGTCGGGGGGAGTCTCGGGAAAGGCATTGAAGCCCATGGCCATCAAAGCCGTGTATGATCTCTATGAATCGATAAAAATTCCAATCATCGGTTGCGGGGGCATTTTTACCGGTCTGGACATCATCGAGTTCATGCTTGCCGGTGCCAAGGCGGTGCAAGTGGGAACCGCGTTTCTGGAAGGCTTCGGGATAATCGAGTCTATGAAGCAGGACATGGCCCGGTACATGGAGCGGCACTCGATAAAAACCCTTGGAGAATTGACAGGTATAGCACACTAGGATGGTGGTTGTCATGGATGCACAACAAAAAGTGTTCACGAAGCCTGCCCCCGTCAAGATCCTTGAAAAAACCAAGGAAACGGCGCGGATCACCACCATAAAATTCTCCCTTCACGGCATTTCCCCGGTACCGGGCCAGTTTTTTATGGTCTGGGTCCCCGGGATCGACGAGATCCCTATGAGCGTCTCCTCCATCGACAACACGTCGGGCATCTACGAAATTTCCATCGCCGCAATCGGCGATGCAACGAAGGCACTGTGCGGGAAGCAGCCGGGGGAATTGATCGGCATCCGCGGGCCATTTGGCAATGGTTTCAAGCTCGATACGCCGGAAAAAAAGATCTGCTTCATAGGTGGGGGTGTTGGCATGGCTTGTTTGAAGCCGGCCATCGATGTCCTCGTAAAATCGAGGAAAGACATGATCGTGGTCAACGCGGCAAGGACCGAGAATGAGCTGCTGTACCACACCCGGTTCAAGAAAGACCTGGTCATAAGTAAGACGTATTTTATTTCCACGGATGACGGGTCTTGTGGCGAGAAATGCTTTGGCCACGAGCTCCTCTTGAAATTGATCGAGACAAGCAAGCTTAAAATCGAAAAGATTTACACTTGTGGCCCAGAATTGATGATGAAACAAGTGTTTTTGGCTTGTAAAAAATTTAAAATCAACATCGAGGCGTCCCTCGAACGCATGATGCGGTGTGGGAACGGGTTGTGTGGCCTCTGCGCCGTGGATCCCACCGGGTTACTCGTCTGTAAAGACGGCCCCATCTTCACCCTCGATCGGCTAGATAAACTCAACGAATTTGGAAACTACACGCGGGACTTTTCCGGGAAAAAATTGCCGTTCAAGAAATGACGAGATGAGGGGAGGCTTGATGGAGGAAGACGACCCGGACTTCGACGCTGCATGCAGGGCAATCGTCGAAGAATTGCTGGCCTCACCGATCAAGACGAGAAAACAACTCAATAGCCTTAAAACGCGGTACTGCAAGAAGTTCGCCTTGAAAATCATGCCGACTAACGCGGCGATCCTCGAACGGGTGCCACCAGGGAGTCGCGATGCCTTGAGGCCGATCCTCAAGCGCAGAGCACCGCGCACGCTCGCCGGCGTGTCCATCATCGCGACCATGACCAAGCCACTTCCGTGCCCCGGAAGGTGCTTGTATTGCCCCGGTCGCGATGCACAGCCCGACAGGCCCGTCGCCCAGAGCTACACGGGTAGGGAACCCGCGGCATTGCGTTCGTTGATGTATGATTACGACCCGTATGAGCAAGTAGCTTCCCGGGTGAATGACCTTGAATCGATCGGCCATTCTTGCGATAAAATCGAGCTCATCATCATGGGTGGCACGTTTCTCTCGACTGAAAAGGAATACCAGGAGTTTTTCGTTAAAGGGTGCATCGACGGAGTTCTCGGAAAGCACACGGCCGATCTTGCCGAAGCCAAGCGACTCGCGGAATCAAGCGAGCGCCGGATCATCGGGATCACCTTTGAAACCCGGCCGGATTATTGCACGGCGCGGGAAATCGATGCCATGCTGGACTTTGGTGGCACGCGGGTCGAAATCGGCGTGCAAACCACCTATGATGACATTTACAAGCTCGTGCAGCGAGGTCACGACACGGGGGCGACGAAACACGCGATCCAGGTCGCCAAGGATGCCGGCTTCAAGGTGTGCTTTCACATGATGCCGAACATGCCCGGCTCCGATGTAAAGAGGGACGAAGCAATGTTCGACGAGATTTTCACGGACGAGGCGTACCGGCCGGATTACTTGAAAATTTACCCGTGTTTGGTCGTGAAAGGAACGACGCTGGAAAAATGGTGGAATGAAGGAAAGTACAAGCCATATCCCACGGAGGCTCTCATCGAAATGCTAGCACGCGTTAAATCACGGCTTCCGGAATGGACCCGCATCCAGCGGGTGCAGCGAGACATCCCTGCCGACCTCATCCTTGATGGCGTGCGGAGCGGGAACTTGCGGGAACTCGTGTGGGAATGCATGGACAAGAAAGGGTTGAAATGTAATTGCATCAGGTGCCGGGAATATGGCCTTTCACGTGCCAAGCATCCCGATGCCACGATTCCTGATATCAAGGATCTCGTCATCAAGAAAGAATTTTACGCCGCATCCGGTGGAATGGAATGCTTCATCTCGGCCTTGCACCCCACGACGTCAGAGATTTTCGGATACGTTAGACTGCGAAAACCTTCCCCGCTCCTGCACCGGCCCGAGCTGAAAACGGTTCCCGCCTCGATCATCCGCGAGCTGCGGGTCGTGGGTGAGGTGGTGCCCGTTAACAAGATCGCCAAGCAATTGCAAGCGCAACATCGTGGTCTCGGGAAAAAATTGGTGCAACTCGCGGAAGACGTCACCCGTGTTGATTTTAATTCCGCAAAATTGCTCGTGATCGCGGGCTTGGGCGTGCGCCCCTATTTTTACAGCCTGGGATTCAAGCCGGATGGCCCATACGTTTCCAAGATTCTATAAGGGCATGAATTAATAGCATTGAGTTAATAGGTTACATACACCATGCAATCGACGACTGGTTACCATCGCGGGAAAAATATCCGGCTGCTACCCCGCTCATTGATCATCGCGTTCCTGGTTTTTCCCGGCATCATCCTCGGATCTTGGTTCATATACCTAACGGATAGTGAAAAAAAGTCCATAAAATGTACCAACGGCATCGCCACGGCTCAATCCAGCATGCCACCGACGAGCAACCAGCCGGCCAACCAGCGAGTGCTGCTGGATCAAGCCGGCGTGACGATCACCTGGCAAATCACCGATCCCGATAATGCCAGCGGGCTGTACATCATCATTCACGACCAGGATCTCAATGACTTGAGCTCGCAGATATTGAACCTGATTCCCTCCATAAAAACATGGTATAACAACAGTGCAATCGTCCAGCAGGTCGACACATCGATCGCCGGGAACCACAATTACACGATCTTCTTCACGGACATGACAATCGCCCAGCTGATCGTCGCGGGCATGAGTGCTGGAGGTAACATGTCAACCGTCTGGATCGCCGTGGAAACCCCGCTCACCATTCAAATCCCGTCAGAGCTCCGCATTCACCATGGCGACGTGGGGAAAACCTTGGACTTCACGATCCAGGACCCGGATTCCCCGACCGGGATCATGAATGTCACCGAGAACGGCTCGACCGTGCTGGGACCCAACGTGCAATGGAATGCGAGCCAGCTCGTGCAAATCGCCTTGAATTCCAGCATCCCGTGTTATCTGAACTACACCATCACCGCAACGGATGGTAATTATACACGGCAGGTTTCTTCTCTCGTCTGGATCGCGGATAGCTTCCCGCCACAAATCACCGGCTTGATGAACCAAACCGTTTCACCCGAAGTTCACGATCTCACCGTGCAATTCACGATCACCGACATGGAAAATGCAACGGGCAATTATTCTGTCTACCGCGATAGCCTTCCTTTCAACAACTCGTATACGAACGCGACCTGGACAAACGGGACCGCCATCACGCTCTATCTCTCCTTGCCCGGTGCAGGATTGGTGCTGTACCGCGTCGTGGCTGAAGATTTGACCCGAAACCAGACCAGCGAAACATTTTCCGTGTACATCAATTCCCCACCAGGTATTAACTCGCCACCAAATGCTACCTACTATTACTTGTCACCGACGCAGAACATCACCTGGATCATTCATGATAGCGACGATGCCAGCGGAAATTACACGGTATTACGAAACGGCACCGTCTATTCGCCAGAATTGACAAACCAGCCATGGACCAATGGAACGCAAATCAACGTGACGGCATACACAACCGTGATAGGATTATGGAATTACACGATCATTTTCTCAGATGGCACGTCAACGAGGCAGGACACGACAATCATCACGATCGTGAGCCCCCCGATACCTGTCGATGACACAACGGCAATGGTCATCTTGCTAACGCTCATCGGCGCTGGATTCATTGGGATGGTCATCATCCTCGTGACCAAGTCAAAAAAGAGTTAAAATCAGGAAGCGGACTCGATCTCGTCAACTTCCGTTTTTATTTCCTTGTTCAAGTCCGCTTCGATTACCCTGTCAGCGACGATCTCGAATTCCTGGCGGTACTCGTTATATTTAATCCTCCCGCGGAAAATATACGATTTCAAGAGAATCCGGTTGCTCACGGCATTCATGATTTCATCATCTTGTTGTTGTTTGGCCAGCTTCTCTTTTTCTTGTTCCGTGATGCCGAAGAGATCGACCACGCTGTCCCCGATCATCGAAACGTTGATGCTCCCCATCCCATCATCCACCGTGAGCCGAGCGATGAGCCTTGCAGACGGCTGTTTCACCTTGCCGTGAATAGCGCACGAGAAAACCCCGCCTTGTTCGGTCACCTTTTTCCTGCAGTCAGGGCAAGCCATGTAATGGTTGATGAATTTCGGGAGGTGGGTGATGCGGGCAAGCACGTCACCCCGCATGTTATCCTCGATCTTGTCAAGCGTGATTCTAGGCCCCGGGCCCGATTGACCACCATTCGAAGCGCGGGAAACGATATTATCCTCGGGCAAGGCATCCAGAGCGGGCAAGGATGTTTTTTTCAGTTTCGCAATCTTTGACGATTTCACCAGGCGGGCTTCTATGGTTCCTTGGAATTTGTTGGTGCCTGTGTTCACGTTCTCTATCATGATTGGATCGCCAGGTTTCAACTTCTTGACCTCGTCGGCGAGTTCTCGCCATGCCACGACCGAGATCGACCCGGTTTCATCACCCACGACGAAATTGACGAGGTTCGCTTGGGTTCCATCCTTCAACTTGACCTGGCGTTCCTCTTCAACGTTCTTGATGCGGCCTTCGAATGATATCCCGGCTTGGTTCTCTTTGATGTCACCGATCTTGAGCTTCACTGCCTGGACGGCTTCTTTTCCTACCGTGGTGATCGTCGACGTGCTCTTGATCGTCAACTCGACCTTGTCCCGGTTCAGCTTGGCGCTCACATCCTTGATTTCCACGACGTCACCGACGTTCAACGCATCAAAATCCTTCATACGTTCTGTCCAGAACACGACTGTCATGGATTGCTGTTCTTTATCGACGATATTCACGCGAGCAACTTTGCCTTCTTTCCCGTTCTTGTTGAATGATTTGGCATCAAACTTCATCGCGATTTTTGCCTTGACATTGATGGAAAAAGCATTTTGCGGGATTTCATGCAAGATCTCGATCGTTGCTTTCGGCGTCGCATCACCAGCAGGAAGGGGAACTTCAGCGATGACGACTTGAAGTGCTTCGTTTGATTTCGCGATCTTCGATCCTCGGTTCACGTGGAACTCCAGACCATTCTCGACCTGGCTTTTTTTCACGGCAAGGTTGTTGAACTCGTAAATTTCCCCAACTTGTAAATCCTCGTAATCCTTCATGCGATCTGCCCAGAAAACGATGAATCCGCCGGCGGACTCATCACCAACCTTTACTCTTGCAACGCTACCTGCCGTCCCATCCTTCTTTTGGAACGCTCTTGGGGGTAATTTCTCGATGACCTTTGCCGTAAAGGTGCAGAAACCCGTATCCGGGGGAATATCCTTGATTTTTGCGCTCACGGCTTGAGTTTTTGCACCGGGAGCAGCAGATTGAGCGGATGGAGTGTATTTTACGTCAAGTTTCTTTGTGGATTTTTTTATCTTCGAGACACGGTTCACGTGAAATTCCAGAGCATTCGCAAACTGGCTTTTTTTCACGGCAAGACCATTGAACTCGTAAACATCGTCCATTTTCAAGTCCTCATAGTCTTTCATCCGGTCAGCCCAAAAGATGACGAAATACGTACCTGAATCGTCACCAACCCTAACACGTGCCACGCTGCCTTCAGTTCCATCCTTCTTTTGAAAGGTCTTCGGGGGCACTTTTTCGAGCACCTTCGCCGTGAAATTGCAGAAACCAGAATTCTCGGTGATATCCTTCATTGTCGCAGGCGTTGTAGACCCGGAAGGCACATCGGGGAACTGCTTGGCATCGACATCGTCTGGTTTTGGTTTAATGGTGCCACGGTTGTCGATGTGCATCTCGAGCTTGGCTTCTCTGCCAATTTTCGTGTAGGCATTATAAATCCCGACGATCATTCCAATGGTAATCGACGATTCGAGCAGCGTGGCTTTCTGGTCCCACAATGATACCCGGATCGATCCGGTAGCATCCTTGATGACCATCGATGAAACCGCGCCTTTTCGGCCGTCTTGTCTCGTGAATTCTCGCACGGGATTGATCGCTGCAACCCTGCCGAACACGACGATGTTTTTCATACCATCGATCAAATCCTTGATCTTGACACTGGAGGTCCCTTCAGCCTCTTCTTGCGACGAGGGTTCCACGGGATTCATGTTAACCTTCACTTTCAGTTTTTCCGCGATGATCAACGCCGCGCCTACCGGAGTCAACAAACTGTTGTAACTCGCTATCGCTGTATTAATCCGGTTCATTACATCTTCTCGGGAGAGTCCAGTCTGCGAAACAATGGCCCGTACGACTTCTTCAATTGAAATATTTTGGCTCACGTTTAATACCCTTTTGTCACGCGCTAATACCTTGTATGCCCGCCGTTTTTAATAGATCCGCATGTATTAACATGATAGTAATCCAGGACGGATTATAAAACGAGCAAGACCCAAGAATTTCTAAAACTAATTGGAAACGATTTTCCTTGTCACGAGCAGATTTGCTCAATAACCAACCTCGAGCAGCAAGAAATGCACACCGTATCCGATGCAGAAGGATGCGATTATCACGGCGATGATCGTGAATTTGTAGGACAATTTTTTCTCCGATTCAACGTGTAAAATGAGGAGCGTTAAGAATATACCCGCGACGATGAATAACAACCATCCATACAGAGCAAACATGTCGTTGCACCAGAGTCAGATGACTAACCAACACGAACGCGAGAATTAATATTAAATTTTTGGTACAAGAAATGGGGAGGAAAAAAAGGGGAGTTTACCAGATCCGGGCTTTGCCTTCCATGATCTTTTTTCGGATGCCCATCCAATCGTCCAGCGTTGCTTGGGCCGTTTCCTTCGCCAATTTCTCGAGTTTCTTGAAATCAGCGTTCGGTGCGGGCTTTATCTCGATGTCACCAAGCCATGGATCGTTGATAGGATGGCCAATCTGGCTCAAGAGGCGAACGTAGACCTCAATCGCATCGCCCTTGGCAGCATCGACGATCTTGTTCGCGATCTCGTTGCTCATGATCGAGTAGATCTTGCCCACGTGGTTGATCGGGTTCTTGCCAGCGGCAGCTTCGAGGGTCTGGGGGCGGCCGTTCGTCGGCGTGATGAGCCCGGATGCCCGGTTGCCGCGACCGACGACACCATCGTCACCATTTTCTGCAGAGGTGCCGGTGATCGTGAGGAAAAACACGTTGTTCTCGTCGATGTCGCCCGTGTTCACGCTGACCTTCACGGTCTTGTTAGGGATGAGCTTCGCTGCCAACTCCTCGACGGCGCTCTTGACTTCGTTCCGTGCATTGACGTAAGCACTCTTGTCCGGGCAATATTTCGAGACCATAGCATTGCAGACGGTCACGTTGATCTCCTTTCCAACCCGGTGGGTCATGACCTTGATGTCTTCGCCGGACGCAGGGCATTTCTTCTTGAACTTGTCGTTGTTCAGGAGCAACTCGGCTTCCAGCGTGATCTTTTCTGCGTCCGAATATGGCGCGAATCCCACACCGAAGCTCGTGTCGTTTGCAAGGGGCACGGTTTCGGCCGCGTTGAAAACGCCAACGAGGTCCAAGGAACCCGGCCTGAGCACGTGATCGATGATGCATTGCGTGTCAGGATTGAGATTCTTGAATGTCTTCTTGATAACATCCCGGACCGTGGTCACGACGATCGTCCCGATGGGAATGAAGGAAATCTTGCCATCGATCATGACTTGATCGGTCGCCCGGCCAATCGCGAGCAGCTTCTGGAGCTCGATGATGTCTCCGCCACCGAACTTCGGCTTCGCTATGCCACCAATGACGGCAAACTTGTCAACGTTGTGATGGTAGACCTGGCCAAAGTTTTCGAGGTAGTACTTTGACAATGCTCTCGATATGGCCTCGGCGCATTCATCGGCCACGGAATCGGGGTGTCCCTTTCCCTTGCGCTCGACCATTTCGGGGCTTTCCGATTTTTCGATAGGAGGTGCTGTGCTCTTTGTGACTTTCAGAACCATAACAAATGACCAGCAAAAATTGAATTGATTTGATGATCCACGGAGTCTTTAAACCAATAAAAATCTTGCCCGTTGGAGAAATCTTAATAAGATTTGGTAGAAGTTCACTTAATTTTGTTTTTTGCTTGAAATGCGGCCGCTTGTTCCCACGTGGGAAGCCCGCTCGTCGCACCAAGGTTTTGAACCTTTATAGCGGCCACGGCATTGGCAAAAAGCGCCGCGGCCTTGACATCCATCCCCTTGATAACGTGAGCGACGATGAAAGATGCACAGAACGCGTCTCCCGCCCCGGTCGTGTCGATAACCTTCACCTTGTAAGCCGGGATGCGTTCTTGCATGGTGCTCGTTGTCACGAGGCAGCCATCGCCACCGAGCGTCATAATTATAACCTTCGGCCCCCATTCAAGAAACTTTTTTGCCGCTTGCTTTATATCAGTCTCCCCGGTTAACGTCTTGGCGCCCTCCTTGTTGGGAAGGAGGATGTCCACGTTCTGGATGATGGGTTTCAAAACCTTCAGGCCACGAATTGCTATCTGTTTTTCAAGATCGAGGGACACTGTGATTTTTTTGCGCTTGGCGATTTCGATACAATGGAGGGCGAGGTCTGTGTGAATTGCCGTCGTGTGCAAGGATTTACAGTTGGAGGAGAAATATTCCTCGTTGATTTCATTGACTTCCAGCTTCGTCGTTTGCATGTAGGGAGATTGAATAATTATCTTCTCGCCGCTATCCTTTGCCACCATGATGAAATTCACGGCAGACTTGTCTTTCCTCACGACGTGCGAAGCATCGATCTCTGCTTTTTTCAAGCCATCGAGGAGGAGCGTGCCATATTCGTCGCTCCCGACCGCGCCGAGAAATCCTGTCGAAGCGCCGAGTTTCGATGCACCCGCCAAGAAGTTTGCCGTGACACCACCCGTGAAAAAGGTCTGGCTAATCGCATCGATTTTTTCATCAGGTGATGGAAAGTGAGGGATCTGATCGACCCAATCCAGAGCAATTTCGCCCAAGCCGATGATCTGAGGTTTTGCTGGCATTGTTTTTCCCTTGTTATGCGCTAGAGATATTAATCTCTACGATATAGAGAGATAATAATGTTTAAGCTTTTCCACCGGATTCGCCACCACGCTCGCGGGACAGGTACCATGATAGATTTCAAGGAACAAAAAATGCAATTGCTGGATCGACTCGAACGATCGGGGTATATCAACAAGATCGTGCGCGAAGCGATGGAGAGGCTTCCGCGGGAAGATTTCGTTCCCGACGACGTGAAGGTTAGTGCTTATGAGGACCGGCCGCTGTCCATCGGCCTCGGCCAGACCATTTCTGCACCGCACATGTACGGTATGTATTCCACGTCGCTAGAATTTCAACAAGGAAAAACCACTAAGATCCTCGAAATCGGAACTGGGTCCGGCTACCAAGCAGCGCTCTGCGCGGAGATGCTTCGTCTCTCGGGCGCGAAGGGCCACGTGTACACGATCGAGCGGATTGCAGAATTGGCCAAGCGCGCAAAGGACGTGATAAAAAAACTCGGGTACGAGGATCTCGTCACGATCATCACCGGCGATGGAACGCTAGGCTATGCAGAAGAAGCCCCTTATGACCGGATCTTAGTTACGGCCGCGGCCCCGAGGATTCCGGAAGCATTGCTTGGACAGCTCGGGGAGGGAGGGCTCATGCTCATTCCTGTCGGGGAAATGCATGGGTGTCAAACCTTGTACAAGATCACCAAGACCGAGGGAACCATCAAGCAGACGGAAATTTCTGGCGTCGCCTTCGTTCCGCTGGTCGGAAAAGATGGTTTTTCGGTTTGAATCACCAGGTGACGAGCCGTGGAAGAAGATAAAACTTTGTACATCGCCGGCATGAAGTCGCAAAGCCTCGTCGACGAACCAGGTTACACGGTTGCCATGATCTACCTCCAAGGATGCAATCTGGACTGTGGTTTTTGTCACAACTCGTCGCTCATTCCCATGTTCACGGCGAAGTCGAAGAAGACGTCGATCGCGCAGCTGCTGGAAAAGCTCGAGGATAACTTCCTCATCGATGGCGTGATCTTCACCGGCGGGGAACCGACATTGCAGCAGAACTTGCTCCATTTCGTGAAAGCCTTGTCCGAAAAGTACAAGGTTATCGGCGTCGACACGAACGGGACGAACCCGAAACTACTCGCCGAGGTATCGCCCTTCGTGACCCGCATCGCAATGGACGTCAAGTGTGCATTCGAATACTACGAGAAGGTCGTTGGAAAAAAGGTGGATCTTGAGAAAATAAAGGCGAGCATCGATTTCTTGTGCAAGCGATCCCGTGAAAGCGGCCGGGTCGAATTTCGCATGGTGTATGCTCCGCCGGTCATCTCGATCGAGGACGTGATGGCCGTTGCCGAGTATCTCTCGTTAAAAGGATTTACAGGAAAGTTCAAGAGTTATTTCGTGATCCAGCAATATATACCGAGCGATGGCGTTCGCGAGGATCGCCGGAAATTGTATCAAACAATGATCTTCGATAAATTGCAGATCATCGCACAGAATGTAAAAAAATACGGGATTCCCGTGGCGATACGATGCCAAGAAAAAGGATATTTCATAATCGATTGAACAGATACGGGTGAACGTGGACGAGCTTGGACGAGTGGTCGAAGGACCAGAAAAAAAAGGATGGACGCAAGGACGAGCCAAAGAAACCGGAGAAAAAACCATCGAAGGAACCGCTGGTGAAAAAAGCAAAGCCACCAGCGCCAAAAAAACTGGCACCAAGGGAGAAAGCCGTCGTCGAGGAACCACTCGACGAGGCGGACGACTCGGCAACCGAAGAAATTACAGCTAAACCGAAGCAGGAATCCGTGTTAAAAGCTATGGGCTTGAACACGTATAATCTTGCATGCCCGAGCTGCAAGTTCAAGCGCCAGCTGAAAGTGCCGGGGGAGCTCAAGCAATATCAGCTCCTATGCAAGAAATGCGGTGGACAAATGAAGGTGTTGAAGTAAAATCAAGAGGAAGTTCCCGCGCTCATCGAGCTCCCGCAGTAAACAATGCATCACACCATGAATGGATAGGTCTGTTCCCTTGCCTTTCCATCGATCGCAACCTTACGGGAGAGGATGCCTTTCCTAATAGCCTCGAGCCGTTTATCCTTCGCATTAGCAGGGATCGAGATATCGGAAATCGTGTAATTGTTCTCGATGACGATCTCTTTGAAATTTGACGCATCTTGCTTCATATCAGGAACCAGAACATCAAGAACCTCCTTTGCGATCGTGGGTTCATTGGAAAACTTTGCAGTGCAGAATTTTATAGCCTTTGCAATTTTATCCATGTCAGCTTCTTCATCCGTTCCAACTTTTTTTGAACCCGTAGATTTTTTTGGCTGGGGAATCTTGTCTTTCACTTCAAACGATGTTGAGGTGTCACCACCAGATGCCATCGATAATAAAATGTATCCCCGAAGTTGATCGAATGCCGTGTGTATCTTCAGCAATTCCGTTTTAGTCCACGAGCCCGAAAAAGTGAGCACCCATGTTGCTTTCTTTTCATTGACCAAGACTTGTCCTTGTTTGCCCGCCGGGATCGCGATTTCCATCATCGGTGCCGGGTCTTCGAATGTCGTGATGTTTCCTTCGAGCTCCACGGTGTCGGCGTGCATGAGGGAAGCCACCAGGAAACCGAGGATATTTTCATAATCGAGCGATGCCTTGATCGCGATGCTTTTCCCCTTTCGCGTGATTTTCAACGCGGGTCCATCAAAAATGCCCTTGGAATAGCGAACGAACCGAATATGGACCGATTTGTCTTTCGATAGGTCAACCCCGTTACTCTTGATGATTTTTGTCAAGAAATGATCCATAGCTGTCACGCAATAACCCGATTAGTCAAAACTATGTTGCGTCCGGTTAAAAAAAGATTTTTATTAAAGATTTAAAGGTGAGGGGGCGATTCATCCGTGCGCCGCAAGAAAGATTCAAGCGTGGTTTGGGATCGGATATAGGGTAACAACTGCGACTTGTGAAGCCAATATTTCAGCGGCACTTGTAACTTCTTGTTCAAGTAAGCGAGGATCTCGTTGAGACTGTTGTACTTCACCGGGTTCCTGGCCATCGCGTCCCGCACTGCTTGGCGGATGACCCAGACGCCGAGCGGCATAAGGTATTGCTCGTTCACTTCCCGGATGACGATGACCGCGGCTTGCCGCTTCATCTCGGCGAGCCGCTCGCACACGCCCAGGCGCGCGGAATAATACGCGCCCGTGATGTTCGACGCGTAGGTTGTCCGGCCATCGTTCATCTCGTTATCTTGCATGATGACATAGCTTTTATCCCGATCGAACAATCGCCAGATCGAGTGCGGTGCCCAGCATTCCATCATCTCGTAGCACCAGGGACGTGGAACGAAGATGACGTGAAACGAGTTGCCGAGATAACTGGATTCGAACAACAAGTACTCCCCGAGTTCAGGGAACCCCTTGATGCGCGTGATGAGGCTCTTCGAGACCGTGTCGTCCGTGGCCGTGATGGCCCACCGCGTCGGAACGAGCTTCCGGTTGTCCTCCAGGCCGAGCAACCCCGCCGAGAGTATCCGGTAGATGTCCGAGACGGGAATGTGACCGTCGGTATACAGGTACTTCGACATCGCTTCCGATGCCTTCAAATCGGTGTCGCTGATAACGTAGTCGACTTTCTTATGAACCTTGGGATTTTCAGTGAGCGAAAGTCGCTGGATGGAACCCGACGGGCCGTTCGGCGCGGCATGGTCGTCGATCTGCACGTGCAAGTGCACCTTCTCGACCTCGATCTCCGTGCCCACGGGTTTTTCAGCCATGGCGATTTGCTGGCTTAAATCAAGGATCTTGTCGCTGTTCCATTCCTTGACATGGAGCGGGTGCGTCGTGCGTATCAACGAGCTTCGAAATTCGACGACTTCCATCAGGCTTTTCCACGTGGTCGCGGGCGAGCCTGGCACGAGCCATTGCTCGGGTGAATCCATGGACGAAACCTCTAGAGGCGTATCAAGGGAATGCGGCAACATCGGCCCGATGCTCACCCGGGGATAGCCGTTGTGCCCCACGAAAAACGAGGGCGGCGATGCCGAGGCGATGTCGAGACTCGTGGTTCCGCCCCTCAAGAGCTCGGCCGGGAACTTCACGCTCTTCAGCACCGCGTGTTTAGCAAGGATCGGGCACGGATTTTTTCCGCAGAGGTTGCGAGATCCTTTGCACCTGAGACAAAGTCCCTCGGGAGTGTTCGGCCTTACCACGTTTTTTTCCTCGGCTTGCGCTTGACTTCCTGGTGGCAATCAGACAATATAGGTTCGATCCTTAAGGATAAGAATATCGCTAGTGTGCGAAATTTCTAGAAATACTCTCGATCGTTCCATATATCGCGATTGGGCATAAGTGGAGTGAAAAATATATAAGGTTAAGCTGGATCAGAATCCTTCATGGTCAACATCGTAGCAGAATATCATTATATTTGCGATGATTGTGGCGAGCTGTATAGAATTCTGAAGGAATTTGATCCGATGACAGTTTCACCAAAATTTAAAATTGATTTTCATCCCGAGCAATATAAATGCCCGGCTTGCCACGCTACGGATATGTGCCCAAATTGCCTGCCTAAAAGAGGTTGCTGCAAAACTTGCTTTTCATTATTACCAATTGACAAGCAACAATCAATATTGGCAGCAAAGCAATCCAAACGGCGAGAACTCGTAGAAAAGGCAATTCTCGACTCTCTGGATTTTCCAGAAGGATTTCTAAAAGTGAGAACCGCGTATCTCCAAGCAAACCCGCCTAAGGAAGATATCCCTGAAGGAGCCCGGAAGTGTCCAAATTGCGGCCGATTCATATATTCTGCCGAAAGCACGAAGTGCATCCACTGTGGCACGCCGATTTCCTAATCTATAATGAGCCGATGGAAAAGGATCAAGGACGTTGATCCTTGAGTTCCTTAATGTACGCTATTTCCTTTGCAATCCTGCTTTCCAGGTAGTCCACTTCCCCGCCGAGTTGTTTCAAGACATCTAATTCTTGCCTCATGCTGCCCAGCGAGTGCAATGCACCATCGAGATCCTTCTTGTTGATGGAGTCTTGCCAACCCCGTAACCGGTCCTTGATCGCATCGAGACGGTCGTGCACGTGATAATGGACCAGGTTCGAGTATTGCCCCTTGATGTAACGCGCATCCTTGTCGGGAACCAGGAACATTCCCTTGGTTGCGAGCTGCCGCTTGATGAATGCATCGATCGACCGCTTGGTGTTCAGCGCGGTCTCGAGATCCCCCTTCACGAAGGACTTGTTGAGCTTCGACATTTGCTGGTCCATTACCTTCACGAAGCCCGACACGACCCGTTTGCGACCTCCAATGACCAGGACAACCACAACAACCGCGATGACCCCCCCGATCGCGACGATGATGAGGCCTCTCGTCAACGGCGAGTCGTTCCGGTCGAGGGGATTCGTTCCCAATGCCACCTCGTTTCCATCCGGGTATCCATCGCCGTCAGTGTCCGGGTTGATCGGGTCTGTGCCGTAATCCGTGATTTCCGCGCCATCGGCCAGCCCGTCGGCATCCGTGTCTTGCCGGCGCGGGTTTGAGCCATGAACTTGCTCGGCAAGCATGTCCAAGCCGTCACCATCGAGATCCGTATTCGAGGTAAATATCAGCGGATTCGTTCCAAAGGTGATTTCCCAATAATCGTTCAATGAATCCCCGTCAGAATCATTGTTCGTCGCGTTCAAGCTCAACGCTCGCTCGAGATCATCCGGCATTGCATCGTGATCGGCATCGACATAGCACGCGGCACGAGCGGGGGAACCCCGCGTGCATGGCCATGGTCCAGGGAGCGCCCACGAGGGACCCGTGGCTAGCAGGCAGTACACCCGCCCGATGGTAGAACACGCGATGATTTCCACCATACCGTCGTCGTCGACATCGGCGACCAGGGGCATCTCCAAGGATTCGCTGCCAGTAAAGGCCTGGTAAAAGGTGCCGTTCGTGCCGTGGAGAAAATCGATCTCGTCGTATGTGTTAACGAGGATCTCGAATTCCATGTCATCATTCACGTCGCAAGCCGTAAATCCGGGCGAATAACCGCCGACGTCATCGTTTTGCCATTCCAGAGCCCCAGTCATACCGTCGATACAAACCATTCTCGATAAACCCCCAAGCTCGATCAATACCTCGCGCCGACCATCATTGTCGCAATCTAGAATAGCAACGGATGAATACCAGTAGGTTCCCGAGTCATAGGTCCATTCCACGACACGCGTCGTCACATCGAGGCAATACACGTGTTGCATCGACACGGCAACGATCTCCAGGTGATCATCGCGATCGACATCACCCACCGCGCTGTCACCCTTCACGCCCGGCAACGACAAGATGGTCGCGATCGTGCTGCCGTTATTGCCGGAAAAACACGCAACGCCGCTGGTCAATCCCACGATGACATCCGGGACACCGTCGCTGTTCATATCAACGATGCTGCATGATGAGGTGATCGAGTCCGAAACGGATCCGCTCCAATCGACGGCACCGGTACGACCATCCAGGCAGAGAATACGGTATGGAACCCCGATGACACCAAAAATGACTTCATCGACGCCATCACCATCAATATCACCTGCAACGGGAGCTTGCTCGATGTCACCACTCGCCGTGTATGTCCATACTTGCGTTCCATTCGTCCCGTGCAGGCAATACACGTCGTTTCTTGACGTGGCAATGATGACATCCATCTCGTCGGTAGTATTCATCGAAACGAGCACCGGATTCCCAATAATGTATCCAATGACAGGTTTTATCCATTTCAAGCTTCCATTAATGCCGTGGATGCACACTACATGGCAAGAATCGTTTTCCGCATACATATCATCGACACCGGCGGTGACGATTTCGATCTTGCCATTACCATCGATATCCCCTGCCACGGGGCTCGATAGGTAATAGAACCCGGTATCCTTAGTCCATTGCACATCACCCACCCCGTTCACGCCTATCATCCCGAACTGTGCTGCTGGCGGCGCTGCCGAGGCTGTCGGTCTGGATCCCGTCGAAAGAAGCGATGTTAAAATCGTGAATCCAACCGCGATGATCATAGAATTCCGGTTCAAGATTATCCTCGTTTCTAATCTATAATGAAAAGCTCTTGCTCGAATAATCATTCGGTGAATATGTATATTAATTTCAACGGCGATCATTCAATAGGCTTACAGCATTATTTTTACCTAGAAGAACTTTAAGAATGTTCGATTAATCCGTTTAATTGGTTATCACATTCCATCACACGAGAAAAGTGCGAATAATGTCAGAATTCCTGGATTTCTTAGGTGCTGCCAAGAAAGGCTCATTGGACGAGAAACTTCAGCGAGTCATGGAAACCATGGAAGTTTTGTCGTCGATCGTGGGAGACAAGCTTCCAACGATCATCAACCAGCAGATCCAGGGCTTGCAACAGCAGATCGATGCGATCAATGCAAGGCTGGGTTCGATGCAAGCTGGCGGCATGGCTGGCGCTCCAATGCCACCAGGTATGAACCACGGCTCGGGGATGCCACCAGGCATGGGTGCACCGCCACCACCAGGTATGGGCATGCCACCAGGTATGGGTATGCCACCAGGTATGGGTATGCCGCCACCACCAGGAGCACCGCCACCACCGCCGGGTGCACGACCGGGCGGTAATAGCCCCACGTCATTGAAAGCAAGCATCATGGACGAGTTGAAAAGCTTGCTCGCGAAGCGTAAGACCGAATAATCCGGTTTCAATCCCTTCGTTTTTCCTCACTTCCGGTATTCTCCACGTCATATGCCAGCTCAAGAACCGCTAAGCCATCTCGTCATTCAAACTTGCAATCAAACCACGTGAATGACATGGCAGTTCGGGACGCCTTGGAAAATGTCCTCAAGACATATATGTACAAGATCGCTGGCATCAATCAAATGATCGTCACGAGCAAGAAGTCGGGCGATGTTATCGCTGCATCGGCGAAATTTGCACGGAAGGAAAACATCGACAACGTTGCTGCCTTGTCCAGCATGCTGTACCAGCTCACGCAGGCCACGGACAAGAGCCTTGATTCGAGCCTCTTTGAATTTGCCACTGGAGAAAAACTCTTCACGATCATGGGCGGAGAGGTCATCTTGAGCGCGGTGTCGGATCCGTCAGTCCAGATCGGCATCAGTCGCATGTATCTGAAGAAATTCACCGATTCCATCGACAAGGTGTATAAAAAAGCGCAAGATCTCGTCCAGGACGATAACAAGGACAATGAACTTGCCGACATTTTCAGGACCTTGTCGCAGAGCAAGGAATGATGACCTTCGACCCGATTATCGACGAATCCGTCTCTTTGCCTCTTTTTGGTTTCGCACCACGCTGATGGATGACGGGGATCAGTTTTATCTTTTAACACGTCAATTCTTAACTCAATTATAACCATACATCGAAGTGAACCACATGCCAATCGATAGCCACGCAGATTTGCTTGCTTTGGCAAAAAACGAAGCAGAAATAGGGTTATACTATAAAAAAATTGCTGGTGCTGAAAAAAGGCTTGCCGAAGCTCGTGAAATAGTTGCGAAAGAATATGACGAATTAGTTAAGATTAAATCCGAAGGAAAGCGATTTCTCGAGGAATTAGCGAAAAAGATCGAAGATGTCAGCATGATCAAGGGAGAAAACACGGGAGTCGATAAGTCCAAGATCGATAAAGCAGATGTCGACGTGTACAAGAAGGAGGCCGCTGCGTTTGGCGAGGACGGTGCATACTACGCAGCCATCTCCGATGCAATCAAGGCATCCACCTTCCAAGCAAACAACGTGGTGGAAAAAATCAAAGCCATCGGTCTTGGTTACGACAAGATGGCCGACGCGTTCAAGCAATTCATCAAGGCGGACGAGAGCCTGTTTGTGAGCAAGGACAAGCTGTCGGACAAGAAAGGCAAGATGGAAGATACCAAGGCTGCTGCGGGCCGCGCGTTCGACCAGGCGAAGGCCGATATAGTCCGTCGCAAGGACGAATTCAACAAGGAAGTTGAAAAGTTCTACAAGAACATCAACGATATTGCCGCAAAACTGCAAACTTAACATTTATTCCTAATCTTTTTTTCCATCTTGATGTACATGGCAACTGGACACGAGTTTTTGAGCCACCCGGCGGACATCCAGGTCGCCGTGTGGGCACCGACCCTCGAGGGCTTGTTCAAGGAAACTGGCATCACGCTGGCCCGTGTCATCGTGCCCGGTCCTAAGATCAAGCTCGCCCGGGAAATCGAGGTGATCACGGAAGCGGATGACCTCAAGGCATTGCTCGTGGATTGGCTTTCGGACTTTTTGTATCATTTCGATGCGGAATTGTTCGTCGTCGGGGACATCGACGTGAAATCCATCGAAAAAAATGACGAGGGCATGTACCGTATCACGAGCATGCTCAAGGGAGAAACGTTCAAGAAAGGCCACCATAAACAGGGCAAGGAAGTCAAGGCAATCACGTACTCGTACATGACCCTTGACAAGGAGGAGAACGGCGGGTATCGATTGACCATCATTTTTGATATTTGACCCGGTTTCCCCGGGATGATCGACATGGCTGGTGACGACGAACGGTTGGTCGACCGGTTCAAGGGAACTCTCGTCGGCTTGGGTGCAGGGGATGCATTTGGGGCTCCGTTCGAGTTCTTGAAGACCAAAAATATCCAGGCCAGGTTTGGCGGGAAAGTCACGACATTTTTGGAAGAGGGAGGGGTTGCCGGCCCCGGGGAATTCACGGATGACACGCAGATGGCGCTGTGCATCGTGGATGCCATCTTGGAGGCAAATTGCATCGAGCCCGGCGTCGTCGCGCGGAAATTCATAGACTGGTATGCGTCTCGTCCCCCGGATATAGGCATGCTCACGCATCAAGTATTGACATCCATCATAGCTGGCCAGCACTGGTCGGTCGCCGCGAAGGAAATCTGGGAAAGCGAAGGCGGGAACGATCCCTCCAGGAATCCCCGTGCCAGCAACGGATCGCTCATGCGGTGCGCCCCGGTCGCGCTCTTTGATTGCCGGGACGAGGAGGAGCTCGTGGACGATTCCATCATCACATCGTCGATCACGCATTATGACCCGCGTTGCACGTATTCCTGCGCCGTGCTCAACGCGCTCATCGCGAAAAACTTGTTCCGGGACAACACGAAGCCGCCGCTGGATTTCAAGGATGACTTCGCCGGGATGGCACGCCTCGTGGGGGACCATTCTCCCAAGCTGCGTGATTTGCTCGTTTCCCTCGATCATGCCGTGGCTCGCTATACAGCGGGCTCCGTGACCTTCGAAGCCATCAGCGCTTCGTATCGAGATCAAGGAGGTTATGTCTTGACATCACTCGCCATCGCACTCTCGTCATTTTATTGCACCACGTCGTTCGAGGACGCGGTTATCGAATCGGCGAATTCCGGCAGCGATAACGACACGACAGCGGCGATCTGCGGCGCGCTTGCAGGTAGCTATTATGGCTATGCAAGCATCCCGCGTGAATGGTTGAAGAAACTCGTTCAGGCGGAACTCCTGGAACGAAAAAGCGAAGCCCTCTACGCCCTGGTGCAAAAGAAATTCCTGGAACACACGAAATAAAAAACGGGTGCTAAAAAAAAGCAAGTTCAGAGCTTGTTGAGCTTGATGAGGCCGAGGTTCTTCAATTTTTCTATCATGACCTCGACTTTTTCGACCGGCATTCCCACGCGCTCGGCGATGGCATCAGCGGTATCCGTTCCATTTAGATGATCGGCAAACGCGAATTCCTCCTTGGTCAACGCCCCGATTTCCACGAGCTGCTTCGTGAGCTTCTTTTTCAAAACGGCCGCGTACATCTCCTTCTCGGCAACCTTGCCATTTTTCAAGATCTTGTCAATTTTGGCCTCAAAACCCTTGAAAATCTTTAAATTGCCGTTCCAATTGACCATTTCGTTCTTGAACTCTGACAGGAACACATCGAGCATATCCTTGACCGCACGATACGCGATGTTCGCGTCATCGCGCTTGTTCAAGGCCGCCGCGACCAGGATGCCCGATTCGTTCATCAATAATATGTTATAATCTCCCATGTTGAGGTTTTTCATTATGCCTTTACCACCGGTGACCTCGGAGGAGAAGTCTTTGAGAGCAGTCAAGAACCCACTGATCAAATCTTCGTTAAACTCCAAATTACCATACTTGCGGAATATCAAGCAGTTGCCGGAATTCGCGTGGATTACATATAGTCCTTCCATAGGGTTCACCGGTCGGGTATTTCAACCGACCGGGTTCACCGGTCGGGTATATCGACGTGGCACGGGAATTGCTGCCGGTACTGCGAGCACATCGAGCGAGGCTGGCTGCTGTCCGGGCGTTTTTTTTCCTTGCCATTGAGGAGATTCAACAATTCCCTAGCATCTAATTGCGTGGACTCCATTTGAATTTAACTCAAATGCTTAGTTAGAGCATTTTCGCAAGGATCTACTAGTTTCGCGTTAATCTCCAAACTGAATTCTCGGGGGAACCCTGGAGTGAATGTGGTTGCATTTCGTATAACGTGAAAATTCAATACCTTTGCTGACAATATTAGTTCTATAAAAAGTACCTCATAAAATCGTGGTTTAATTTGGGAAAAATCGATTATAAACTGGTCAAGATAGCGGACAACATATTTGAAATCGCCCGGACCAAAAAAATGTCTCGCGTGGAAGGCCAGGTGAAGTCGTTCGATATGATTGTTCCCGCGAGGGTGTATGCGAACGACGCGCTGCTGGAAAAGATCAAGACCGACTTGACGCTGGACCAGCTCACCAACGTTGCTTGTCTACCCGGCACGCAGAAATTCGCCATAGCATTGAGCGATGCGCATCAAGGATATGGCTTCCCCATCGGCGGGGTCGCCGCGACGCTCGAAAAGGAAGGCGTGATCTCGCCTGGTGGCGTGGGTTACGACATAAACTGCGGTGTCCGGCTCCTCAGCACCACCTTGAAGGATACGGATGTCAAGCCCGTGATGAAGCAGATCCTCAACGCGCTCTTCGACAATGTTCCTTCGGGCGTTGGTTCATCGGGCACGATCGGCACGATCACCCCAAAGGATCTGGATGACATCCTGGAAAACGGCGTGAGCTGGGCGATCAAGCGGGGATACGGATGGCCGGAAGATGCAAAGAATTGCGAGGAAAACGGCCGCTTGGAAGGCAACGCGTCCAAGGTGAGCGGCAAGGCGAAAAGCCGTGGAAAATCGCAGATCGGGTCCCTTGGCAGCGGCAATCACTTCCTCGAAGTGCAGCGCGTCGCGGAAATCTACGACGAGAAGCTCGCCAAGGTCATGGGCATCAACGAGGTGAATCAAGTGACGGTCATGATCCACACGGGGTCCCGCGGCCTCGGGCACCAGGTGTGCACGGACTACTTGCGGACCATGGAACAAGCGGTTAGAAAGTACAATATCTCGTTACCGGACCGCGAGCTCGCGTATGTTCCGGGAAACACGCCGGAGGCACGGGATTACTACGAAGCCATGGCTTGCGCGGCCAATTTCGCGTGGAACAATCGCCAGATGATCAATCACTGGGTGCGGCAGTCTTTCTCGCAAGTCTTCAAGAAAAAGCCAGAGGATATGGGTATGGAACTCATCTACGACGTGTGCCACAATATCTTGAAAAAGGAGGAACACGTGGTCGATGGCAAGAAAATGATGTTGAACGTGCACCGCAAGGGTGCCACGCGGGCATTCCCTGCAGGTCATCCGAAAGTGCCGGACAAATATCGCAGCATCGGGCAGCCCGTTCTCATCCCGGGATCCATGGGCACGGCATCCTATCTCTGCGTCGGCCAACCCAAGGCCATGGAATTATCCTTTGGATCGACCGCGCATGGTGCTGGTCGCGCGATGTCGCGTGAAGCAGCAATAAGGAATTACCGTGGGCGCACGATCGCCAACCAGCTCGAACAGCGGGGCATCCTTGTCAAGGCACAAACGGACACGGTGATTGCAGAAGAAGCCCCAGGCGCGTATAAATCAATCGATCAGGTCGTTCAAGTTAGCCATGACCTTGGCATCGTTAAGAAAATCGTGAAGCTGGTCCCGATGGGCGTGACAAAAGGGTAATTGCCTGCACGCTTGTTGAACCTGCTTTTATTCCACTTTTTTATAATCGAACTTCCAATCCTTCAAGGAAGCATGGATCTGGCGCAAGAATTGCGCGATTTCAGGGTCTTCCTTCTTTTTTACCAGGATCTTGAAGAGATACTTTAAGATGAGCCGTTTCCCCTTGTACGCTGCCACGTCATCGTCGTGATCCTGGTGAATCGTTTTTTCCCCGCCGTTGACGAGTATTTCGACGGGTTTCCCCGATTCACTCTTGAACCGGGCAGAGAGCAGGGAGTTCTTGGCATCGAAACTGAACACCACGATGCGATCATCCTTGATGGCGAATCCCTTGTTGATCATGCTCTCCTCCGTCATCTCGCTCAAGATATCCTCGATGGCCGGGGGCGCCTTCCCCGTGGATTTCTGGAATAGCCGCTGCTGGCTGAACGTCACGATCCTGTCGGCCGAGATGTCGAGCAATTCCTGTTTTTTTCCTTGGGCAATGAATTTCTCGCACGTGGATGGCGCGTAGAGCTTGAGATCGAACGCCATAAAAAACACGAGTTCTTGATAGGCTATGGATTCCTTGCCGAGGCAAAGGTACACGTGCCTGAGCACATCCTTGGGGTCGCTCGATGCGGGGGAAAGGGAAACCATTCATTATCACGCGGTCAAGTTTAAGGTGGTCAGCTTGAAATCTTTCAAGCTCACGATGTTCGGCTTGCCCGGGCTGGGCACGATGCCGAGGCTCTTCATGAAATCGGTCTGGTCCTGGAAGCACCCGGAATTCACGAGCCACGTGCCGTGATAATTTTTCACGCCGTTACAATGCACGTGCCCAGTATGCAAGATATCCGGGATCTCGTTGATGACGAGCCAATCTTTCTTGTCCGGAGCAAGCTCGGTCTTTTTCCCAAAGGAGGGGGCAAGATGGCGCGACATCATAAGCTTTTGCATGGCAAGCTCGGGCGTGGTATGGGAAATTTCGGGGATATCGATGCTCAAGTCGATGAAGCTCTCCCCGTGAAAGAGCATAGTCTTGACCCCGTGCGTTTCGACGACGGCAGGGTCGCTCACCATGACCACGCCCATGTCATAGAGGCACTTGGCATAGGATTTTGGGACCGACGGCTGCGGGAGCGCGCGTCGAACCGGCTCGTGCGAGCCCGGGGCATAAATGAACTTGATGTAATCTGGAAGATCGCGGAGCATCTCTGCCGCTTTCTCGAATTGCTTGTACACGTCCTTGATGACAAGATGCTCTTCTTGCGTCGGATACACGCCAACGCCATCAACGAGGTCACCAGCGATCGCGATGTATTTTACTTTCCCAGCCATTTCCCGGGCTTTTTCGGACGTGCCCTCGCCACGAATCCACGTCTTGAACTTGCTCCATAGATCGGCGAGATGGTTATCGCTGCCGATATGAAGATCAGATATTAACAAGATCGACAAGTCTTCCTCGGCAAGCTGCGGTCTTCGAGTGCGACGAGCGTCCGGCCAGAAAAATTCATTGGCAATGAAAATACCGTCCTTGTAAAAACCTTTGAAGCAAAGTACCTCGTCGTGGATGATGTTCGCGAGGACCGCATGATCCACGTTTCTTGCTGAAAGAATGACGTTGATCGATCCGGTCTTGTCATCGATCTCAAGCATGGTGTTACCGGACTTGGTTTGCTTCTTTTCGACCACCATGCCCACGATGTACATTTCCTCGGTTTTCCGGGCCATGCTGGCAATGTCCCCGATGTCAACGATCCTCGCGATATCGCTCCGGGCCTTGAAAATTGCCTTCAATTTTTCAAACCGGTCATTGAACAAGTGCAAAAAATCGGCGAAATCACCATCGTTCTTGAGATGCGCCGTGCAATCCTCGATAACTTTCACTTGCGGGGCGTGTTCCTTGGCAAGGGGTATGAAGGTGGATTTCGACGTGAAGGACGGGGCGAGGGCATCTGCTGCCACCGGGGCTTGCGGCACAGAGGCTACCACCATTTCAACCGTGGCGGGAGCCACGCTGGTAACATCTTGTTTCAACGCCGGATCGATTTTTTCGATCAACACCGTTGGCTTGGCTTGAACGGTCTCTGGCAGTTCAGTAGCCGTTTTCGGCCTCGGTGCCGGGATCGCCGGCTTGGTGGTGGGGGAAGCATTAACGGGCGTTGGCTCGCCGTCGCTTGGCACGGTCGGGCTCGCTTGCCCACCGGATGTTTTCAAGGCAGGGATGTCCTTGATGAGGTTTGAAAAGGCCCTGTCCATGTTCACGAGCATCTCGCGCGTGATCGTGGTCTTTTGCTTGGTGCTGTTGAAGGAGTTCAAGAGGATCCGTGCAAACAGCTCCGGATCTTCCTTGTTCTTGATGAAGGACAAGGCACCTGGAGTGATGTTATATCCAGCGCGCAAAAAGTCCATGATAATGGCCTTGTCAATTGGTCCTTCTACAGTCATGCTCGAATCCCTGCAAGTACTTCAGAATATGCTAGATTAGCCTTGAGCCGCCACGAGCGTAACACGCTCGGTTCACGGAAGGTGCTTTTCAGTTAACCTTGTTCTTGATACTTGATCAGTAGAAACGAAAATATTTTAGTGTGATTGTCAAACAATATTGCGGGTTCTTGGTTACCCGCCAACCCCGTAAGATCTTTCAATTGACAAAAATATACCGCCGATTTTCGTGATTTCTAGCACGACGATATTAATAGGTTAATAACCCCGCGGAGAATTCTTAGCACGATGGCGGGTTTAATTCCCCCTTAATGCCGTCACTTTTTAGGGCGAAGGCTTTAGAATTTTCATCGACTAGTTAGTATAACGCGCGTGTATTGTTCCGCCATGATCCCGCACAAGGGACATCGGAATTCCTCCAACCTGAAACGGTGATTGCAGCCACGGTCGTCATGTCAGCCGAGATGGAAGCATATTTCAAGGAGATCGATAAAAAGATCGACGAAATGTATGCAATCGCCCGGGAAGCCAGGAAAAATGGTGGCATCGATCCTGTTCCCGAAGTCGAGACGAACGTTGCCCCGGACATCGCCGGGCGCGTGGAGGAACTCGTGGGCCCGAAGGGCATCGCCGTGGTCATCAGGGAGTTGTCGAAGACCCTGGATCGTGACAAGGTGGCATTCAAGGTCGCCGACAAGATCGTGAACGAGTACAGGGACAAGGACCCGCAATACGCCGCGGATCTCGCTATCCGCTGCGCCCTGGCCATTAAGACCGAGGGCGTTGTCTCGGCGCCCCTTGAAGGTATTGGCGAGGTCAAGATCAAGCAAGATAAAACGGGAAAGTACTTGTCCCTTTACTTTGCAGGCCCCATCAGGGCAGCAGGTGGCACGACCCAGGCTTACGTCGTGCTGATAGCAGATCACATCAGGAAATTGCTCGGCTTGGGCAAATGGATACCGACCGAGGATGAAGTCGCAAGGTATCTCGAAGAAATCAAGCTCTACGACAAGGTCGTGAACTTGCAATACACGAGCACGAACACCGAGCTTGACTGGATCGTGCGGCATTTGCCCTTGGAAGTCACGGGAGACCAGACCAATCCTGAGGAGGTCTCGGCGCACAGGAACATCCCGCGCATCGAGACCAATGCCATCCGTGGCGGTGCATGCCTTGTCATCAACGATGGTGTGCTTGCCAAGGCTGCAAAGCTCAACAAGATCATCGATTCCATGGGCCTCCCGGATTTGAGTAAGGATTGGGAATGGCTCAAGAACATCCCGAAGGAAAAAAAGGAGGAAAAGCCTTCCGACCAAAGCGTTGACAAGAAATTCGGGGATGAACTGTTCCAGGGCGGAAAAAAAGAGGAAAACAAGGAAGACAAGAAAAAGATCGAACCTAAAGACAAGTTCATCTCGGAAGTGATCGCCGGTCGCCCGATCATCGCTCATCCATCGGCATTCGGCGGCTTTCGCATCCGGTACGGGCGTGCCCGCGACATGGGCCTTGCCGCCTATGGGTTTCACCCCGCGACCATGTACGTGACCGACAATTTCATCGCGATCGGCACGCAGATGCGGGTCGAGCGCCCGGGCAAGAGCACCGTGTCGATGCCCGTGGATTCGATCGAAGGGCCGGTCGTGCTGCTCAAGAACGGGGACGTCATTCGCATCGACAAAGCAAAAGGTATCGAAAAAATTCTCCCGGACGTGAGCAAGGTGCTGTTCCTCGGGGATGTCCTGGTCGGATTCGGTGAATTTGCTGAAAATAATCACAAGATCATGCCATCGCCGTGGGTCGAGGAATGGTGGCTTTTGGAGGTCAAGAAAGCAATGGCCGCCAAGAATATGGACGCGACCGCCCTTGCAACAGCGATATCCGCCGATGTACCGGCCGTGCAATCGTGGCTGGCGGACTGCTTTTACAAGAAACCTGGCCCCGAACATGCCATCCAGCTGTCCAAGGTCCTCGACGTTCCATTGCACCCGCGCTACGTGTATTTCTGGAACGGGCTGACCGTCGCCCAGGTCGACGCGCTGCGGAAATGGCTCGGCCCCGGCAAGACCGTGAAGAAAGACGACGCGGGTAAAACGATGCTCTTGTGCGCGCAAGACCCCGAGATGAAAAAACTGCTGGAGCGAGCCGGCATCCCGCACGTGGTCGAGGGCGACCTGTACAATTTCCTCGACGAGAGCCTGCCCTTGATCGAGACGCTCGGCCTCCGCAACGTGCAAGGGTTCGTGGACCTGGCTTGCCACTCGGCGATCGAGGCGCTGAACAAGATCTCCGGCGTCAAGCTGCGTGACAAAGCGCCGTATTTCATAGGATTGCGCATGGGGCGCCCGGAAAAGGCAAAGGAACGCAAGATGAGCCCCCCCGTCCACGTGCTTTTCCCGATCGGCCACGACTGCGGGGCACAACGGATCTTCCAGGAATCCATGAAAAAACGCAGCGTCAAGATCGACGTCGCGAACAGGCTTTGCCCGCAATGCAACGGGATTTCCTTCACGCCGCTCTGCCCGAAATGCAAGGTCGCCACGACCATGTTCAGGGTGTGCCCCAAGTGCAAAAAAACCCTCGGCGAGGCCGACGAGTCGTGCCCGGATTGCGGCGTGACGGGGCAACTCTACTCTTCCAGGGAAATTAACCTGGTGCCCATCTACGCGGCGGCTATGAAGAAGGTCAACATGAACTTGCCGAACATCAAGGCTATCAAGGGCATGTCGAGCACGTTCAAGCTGCCAGAGCCCCTCGAGAAGGGTATGCTGCGCGCAAAGCACGAGGTCTACGTCTACAAGGACGGCACGGCGAGATTCGACGCGAGCGATTGCCCGCTCACGCATTTCATCCCGCGCGAGGTGTTCGCGACCGTTGAAGACTTGAAAAAATTAGGCTATGTGCACGATATCTATGGCAAGCCGCTCGAGAGCCCGAACCAGGTCCTGGAATTGAAGATCCAGGACATCTTGCTGCCAAAGGCATCGTTGAAGTACATGTTCAAGATCGCGTGTTTCATCGACGACCTGCTGGAAAAGGTCTACGGGCTCGATCGCTATTACAACATCAAGAATGAAAAGGATTTCCTCGGGCAAATCATCATCGGGCTCGCGCCGCACACGTCGGCCGGCATCGTTGGCCGGGTCATCGGGTTCACGCAAGCAAACGTTGGCTATGCACATCCCATTTACCATGCTGCAAAACGGCGCAATTGTGACGGTGATGAAGATGGAATCTTGTTGTTCATGGACGTCATCTTGAATTTCTCGCGGTACTACTTGCCGTCGAGCACG
>JAUQYW010000630.1 GCA_030587525.1 Candidatus Sigynarchaeota archaeon | reverse complement strand
CGCAACGAGGAAGTTACGGCTCTTGGTTATGGAACCGACCACGGATCCTTTCTTTGCCAAGTTCGTCGATACCAATTGTTCGGGTTCCGATCGTAACACAGAATACCCCGTTCCTTGAATCTCCAGTCGTGGGCCATGTTCACGCCAGATTTTCAAAAGATTCTTCGCATCTGAGGATGGATCCCAATTTCCAACCACGAACAATACAGTTCCTTCGGGATTCAGCACGACGCCCTTGTCCACGTGCGGGTTCTGTTTCAGTAATCCTGCAAATACGTCAGCATAGTTTTCCGGCATACCAATCATCAGTATCTAGTGAAAGTTGGTCCGTGAAATATAAAGGGTTTTGAGGAAATAACTCTTCATCCCGTACTTGACAAATTAATCATGTCACGGAACGACGTTAGTGCGTCGATCCTACGAGGAATTGGTTCCCAGGATAGATTTATTTTCATTCGTTAATAAAGTTGCGGAACGGCAGTTCAAGCAGCTGAAGATCGCCCGCTTATCGGACGGAAATCGGTACAAATTCGCACGAGACATACGAATTCTCACGTCACGTGCAAGAATTCCGGAAGCGATGGAGCATCGAAACCGGATTTCGTGATCACGAGCTCTTCACCCCGCCGAGCCACGCGCGCGATGATGTAACCAAGACATTTTTTTACGTGCTCGACCTCGTTACGTTCAACTCGTGGAAGATTCGGTGCATATTATTCGTGAAGGCGATGCGAATAGTATTTTTACCCGAACGGTTAAAAACCCGGAGAATCGAGTTCCATGACTCGCATGTTGTTCAAGTTTGACCAACTTTTTAACGAGTAGTTGCGACTTTTTAATGTCGATTCAGTACTTAAAAAATTTAAATCTCAAGGAAATTAGTGCTTTAAATACATTCATGAGATTGAAAAGCACATCCGTTACTTTCGTGATGTTTATGGAAAAGACCGAAAAAATTTTGGCATTACTCACCCTCGTGCTCGCCGTGACATTCGGCATTTCCTTCTGGATGAGCGGGGTTAGCGATCCCCAGTGTTACGCCCCTGCATGAGCTTGCCAAATGCATTCCTTGATTTTTATAATTTTTTCTTTTCCTTGGTTTCTTTCGGAGTCTGCATGCCATAGATTTTTAATAGGCTCTCATTCTCATCCGTGATTTATTGAATCTCAGCGAGGCTGAAAGACACCATGAAACCATTCCAGACTTCCGCGCCCGGCCGCGTGTGTTTATTTGGCGAGCATCAAGATTATTTGGGTCTCTCCGTCATCCCTTCCGCGATAAATATGAGGATGACCATAAAATGCTCCAATTTTGATAGCTCGGGAAAAAAAATTAAGCTTCATGATACGACTCTAAAAAAGAGCTGGGAAACCGAGATAAAGGAAGCGTACGATCTCAAGGATCCTGATTTGAGCTATTTCCAAGCCGTGTTGCTGGTGTTCGTAAAACACGGGTACTTCAAAAAGCTGTCCGGTTTCGATTGCGAATTGACGAGCCAGCTCCCGATCAAGTCGGGATTGTCATCGTCCGCGGCATTGCTCGTCGCATTCGTGAAGGTTGTTAGCAATGTCTGCGGTGCGGACCTTACAGCACAGCAAATCGGCTGGTATGCTTACGAGGCAGAACACGACGTCATGAAGATACCCTGCGGGATGATGGATCAGCTGAGCTCCGCGATGGGTGGCATCATCCACCTCAAGTGCTCGGAACCCCCCGTCATCACCCCGTTGAGTGCAAAACTGACAGGCCTGGTCGTCGCCGACACGAAGATACCCAAGTCAACATCGAACGTCCATACCGTCAGGGTTCGCGAAACCAAATCCGGACTCGCAAACCTGAAAAAGCTTGTCGATTACGACATTGAAAAGACACCTTATGAGAAGATCGAGCCGTTTTTGAAAAGCTTGGATGAAATCGAACGAAGACGACTTGTCGCGGTATTCAAGGATAGGGACATCGCGGTCAAATCTCTCCAGCTCTTGAAGGCGAAAAAACTCGATTATTCGGCGATAGGTAAGTTGTTGTCGGAACATCAAATGTACTTGCGAGATTACTTTGATGTTTCAGTCGAGAAGATCGAGACCATTATCAACAACGCGGTTAAAGCCGGAGCTATCGGGGGTAAGCTTACCGGTGCAGGACTTGGGGGTTCGGTCATCATCCTGGCACCGGGAAAAGAAAAGGAAGTCTGCCAGTCGATCTTGGATAGCGATGGCATTCCTTACATAGTTAAGACGGATGTAGGTATCCAATAATAACAATATTTTCGCAAATACAATCCATTGCATCTTTCATATTTTTTCAAAACTTAAGGAATACTTCCATAAAAAAAATATTTATTTAATAGAATTTCGCAAATATATTATCTGTGTTATATAATGCATATATGCGTGGTCATCATTCTCTCGAGATTAAATATTTGCGAAAAAAATTGAAACTCAGAAACAGAGTTCACTGATACTTGATCTTGATCAGATTATTGATGCTACTCAAGAATGCCCTCGTGCTCGGGTCGTCACCGAGCATTTTATTCATGGATCCGATAATGTTCCGTATTTCGCACAAAACGGGGATCATGCCATACGTGAGGGGAAATAATGAAACAAATGCTAGTTCTGCCTTGATCTGCCGGGGCTGGACCGGATCCTTATACAAGATAATTCCTGAAGGACAGACGAGGGTAGCATACAAGGATTGCGCGTCGCTTCCAGAAATGCAGATGTAATTGAGCAAGGGTCCCGCGTTGAGATTTGCGGATTCCTCGACCAGTTTTTGGAACGCGACGATCGTGCTCGCCGAGAAGGATGCCAATGACGAGGCTGCATTTTGCATCAGGTCGCGTCCATCAAGCATGAGGCCGTCCTGAGCGACGATGCTATAGCGCGAGAAGACGGGATTTTGCACCGAGTCGAGCACGGTCGAGATCTGGTCATGTATCTCGGGGGAACTGGTACCATCCGGTGGCAAGTAACTGGATTCGGGTATTTCATTTCCCATGTTAAAGAGATAGAGGATATTTCGGATAAACGTGGAAAATGTCTCACTATCCTCCTTTTTCACTCCCGGATTAAACATTTCATCGATATCTAGTTTTAATTGGAAGAGAATTTTTCCGATTTCCTCCGCGTTGATCGGCCACGACGCGTTGAAATCGTGCACGATGGTGATGATGGTTGGCTCGATCCGGATGTTGATCAAGCAGATTTTCTCGAAGAATGCAAATGCGATGCGTTGTGGTAGAACACCTAGATCTTTCCAGAGTTCCTCGCTGAAATTGTACGTGGCTGCCGAAACGCTGTTGACTGCAATCGCATCGATATCGATCTCAGAACTCCGGGAAACTTTCGCTATTGATAACCCGTTTGCATCCGCAAGCAATACTTGCAAGGTCGCCTTGTTAAGGCGCAAAATCATCGACAAGGATTTGACAAGCTGTTCCCGAACGCTCATGATTTCCACGTTTTTTTCGCGCTATTGATGTTATAAGAGAGTATTCGTCTAATTAACTTTTTATCCATATGGCGAGGAATGGCAAGAAATGCGGGAGGTGGGATTCGAACCCACGGACTCCTACGAGACGAGGTCCTAAGCCTCGCGCCTTTGGTCTTCGAAAAATCGGTCTTTCAAGATGCATCAAGATTTTTAAATTGACCAGACTGGGCAACTCCCGCTTGATTTTTTCAAGATCGAGGCATGGCAAGCAATTATATGAACCTGGGTTTCCCGGCTATCAAGATTCACTGGAAATGAACCGGATATGCTAGAAAAAACGTTATTACTTTTGAAGATGACTTGATTCAGCTATCTTTTTAATGGCACTTGATTATTCAGTATTATCCATTATTAATGGAATGTTCACGTGATTGTCGTGTCGGAACCACCAATTGAAAAAGAGATGCGGGTTCGTAAGATTGTCCAGGGTACCGTTATCGATCACATTCCCGCTGGTAAATCTTTGACCGTGATGAAGCTTCTTGGCATCTCGGAGACCACGGGCGAACCAATTTCCATTGCCATCAACATCCCTTCGTCGAAACTTGGGAAAAAGGACATCATCAAGCTGGAAAACGTTTTTTTATCGGCCGATGATTTCAGCAAGCTTGCATTGATAGCACCCAAGGTCACGATTAACAAGATAAAAGATATGAAAATCGTGCAGAAGTCCTATGTCTCGATACCGGATCAAATCAACGGTATCGTGCATTGCATAAATCCGATATGCATAACGAATAAAATCGGTGAACCGATCACCACAAAGTTCATGGTCATCAATCGGAAACCGCTTTCAATAAAATGCGATTATTGTGGTCGCATGATGGAAGGCGAGGAGATCATGGCAAACCTGATCTTCCGGTGATACTGCGTGATCAAATCGCTCATCATTCTCGACAATAAGGATGGCAGCGTTCTCTTCCAACTTGCTCATGACGAGTTTTCTAGGGATCATGAGGACCTGGTTGTCGGGTTTTTGAAGGCGATTGACGCGTGGGCAAGCGAATATTCTGGGAAGGGAGCCGACGTTTTCCAGACCAAGACCATGCGCATCACGTTTGACAAATCCTTGGAATTCGAAATGACATTTGCATTTTGCACTGATTTATCCCTTCCGATGGAAAATGACAAGCAACGCCTTGAAGAAATCAAGTATGCATTCGTCCATCAATTCTGGGAAATTTTTACTTCCGACAAGCGCCACCAATTGCGCGAAAAAGACCGTGCGAAATTCATTTCATTACTCGAATCATTATCATGATCATAATTTATTTCAACTGTTTCATGCTTGCATCCTGGTCGTTTATTCATGGACGATGAAGAAAAGGTATATTGGCTCAAGATCATCCTTGGTTCGAGCTGCGGCCTTCTTTCAATTTTCGTGATTCCGCAATCACTCGTCGATCAAGGCATACATGTTGGTTTGTATCGGTTACTCTGGTTGTTGGGCACATGGTTAGGCCTGCCAATCCCCCTCGTGATTCTGGGCTTGTGGCGTGGTTGGCTCGGGGTGACCGAAAAGGAGAAAAACCGCCGTGAAGAAACTGAACGGAAAAGCGAGCAGAATTTGCCTGGAATTAAGGGCGCGTCGCCGGTAGCAAAACTCAGCCTCAAGGAATCGTTGAAGAAAATCGGAGGTATCAAGTTTATCCTGAAGACCGGCATCGGGGCGTTTTTCTTCTTGTTCATGCTCGTGTCAACGACCGTATTTACCCTTGTATACCCGTTTATCACGTGATGCACATGCTCTTTTTTCTACCGGGGTTTTTTACTTGAAACAAGTATTGAATAACGTCGATATAAGCGTTCTCATCACCGAGATTCGTCCGGACATCACGGGCAAGCATATAAAAAACGTGTACCAGATTGATGATAATAAATTTCTTCTTACCTATCGAAGCGACGCCAACAAGCAACTTTTCATAGAATTCCCGAATAGGATGCACTTGACGCAGTACACCTACGAGAAGCCAAAGTTTCCACCACCATTCTGCGTGTCCTTGCGGAAGCACATCAAGGATCGCAGGATCCTCGACATCTACCAGGTCCAACATCTCGACCGCATCGTCGTGATCGAGCTGTTGGATGCAGTCGTTGGCAAGTTAAAGCTGATTATCGAGTTTTATGGCAAGGGGAATCTCATGCTCTTGAAACCCGACAACACGGTCTTGATAGCCAAACGATACATGCGCTTGAAAAATGAACAAGTCCTTCCTAACAAGGAGTACACCTTTCCCGACCAGAATTTCCTGGATATCTTCGAAACGAGCATCGATGCATTCAGGAATATTTTTGCCAGCAGCACCGATGACATAGCAAAGTGCTTGACTGTAAAATTCAACATCAACGCGTTGTATGCCGAACAATTGCTCATTGATTGTGGCATCGACAAAAGTCTTCCCGCGAAAGAATTATCGAACGAAAATGCCTTGCACTTGCTGGACGCAGCAAAAATGCTGAAGGAAAAGTTGGATAAATGCCAGATCACACCTCAAATCGTGGGAAAGGACGACAAGTTCATGCAGCTCGAGAGCGTCGAACCCTTTTCATTTACCAAATTCAAGACATTACCCGTGAAATCCTTCGACACGTTCAACCATGCGGTAGACGAATACTTTTCACGCGATTTGAGCAAGGAAGGGTCGAAGAAAAAAGCCGAGAAAAAGAAACTGTCCAAGAACGAGCGCATTTTAAACTCCCAGATCGAACAGCTCGACAATTTGAAAGTATCTTCAAAAGAATTCGAAGACGTGGGAAACCTGCTCTATCAGTATTATATGCCGCTCACTAAATTGCTAGAAATCGTTTACTCCGTACGTAAAGAAGGCATGGCATGGGAAGAGATCGTTGCAAAGATAGAACTCGGGAAAAGTAAAGGCATGGAGGAGGCATTGCTTTTTGACAGCGTCGATGCGGGAAAGCCTTTTATCAACGTGAAGATCGGAGATAAGGTTATTCCCTTGGACATCAGATACTCCTTGACTGAAAATATCAACAAATATTATTATGATAAGAGTAAAAAAGCGAAGAGAAAGATTCCTGGCGCGAAAGGCACGATAGAACGCGTTAAAAAACTCGTTGAACAAGAAAAGGAAGAAGAAATCGAGAAACAAGCACAGCAGCAAGCACAAAAATTTAAGCGTAGAAAACGGGAATGGTTTGAAAAATTCCGGTGGTTTTATTCATCCGACGGGTATCTCGTGCTTGGTGGTCGCGATGCCGGGTCGAACGAGGCTCTGTTTTCGAAGTTTGTAAGGCCAAACGATGTTTTTTTCCATTCCGAAGCGCCTGGAGCCCCGGTCGTGATCGTGAAGAACAAGCCAGATGCCCCCGTTAGCGACATCCCTGAGCAGACGATTAAAGAGGCCACCATATTCGGTGTTTCTTATTCTCGATCATGGAAACTCGGTGTCAACGCGGCAGATATCTATTCCGTCAGGCCCGAGCAGGTTTCAAAAACGCCGCCCTCTGGAGAATTTCTCCCGAAAGGCTCATTCATCATCCGTGGAGAACGGAGCCATTTCAAGAGCGTAAGGCTGGAGCTAGCAATTGGAATGAAGATAATCCAGGGAAATGTTGGCGAGGAAAGCTTGAAACGAGGCTTTGATGCAAGTTCCTTGACCGATATCGTGTCTGATGATCAAAGTGACGATGAGCGCGATGCGATGGTTGTATACCCGGTTATAATCGGCGGTCCTGTTTCCGCGATCAAGGATCAAGCAGATTTCTTCGTGATATTGAAACCTGCCAAGGACGGGGATTCTGCCGGTGCCGTCGCCAGCGAATTGCGGAAGATGTTCACTGGAAAAATAGACGCCAGCATCAAGGACAAGATCGCACCCGTGGATATCGAGGAGATCCAGGGATGGCTTCCCTCTGGTATTTCCTCCATTCAACCGTGGCGGCCCGACAAGGCTTCCGTGTAAAGCATCGAAATTTTCCTCGCGACTTCCTTCCAGGTCAGGCCTTCGCGTGCAATTTTTTCGTACCCGTTCCTGCCTATCTCGTCCCGTTCCCTTTCATGCGTCAAAAAGAATATGAGTTTTTCGGCGAGATCGTTCGGGTCGTCGAATTTCACGTGCAATCCTTCTACACCTTCATGAAACAGCTCTTGCATGGCCGGGATGTTTGACGTGATGACCGGCTTTTTGCACGAGAAGGCTTCGAGATATGCTATCCCGTAGGCCTCGCTTCTCGAAGGCATGGCATAGACGTGGCAAGCCTTGAATGCCCCGAGCTTGAGCTTATCAAAATAGCCAGAAAGGCTCGCAGGATTGATGTTGACCACGTGCTTCTTGAGATCACCGAGATTCGCTAGCTCCATGTTGTATTGCATCGTCGGCGGTCCGATCATGACGAATACAGATTCGGGAACACTTGCCACGACGGAAGGGATCGACTTCAGCAAGGTCACCGCGCCCTTTTCATAATTCTTGTAGCCGCAGAACAGCACGATCTTATGCCGTGCCGGGTTCACGCCAGTCGTGTCGGTGAACTTTGCCGTGGAGACATCCTTGAATTTTTCGATGTCAACGCCCATGGTAATGATGTCGATCTTGCCTGCACTTACGCCGTGCTGCACGAGGTATTCCCGCTCCGCGTTGGAACATGCCAGGACTTTGGTGAATTGGTCCAATAATTTAATCGAATCGAGCTGGTATCGCGGATTTTCTCCGTGAATGAAGGGCGTGACCACGCAAGGGATTGATTTCATTTTTGCGATTCGCAAAGCCGTGTAGATGTTCTCGTAGGGAAAACAAGTCGCGTGAACGAGCGTCGCATCCGATTGTTCTATGGCGAGTCGCAAGGAGCGCGATGTCGGACCATCGATAAAGATATCCTTTTTCCCCGGGTCGTGCTCGGGTAACAATGCATTTTCCAAGAGGTCCCGTTCCTCGTCGATGATGCCCTGGTCGTAATCGATTTGATGCCGGAAAACCGAAACGCCACGAATGATCTCATGGCTCGATGCCGAAGTTACGGCTTTCCCCGAGGGATCCGAGAACGCCTTGTAATCGAGTGCATTGGTGCAGTGAACCTCGATTTGCAGCTTCTTGCCAAGAATTTCCGAAATTCGTTGAAAATAAAACTCGGCGCCTGAAATGGCGGGATAATATCGCGGTGGAGCATGAATGATGGCCATCGGGCATCAGTTCGAGGCTTCTTTTCCCTGCTGGATGCCGATGAAGGTCGTTGCCTTGATGATGAGCGGTTTGATTTTTTCATCGTCCCTGATCTTCGCCAGCAAATCCTTGATTTCCGTCAATTCATCAATGAACTTCTCGACAACGATATTATATTTTCCGACGACCGTGCAAGAATAATCTTTCTTTTTTTCTAGGAATTTTTCTTGAATCCTGGAAGAGATTTTTTTCGGGTCCTCGGCACCCCCCACTTCCAAGAAGATGTAGCCTTTTTTTCTAGTCATGATGTTCCGCTTCGCTGGTTTTAGATTACCTAATCATCTTTCTTGATAAAATCACCGAGCGTCGGTGAATAATCCTTTTTTCCTTCTTGTTTCCAAACGACGTCGTCGATATCTTCTGCTTCCTCCTTGTGTTCCACCAGTTTCACGCGGTATCGTTTTTCGATCCGCCTTGCTAGTTTCATCGTGGGCTTGAGCTTACCACTTTCCACCTTTTGGAGGACGGATGCTTTTTCATTCAAGCTCGATGCAAAATCTTCGATTTTCATGTCCCCCCGGGCTTTCTTGATGATTTCAGCGTAATTACCCACCAGCTCGTCCATTTCGTCGCTGGGTCTTTTTGCAGCCTTGGCCGCGGGCTTGGGCTTTAGGGGGATGTCGTTTTTTCGCGGGAATGGCAGCTGGGGCGCCGGCTTCCGCTGCCGG
>JAUQYW010000625.1 GCA_030587525.1 Candidatus Sigynarchaeota archaeon | reverse complement strand
GGCAACGATCTTGCCGTCCTTGATACCGATGTCCATCTTTTCGCCGGAGATCTTGTTGATCGGGTCGTACACGAAGCCGTTCTTGATCAAGAGATTATTGCCCATCGTTATCGTCCAAGACGTGTGTATATTATATCAAATCATTCGCAATTGATAAAAAGATTGATGTCTAGCCTTTTGGGATTGTCCCTTACAAAATAAACCGAGCACGACGGTTCTCGCATGGAGATGCTCGTCTTGAGTTGTCGGACCTCGTGAGAGTTCGCAGCACGCTCGTGGTGGGATGACTTAACCGGCAAAATAAAGGCCGGGTGGCGATGCTACCGCAAGCTTTAATTATCAAATCAGCACTTCCTTTTTTCAAGCAAAAATGCACGATGATACCCGCGTGGCAAATCAAGAGCACATCATGGGCACGGCTTCGCAAAAAGATATCGTGAAAATGTACGCGGAGTACGTTTCGGGACCAAAAGCCAATTTTTTCAAGGATCTCGGCCTTGCCTTTGTCCAAGGCGACCGGCACGGCATCTATATCAAGGCACAAGAAGGGTTGCGGAAAAACCAGCCACCGCTCGAGATGATCGATTGCCGTACGAGCGGGGGCGTGTTCAACCTGGGACACAAGCATCCCGCCATCATCAAGGCGCTTCAAGACGGCATCGCCGCGGGACTCGATATCGGGGACCACCACGCGATCAGCGAGCAACGAGCGTTACTCGCGAAAAAGCTCGCTGGATTAATGCCTCCCGGCATCACGAAAACCATGTTCTGCGTCGGCGGTGGCGAGGCCATCGATCTGGCAATCAAACTAGCCCGTGGCATCACGGGACGGAAGAAGGTCATCTCCGCGGTGGGGGCATATCACGGCGTCACGGGCTTTGGCCTCGCCGCGGGAGATGCGAAGTTCAAGGAGCCGTTCGCGTGGAATTTGCCGGACTTCGTGCAGGTGCCGTTCGGGGACGTCGATGCCATGCGCAAGATCATTGACGAGCAGAGTGCGTGTGTCATTCTGGAGACCATTCCTGCCACCGCCGGCATCTTGATCGCGCCGCGCGGGTACTTCCAGCAAGTTCGCGAGCTCTGCGATGCGAAAGCCGTGGTTATGATCGCGGACGAGGTCCAAACCGGGTTGAGCCGGACCGGCCACCTGTGGGGCATCCACGGCGGGATTTACGAGGATGAGAAGGTTATCCCCGACATCATGGTGCTTGCAAAGGGTATGACCGCGGGATACTATCCGATGGCAACGTGCAGTTACAAGCCGTTCATCGAGAAGGTGTTCGAAAAAGACCCGTTCTTGCACATCAGCACGACCGGCGGCGCCGAGCTCGGGTGCTATGTCTGCAGCAAGATGCTCGACATCATCTCGACCGCCGAATTTCAAGATCATGTAAAAAAGGTTGGAAAAATATTGGGCGACGGGCTGAAGGCATTCAAGGATAAGTATGCCTCCATCATCACGGATATGCGAGGCCGCGGGCTCATGTGGGGTGTCGAATTCATTAATGAAAAGTATGGCCTTGGCTACACGCTCAAGATGATCGAAAATGGCATCTTTGCGGATTACTGCGGGAACCGGGAAAACACGATCAAGCTTATGCCGCCACTTGTTGTCACGGAACAAGAGATCGGGGTGATCCTGGACCGGTTGGGTAAAGCACTTGCAGCCCTCCCGTTACCAAAATAAAAGAGGTTCGATCAAATCATGAACATTGACACGACCGTGCTGGCAGAATTCGACCGCACGATTGACACGGTGCATCCAGAGAAGGGAAAGATCCCGATCAAGATCCTCGGCTATGGCGAAATAAGCATCGTCTTTGAAATCGTCGGTGACACGAACCAAAACGTTGCATACAAGCGATTGCCGGTCTTCGAAACCGAGGACCAAGTCACCCGCCATGTTAAGGTATACAAGGAATATAATCGGCTGCTCAAGGAAGATATCGGCATCGACGTGCCCGACACCGAGGTGGCATGGTTTCCATCGACGGATGGCCGCCTCATCACGTTGTATTGCATCCAGGAGAAATTGCCATCCGCGTCCATGGGGAACAAGATCATCCACAACGTCGATGCCGCGAATGTCAAGCAACTCGTGCTGGTCGTGATGCGGGACCTGAAAAAGGTCTGGTCGTTCAACAATCAGCAAAGCAAGATCCAGGTGGGGATCGATGGCCAGGTGTCGAATTGGTCAGTTGCCCGGTTTGAACCCGCGTCGGCCCTCGTCCCGCTGGACTCGAGGCTCGTGTACATAGACACGACGACGCCCATGTACCGCGTGAATGGCGAGGAAGCTATGGATGCCACGTTGTTCCTCAAGAGCGCCCCGGGCATCTTGCGCGGCACGTTGATGGGAATGCTGCACGAGGTCGTCGACCGGTATTATGACTGGCGCCTCGTTGCCAATGATTTCATCGCCAATTTCTACAAGGAACAGTTGCCCAGCTTGATTCCCGACGTGGTGGCCATGGTGAACGAGTTTTTCCAGACGGAAGCCAGCGAATTCGGGATCAAGCCCTTCACGGTCGAAGAGATCAAGGCTTATTACAAGCACGACAAGCAAATTTGGGTCCTCTTCCAGAACTTGCGGCGCATGGACCGGTTCACGAAGACCAAGATCTTACGCAAGCCTTACGACTTCTACCTGCCCGGGAAAATCAAACGGTAGGCGCGTGGATGTGGTCACTATCTTTATTACTAAAAACACCACCGAACTTACCGTAGGACGTGACACCTTTCTTAAGAGGGATGAAATTGAATGGAAAGCATAGTTGCAGTTATTGTGGAGCCTTAACTCCGCCTGGTCTAGACTTCGAGTACGATCTTGACCGTGCCATCAAAACAATCATCGCAAATGTCGATTCCAAGTTTCCAATGAGTGCGCTAGGAAAAACCAAATTGAGTGGCTTTAAAACAGAACGAGTTTGGGCTTCAAATCCCTACAATTCAGGAAAAATGGCTCTTATGGAAAAAAACACCTTTACCTTCAAAAGAGATTCACAATACATCGAATCACATCTCTGGGACAAAAGTCAGACGGCTGTGCCTGGACCCATTTGCCGGGATTGCAAGAACGCATTCATCCGCGATTTTCAAGCAATTGTTTCAGAATTTAAACCCAAAACGAGGACTACCGGTGACGTTGAGAAATCCCAGAAAAAATTCCTGGCACAATATGAGACATTGGCTGAAACGTGGCTCAACCGGCGATTGAAATTATGAAATCGAATAAACATTGAAGAGATGATCGTATGAGCCAAAACGAGTATGCAAATATTATCACGGAAGCTAAAACCGCGATAGATAAACTTTATCGCTCCGTGTATGAACGTTCGCGGAGTGAATTTCAACCGTTGCTGGATTCCTTGAATAAAGCGCAAACCATGAATCCGAATAATTCCGAACCGTATTATTTGTTAGGGAATTTATTTTACTTTAATTATTGGGGTGATAGTGTAGCATTAGACTATTTTCAAAAGGCATTAAATCTCGATCCAAATAACATCAAAATATGGAAGAGAATCGCGTTCTGTTATAAAGATTTCGTATCAAAAGGGAAAAAATGCCCGAATTTTGAGGAAGCAGCTAAATGGTTTGAACGGGTGATTGCTCAAGATCCAAAAGACGAGGAAAGTTGGGATTATCTCCTCGCGTGCCTTAAAAATATTGATGAAAAAGGAATATCAGATCGCCGGAAAGCAGCAATTCAAAAAGTGGCTTCGCAATTTCCGAATTCTCCCTGGGCCATGCGAAAGCTTGGAGATTTTTACATGGATATTCTAGAATACAGAGCTGCGATTGAATATTATCAGAAATTTTTAAAATCAAATCCTGATACAGCCAAATACACGAAATTTAATCCCGATAACACAGCAGTTCTTTCTACCATTGCCATAGCTTACGAAAGAATTAGAGATTTCCAAAACGCCGTACAATGCCTCGAAAAAACATATGAACGAAATGTCTCTGAAAGTGATTTAAAAGAGATCAAGAGCAAACTGCTCGATCTGTACCCAAGATTGATGCCTGGCTTGAATTGCACGAATCATCCCATCCGCAAAGAATTCCTCTCCAAATTTAAAGAAAAAGTCCAGGACAACATGTCAAACATAGATTTTTGGTATAATCAGAACTGCTTTGACAACGTGATAGAAAAGCTAACGCCGTATACGGAGTTCTTCCCCGAGGATATCAAGGCACAAGGTATCTTGGCGTTGGCATATTTCTCATCAAGTTTAAACCAGGAGGGAATGCGGATCGTCGAAAGATACAAGGAAAACGAACCTTCGGAGATTAACGCCTTGATCGCTCGAGCTCACTCGTATACATTGAACCATGATTTTCAAAAAGCACTTGCACTGTATCAAAAAATATTGGTTCTAGATCCTGAAAATGTCCGAGCACGCGTCTGGATGGCAATCGACTACATGCAGATGAATGAAGGCCAAAAAGCGAGGGAATTATGCCTTCAATGCTTGCAAATCAAACTTCAGGATGAAGCTCTTTTAAAGATTGGAAACATCCTTCATACATTAAAGGATTATCAGCAGGCCATCGAAATTTACGCATCTTACTTGTGCCGGAATCATTACAAATTAGAAGCTTATTATCCATTAATCCAGATCTTTACCAACCTTGGAAATCTTGAGTTTGTCAAGTCATACATCAAGGTCGCAATTCTCGAGAATCCAAAAGATCCTGATCTCAAAGAGATAAAGAGTCGATACGAGGCTATTTTCAAGAAAGAGTTGAACATTGATGCGTTCATGAAAAATCCTAAACTGGATTAATTCAATTGCCCCTATAATTGTTTGAAAAATATTTTTCTTGTTTTATTTGATCACGGTTTGTTCGGCGATAAAAGATCGTGAAGAACCTGGAGCAAAGTTGCACGACTGGATCTATCCGTTGCGATTAATGGCACTACCGGAGCCTTCCCATCAAAAATGCCAGCAATCCTAGCGGGAGAAAGCGCTTCCTTGAGATCTTGCTTGTTTGCAATGATGCTCCAAGGCACGTTTGGCGCGTGTTCATAGATCATGGAAACAAAGCGACGACTCCACTCGCAATCGTTCCTATCAGAAGAATCAACCACCAATAAAATGGCTCGGCTATTTTTCAGCAAGACCGGCCACCCGAAATAAAATCGTGCTTGTGACGTATATCCGACGAGTTGACATTCAATGCCATCGACTATGATAGGCATAATTGTTATCCCCGTTCCTGTAATCATATCCTTGGAGCCGCCTTCAAGAAAGAGGCGAAATATCGTTTTTCTACCCGAACCAGTTGCTCCCATAATCACGATTTTGCGATTCAAATGTACGTTCGGCATGTCATCAACACGATGCAATTATTCATTGTTCTCAATAACGCGGAAATAATGTTGGAATGGTGGTAAATAATTCAGTCTGCCTTGCACGCGCTATCGGATCGGGCTGCTTGCACGTACTGGAACGCGGACCAGCAGGCACGTGCACCATCCGCCGCGGCCGTGATGGCTTGCTTGAGCGAGTTGCTCGTGACATCACCCGCAGCGAATAATCCCTTGACATTGGTCTTCATATCATTGTCAACGATGATTT
>JAUQYW010000604.1 GCA_030587525.1 Candidatus Sigynarchaeota archaeon | reverse complement strand
TCTCGGTTCCATCCAAGATAACGAAACGCCAGTTGTCCACGGAAAACGAATGATATGGGGTTGTAACCGCTAATATGTTGAAAATCTCCCCCTTCTCATGGTCATTCACGTTGAAATCGTGATTTCCAACGAGATGATACACCTTTCCTTTGAACTGGGATATTATTTCAAGGGGTTTCTTGAAATTGCAGAATCCTTCATCAATCAAATCTCCAAGGTTGACGATAAAATCCAGTTTCGACTTGTTGAAAATCTTGATGCAATCTTGAAGCTTTTTTGCTGCTTTCTTGTAATATCTCTTTCCTGCCCTCCCTTTTTCCGCATATTGGCAATCAGCAAACAATCCGAATGAGAGCAAAGTCATTATTACACAAACAAGATGGGAGAAAATATTTAGTTATTTTTCTACTTACGCGTAATGCAATATTTCTCGAATGCATTGCAGATGGCTTCGATGTTCTCCAATGGAACGTTATCATCGGAAATCTCCGCCTTCATCATCAAGCCCCCGTTCGGACCATTCAATTCTTCCACTGCCCGCTTGATCTGCCGGTCAAGCTGCTCGGGCGTCGCGAACGGGAAGATCTGCCTATCAAGATCCAGGTCCACGCACATTTTTCTCTTGTAAGCCTTCTTGATGCCAGGGATAGTGTTTGCCCGTTCTTGCGGATCGTGCACGCTCACCCCGCATTCGATGAGATCATCCACGATGCTGAGCAAGTTACCATCCGACGACAGGTACACATGGGAACCTTCCTTTCGACATCGCTGGAAGAGTGCAGCATATAATGGCTTGATGTACTTGCGGAATTTCAGCGGGCTGATCATCAACCGGTCTTGGGTTCCGATATCCGTGTGAAAACTAACGATATCTATGAAATGCTCATCAGGCTGCTCGTGAACAATCTCGTAATACTGATCGAGCTGCGCCGTTCGTACGTCTTGCAACATTTGTATGAGCTTGGGCAGCATGGGATGATCCCGGGCGATGTCGGACATTAAGTTCGCGAAGCCACGGAGAAAATAGAGCTGGTCGAACAAGCGCCCCCCATCAGCGCTTCGCATCAATCCTTGCAACCCCGCGTTGTAGTTTCCGATTGCAAAGGAAAGCATATTCCTGGGGCCCCGCTCGTTGTATTGAAGGGGGTCCGCCTTGGCTTTCGGATTGAAGGTTTTGAATGCAGACCAGTCTGCAAGCGGGTTCTTGACGACCACGCCTTCATACCCTTCCTTAGCCATTTGCCATCCGCAGTCCCAATTATCGGTTTTTTCCCCCACCCGATGATACGAGTCAATATAATCATAATCACCAGGGATGTGGGGATTTTTTCCGAAGATGAATGGATGTGCAAGAACTAATTCCTTGAGAGCATCTCGATACTTTTTCCAGACGTACGGGAACATGCCAACTGAGCATGGAATCCATTCAGGGCTGCTTGTATCCAATTCAATAGCCGCGAGCTGGTTTTTACGTATTTCCTTGTTCCCGTACGGTTTATCCCAATTAATTTCGGATGCGGGGCGTACCATATTTCATCTACTTTGAGAATGATCAATAAACCTTTTTGGAGTTTTTTCTAACCGTTAAGTCGTTCGTAAATGCCCACGTCGATGTATTGCCCGCCCCATTCCTGGTGGCAATGCACGGCGATGGCATTAGTCGCATTTGCAATGATGGCATCCTTCCCTGCTTGGTTCATGGCCACGTTGACATATCGGGTAATATAACCGGTCGCGGAGTACGCGAGCACCCCGTTGATGTATATCTCGACACCATCATCATGATGCACCCGGAAGTACAAGTTCGATCGCTGCGTGCTATTGATGGCACCG
>JAUQYW010000587.1 GCA_030587525.1 Candidatus Sigynarchaeota archaeon | reverse complement strand
ACCATGTTGCCTATTCCATATCTACGTATGGAAGAAACCACGGTAGACTTCAACGCCAAAATCAACTCGGTGGAATACCAGAAAACCGATTCGCAATTCAATATTTCCGCGGATCTTGAGGCAAAAGCAGGCTGGCTTTGGGGATCGGCGAAATTAAAGGTTTCAACCTCGTATCAGCGTAACACGTCCCAAGGCCTCGAGGTAAACCGGACATATTCCATGGCGGTTCATATCAAAGCCGTTCAGGATGAAATGCCAGCAGGAATGGAGAGAGTCTTAAGCTTGCTCGAGAATGGAATTAATTCTGCCCCAGCCTCTCCAGTGACAGAGCGCACGGGTACGGGACCTTCAGCCCCTGCAGCTGCTCCACCTTAAGTATTGAATTCTTTTCAAGAAATTTCATCATTTTTTGCTGTTTCTATTCAATTGGAAGATGTGGGTGTAAAAAATGGTCAAATTGAGAGATTATATTGGCTTGATCCTTTCGGAGTTGACCGCAGCAAGGGCCCAATCCGATGTTGAATCATTACGCATGGCTGAATTATATTCTACGAACAAATTAATGCGTGATTTTCCTATCCCGAGGCTACGTATTCAAAATGTCGAGATAACGACTCCCGTTGTAATAGATAAGGTGGATGAAAAGGCACTAGCGGCTGCTCAAAAACCGCTTGAAATCGGGGTATTAAGAAAGAGTATTGATGAAGTTCTTGCCTCTAACCTGAAAAAGAAAGGTTTAAGCCTACCTGCTGAGAAGGTTTCGTTGATCAAGAAGTCCCTTGATGACAAGACCACGGTTCTCAGCAAACCCGCAGTTCCATCGACAAGGAGTGTTGAAATTGGGACGGAGGATGCCACGGATGAGCTTTCAGGAGAGCTTGACAACCAGCTAAGAAAAATAGGCGAAAAGGAACCCGCATTGCTGAAAAACATCGAAATAGAATCGTTTTTACAAGATATGCGAAAGGACTTAAAGGCAAAGATTATCAGCTTAAAACCGCCAACTCCTAGCGTCGAAGTCCTTATAAATTCCAGCCAAATTAAAGAGATGGGTCTTAAGGAAGCCATCACGTACTTCAAATTCACCATTACCGAAAATGCGATGGAATGGACGGAATATCAAACCAGTACAGGAGAAAAGAAAGAAAAACTTGTCCCTGAATGACAAGTATCTCAGAAGGAATTGCGCGGGTGGAGGAAACATGAACTTGATGACCTATGACAAGCTTTGTTCTTTATTAAATCAAGTGCCTCTGATTATAGACCTGCACGAGAAAAAAAATCCATCTTTCAAGGATGAAGTTGAAGCCTGGATGAAAGCTGTCGCAAGCGTGTTAAAAAGCAGTGGAACGCGACAAGTAGCAGAGATTTCCACGTTGAAATCCTTAATTTCATCCACGCGGCGAGGCATTCTCCCCTCGAATAACATTGCTGTTCCTTTGGGGAATTCCGTGTTTCATGAAAAACGCAAAATCATTGATGCAGTCTGCGTTTATGCATTCCACAATGCTCAACATTCACTTCAAGAGCAACTTGACATGCACGAGCCAAAATTCATCCAAGCACGGCAATTGATCCGAAAGGTGCTCTTACTAGCGAGTGGATCTGGCAAGTTGAACTCGATTACGAAAAAAAAGTTCGATCCAGCAATCACGCTCCCTTCATTGTGGAAAGATCTCGTTTCAGACCCGAACATTGCCCCCTGGACATCCCAAATCCTCCAAATGATTTCTCTTGAAGACACATTCACCATTATCAATCAAATACTTGATGAATGGATACGGGATCACGAAAATAACATTGTAAACCATGGAAACTCGAGGAAAAACGAGCCAAAACCCCCGGCAGTTCAACAATCTGACCTCGAATCCGGTCACGAAGCACTAGATGGTGCCAGAGGAACGCACGGAAAAGTACGCAAGGAGGGATGAAAAAGATGTGCCCCATAGAAACTGCCTAGGTTGTCTCTCCCCGGGTGGGGAAACAAGGCAATCGTGGAGTGGCCATTCTCTGAATGAGAAATATCGTGGTAGTGTAAAGGGCGTTTATACGAATGCGGTGCCCCGACTGCGGTGGTCTCAACTTGATCGAGGATATTCACAGAGGTGAATTAATCTGTTCCACCTGTGGTACCTTTGTAGAAGAAATGGCGTTTGATTTTTCTCAGGAAAAACGCGCCTTCACCGCCGAGGAAGTCGACAGTCGAAAGCACAACGGCAGCCCGATCTCGGCATTATCGGACATCAGCTGGACCACGGTCATCAAGGCAACTGACAAGAACAGCAGCACCGAGCTGAAGCGCGCGGTCAAGTGGAATTCTCGATTGTCGTGGGACAAGAAGAATTTTCTCATCGCGGTCAACGAAATCAAGCGCGTGTGCACGAACTTGTCATTGCCCCGAATTGTTGCTGAAACTGCTGCCACGCTCTACAAGAAGGTGCAGAAACTGAATGTCCCCCGGGGTCGCTCCATCAACGGCTTTGTCGGCGCTTGCGTCTATCTGGCTTGCCGTATGAGCAAGATCCCGCGATCGGTGAACGAGGTCTATGCCGAGATGCCGAGCACGAAGGATCGCGACATCCTCATCTGTTACCGCGTGCTCATCAATGAATTGGCCATCAAGGTGCCGAAAATCAGCGCGGTTGCCCTCCTTCCGCGTTATGCCAGTACGCTCGGTATTTCGCAAGAATCGACCAGCCTCGCCGAGAACTTGCTGGCTGCATTTGAGAACGGCACGAACACGGCAGGGAAGGATCCAAAGGGCATGATCGCAGCCGCGATTTACTTGGCTTGCAAGCAGCTGGGCGAAGAAATAGCACAGAAACACATCGCCATGGTATGCGGCACCACCGGGGTCACCGTACGTTCCCGCATCAAGGATTTCCAGCATTCGAAAAACTCGCTAGTAATTTTTTCGTAGTTCCCTTGATCTTCCACGTTCTCATTTTTGTTGCCATACCATGAGAACATCTTGAAATGAAACCAGATCCTCGTCGGTGGTCTGTTCAAGGATCAGAGGAAGATTTATTTCCTCGTGGATTCAATACCTTCTTACTGGGCCCCGGAGCGGATACCTTTGGTTATCTCCTAGTACTGCAAGAAATGCAAGCGGATCCACCAGCGCATGCAATCCAGCGTGGAATACGCAAAAATTCCGCGTGGAATTCGCAAAAATCCCACGTGATGCCCTCCAGTACCCGCCGCAGCCGCTGGATCTCGCCCGCGAGATCAAATTTATAATTCCACTCGAGGAAGGATACATATAGGTCTATCGAGGTGAACGACCATCCTACCCATTTGTGACAAGTGCAAGGAACATCTTGCAAGTTGTGTGGTCACGGTCAGGGATGGGAGGAAGACGATAACCAAGAACCTCTGTCTCCGCTGCCATAAGGGTTTGAAAGGCGATTCAATAATCAACGTGAAAATTCTTAAGTAAAAGTTTGGGATTTCACAAATAACTCGCTCGATCGTGCAATACCTTCTCGTTTGAAGGCATAGCTATAGATAACCAATAGCATATGCTCTTGGTCATGCAGCTCACGATGAGGGCTTGCCCTTCATCTTGTAGAAGCCGTTCCAGAATATCTCGCCAAACTTCGGGAACGTGTCGCCCCACTCCCCCTTGATGCCCTCCAACACCCGTCGTAGCCGCTGGATCTCGCCCGCGCGCGCCGGGTCACCCGAGAGGTCGTGCGTCTCCCACGGGTCGCTCTCCAGGTCGAAGAGCTGTGTCTTGGTATGCTTCCCGTGGATCACGTACTCGATGAGCTTGTATTTCCGGTCCTTGACCGCCCGCTGGCATTCCCGGTACCCGTAGAACATGTAATCGCGCACCTTCTCCGACGTGTCGTTCATCGCCTTGACCAGGCTCCTCGTCTCGACCGTCGCGGGAAGCGCCACGCCGGCCAGCTCGCACAGCGTCGGGAAGATATCGAAGAGGTAGACGTAGGCGTCGCTGCGATTGCCGGCTGGCACGCTGGGCCCGGCGAATATCAGCGGGACACGGTTGCTGTGCTCGTAGCACGATTGCTTCCCCATGAGGCCGTGCTGGCCGAGAGCGAGCCCGTTGTCTCCAGCGAGAACGAAAATCGTGTTGTCCGCGAGTCCCAACCGCCCGACCGCGTCGAGGACCCGGCCGATCTCGCTATCGAGGTGGGTGATCATGGCGTAGTACTCCTTCAAGTGCCGCTTTATCTCGGCGGGGTCGCGTGGGAACTGGGCCAGCTTCTCGTCCCGGCCGCGGAGGTCGCCGTTCTCGAACGGGTGCTTCTTCATAAAGTTGGGAGGTAGCTCGATCTTGGATTCATCGTACATGTCGAGAAACTTGCGCGGCATGGGCCGGGGGTCATGCGGGGCGAGGTAAGCGACGTACATGAAGAAGGGTGTGTCCTTCCCGCAGGGGTGGTGCGCCTCGAGGAAGTCCACGGCAGCATCGGAAATGACCTCGCTTAAATGGATCGAATTTGTTGATTAGACGCGGATCTTGCATGTAGAAATGCATGGTGATACTTTCTTCTTAGCTGGTGACATCATGTCCACAGGAACGAGGCCACGTATACTCGTTGTCGATGATGATGAAGGCATATGCACGACCATGGCGGATATTTTAGACGAAATGAACTATGACGTGAATACCGCTAACAACGGGTAAAGGCACTCGAGCTCGTCGATGAGCACGAGTTCAACATGACATTGATGGACGTGCGGATGCCCGGTTTGGATGGATTGCAGACTCTCAAGCTGATGAGGCAAAAGCGGCCTTCGATGAAAGTCGTGATGGTAACCGCATACACAAACGACGCCATGCTTGACGAAATTAAGACAATTGGCGTGGAGGGGATACTATTTAAAACCATCAAATTTCCCGAGCTCTTCAAGTACATGCCGTTATCATGAATGCCTCCACATGCGCGGGTCGATCTCGCGGAACGACCGGAACAGCTGGCCCGCCACGTTCACGTCGCACGGTGTTCCGTTCGTGAATACCACTAAGGGAAGGTCGACTTTGTTTAGATCTCAATATTTATTATTTGGGAGATTCAAAGATGAATGGATTGTAACCAATGCAACTACGATGGTGCATGTCATGATAACATGTCCCGTGTGTAAAATAGAATACAAGGTGTTCAGGAAAGAACACTTGACTTCTAAAGATCATCTCGCGAACTTGAAAAGACAAGGGCTCACTCCAGAGAACGATCCGGCAAAAATAATGCTAGAAGAAATGGCCAAATCGAAAAGTGTACCTGAAAAAAAAGAAAAAAAGAAAAATAAGAGTGCCGAACCGGATGCAGACTTGATCAGGCGGATCGAGAGGTTAGAAAGTGCCGTGCAATCACTTTCCGAAACTATGGAGCGGGTACTCCAGCATCTTAAACTTGGGACTATAGCAGCACATAATGATGACCACCCAGTCATATTCACCGACAACAACGTGATCTCCGCGATCATGACGTGTTTGAAAGCAAGGGGAACTGGAGAGCGCTGGGTTGCCCTCGATGATGTTGTAGGCGTCCTCAAGGCGAGTTCTGCACCCACGCGTGACTCGCTCTACCGGGTGATCGAGGATATGTTTTACAAGGACCGCATCGATCTCGCGGAAGGAGGGAACCCGAAATATCCGCTTCGCATTCGTGGCAGCAATTTTGGGTTGATTGCACTGCAAGCTTGACGAAGCGATAAGAAGCAAACTGAAATAAACTAACCAGCAAGTTGGGACCGCAATGGAAACATCCAAAATTCCCGCCACGAGCAAATATTCTGAGCAAGACGAGGTCATCATCAATAATTCTTCGCCATTTTCACGGATCAAGTACCTGCGAACCCAAACTATCGAAACCTTCGTGGGAAGAGAAAATGAACTCGTCGCCCTTACCGAAATGCTGGCAAATGTTGTCACCACGGATTCAGCATTTGGCGTCAAGATATCTGGACCGCCCGCCAGCGGCAAGTCGACGCTTTTCGGGTACTTCGCGACGCTGGTGAAAACTGGCGAGATCTTCAAAATGCCGTATTGCAGGCTCAAGAAGGGAGATGCAAGCGTCAAGATCTCGTTCATCGACGCGCCAAAGGAGGAGCTCATGTCAGCCCGTTTCTTTTGGAAATCAATGATTCTCTCGTGGGACGAAGAAAAGTTCGACTTCCTGGAGATATTTGCTGCTGGTTTTATGCTCAAGGCCTTGATCGTGCTCTACGAAAATGGATTCAACCAGGGCGAGATAAAGCCACTCCTTTTGATGCTCCATCCGAATCTTGATACCGAATTAACACGTCACCCGCTCCGGGAGGTCCTCGATCTCGATATCTACATCGAAAAATTCATCGATCGGGCAACGAGCGATGGTAACTTTCTCGCGAAATCGCGGGCAATGATCTACAATGGGTTCAGGGTCCTCCAGAAACACACCGTCCAGATTCGGGAGAACAAGGTCCAGCTGCGCATCGAAAAGCCGTACATCGACAACCTCGTTGATATGCTTAGCGTGGATCTTGAAAAGCAATCGAATGCCAAGTGCCGGTTGATCGGGGACGTGGATGAACTATTCAAGTCGGATACCCAGGTCATCAATCTTCTCAACTGGTTCATCGAAACGTTGTGCTGGGTTGAGGAGAAACAAGCATGCTTCGTGATCGGGATCGACAACATCGGGTACTTGACTGAGGAACTCGAGAACAAGAACCAAATCTATTCGACGTTCGTTCAAACCATCTTGCAGTTGAGGAATCGGCTGAAAGGATTCTTGTTCGTGTTCATCGGCACGACCACGGATTGGGACGGGTTCAACAAGTTCGTAAATTCCGACAAGGATCTCCCGGGGCAACTTGTTGGTTTCTTCACCAGGATCATCGAGCTCGTGCGGCTCAACGAGACCGAGACTCGGAAGGCGCTCACCCAGCTTATCACGAGTTTCTGGTTTAACCGGAAAAAAACACTCCCGCCTGGTAACCCGTGCTATCCATTTTCCCCCGATTTTTTCACATATTTATATGACCTCAAGACTCACAATTACCGGGAGATGCTGACCTTGTTGAACCAGATCTGGGATATATACAAACGTGCATTGGTCGTCATACCGCTTGTAAACCCGTTCGATATGATCCGGTTTGTCCACTTCGATATGATGAGTTCTGGACGCCGAGACATCGTTTTCTCCAACCTTGTTCCATGGGAGCAAGAAAGGATCTTGGCATGGTTTGACAGTATAGAATCAAGTTTCAAGGCAAAAGACCAATCAAAGATGGTGGAACAGACGCTAGTGGATTGTTTTGAAATCTTAATGGCGGAAGATGCTCCGCGTCAAGTTCGATTGGTTTCAAAGCAAGCGATCAAGGTCCTCAAGGATGATGGTTCAGAA
>JAUQYW010000494.1 GCA_030587525.1 Candidatus Sigynarchaeota archaeon | reverse complement strand
AGCAAGACGCGTTTTTCAACGGTTATCTCCTTATCATCGACCATGCCATACCGTTTCAAGTTTACTTGGACCCTGATACCATCGGAATCGGTGGTATCAACCTTGTATGCACCTGTCGAGAACCCGCCTAACGATTCAAATGCGTTTCTCCGATATTGATCAGGCTGCAATCCCTTGCGGACGACGAAATTTCGAAGCGCAACCTTCCGGCAAGTATCGAAACTCAAGTCTTGATTATTCCCGCCAAAATGATACGCCTCCTTCCAACGGGCGAGGGTGTTCATAAGATTGCAAGACATTTCCTTGTAATCGAGCTCGAACATGGTGCCACCATCAGCAGGATTCACATACGCGTTGAGATATGATGATTCTAGCAAGATCTGGTTCAAGCCATCCTTTAAAAATGGTTCCGCGTGAATACGGGGCGTGGGAGAACGCCGTTTCACGGCCTTGTATAGCTCTTGCACCTTTTTTTCGGCCTCGATGGCATGCTTGTAGACAGAATGTCTCAAGAAGCTGAAATACACGCCGCCGAATTGCCCGTGCCAATATGAATCGTTGGCCTCGCTCATATATAGTTCCTTCCACGCATCCGCGACCCCGAGTTTGTCTCCGGTCTCGATCTCGTACTTCACGATCATGTCGTGAATGTAGAGGGTCTTCTTGTGCATGTTGTTCGATTCTGGATATTTCACGAGGTATGCTCGCCAGAACCCCCCTTTTACGAATCGATTGAGGTCCAGGTCCCAGGAAACGTTGACCTCGTTGTGCTTGATTTTTTCCTTGATGATCTCGAGCTTTCGGCGCGATTCCGTGGGAAGGACCCATTCTTCCATCTTGTCGTATGATGAGTTGGGCAGGTAAATCAAGCCCCGAGGTTGGTATTTCTTTAAACACTCGGACAAGGTGATCGTGTTTATCCAATCCGTGTTGTCGATGAACTTGAAGAATTCCTCGACAAACGGGGCCTCGCCGTCATGTCCCTGGACATAGCAGAGCTGGTGCGTGGTGCCCCACGCGCCCAGCTTCTCGGCATCGGCCATGTAAAGCACGATGCGATCCCCCGCTTCATTCTTAACTTGACCCAAGTAGTCCCGTAACCTCCACACTGGTTGCCACGGAGCAATATATCGTGCAGGTTCGTTGATCGGGAAAATGTTGATGACATTCCCGGATTCCTCGGTTGTATAATAATAAAACGTGTCACTTTCCTCGAATCCACAAGACCGGAAATGGTTATCATCGAGAATGACATATTGCAAGCCAGCTTTGGCGATAATGCGGGGGAGGTATGGCTCCCAAACGCGCTCCGCGAGCCACATGCCCTTTGGTTGAACGCTGAAGTCCTTCTTGATCTTGTCATTCAACAGTTTAATTTGGCCGAGCTTGTCATCATCCGGTATCACGGGCAGGATCGGCTCGTAATACCCGCCACTGATGAGTTCAACACGACCGGCTAGGCATAAATCCTTTACATCGGCCAGGTAATCCGGATGAAACTTTTCAAACCAATCCAGGATGGATCCCGTGAAATGCAAGGTGAATTTAACTTTACAATTCTTGATCCGGTCCATGAGGGGCTTGTAACAGATGTTGTACACGTTTTCGATTACATTATCAAAGTTATCGACAGGTTGGTGAAAATGCAACACGATGGGAAAATTTACCTTATCCATTCCGATCAACGCCTCGTATCAAGAATAATCATAAAAAATTGATTTATTCCGAGCATCCTTTTACGTCAATGCGTGGATTCATCGAAGGTGCAATCTTTTCGACAAAATGTTTCACGCCATAAGGCACGGCAAAGAATTCACTAAAGAAATTGTTATAATCGGTGATATCTAAACGCATATCGACGCTCGTGTAAATGTTATTGCTCTCGTCTATATCATAATTGATTTCTGGCAGTTCATGAATTGCCAGGAGCATTTTTTTGAACAAATCGAGCACATATTTATCATCTTTTGCGGGCAGATCCTTGCTCTCGATGATCAGGCAAGAAACAACCAGCCACGCGCCTGATAAAACGATCGTCGGCTTGAAGAGTTTCCCCCCAATCTCGTACGGAACGATTATGGTTTTTTCATCGATTGCCTCATAATTTTGGTTTCTTTCTTCTAAAAATGCCTTGATCTTTGTTAAATCGCCTTTCTTTGGCTCGCTCTTCGGTTGAACATCCTTTTTTGGCTCGGTTTTTTTACCCATAAATATCACTTCACTTTTTTTACTTCAATTTTGTATTTCACGCTTAATCTTTATTTTCCTTTTCCCCGCAACACGTTATTTTAGCCATGCACATAATTGAGCTACCCATCTTTATTAATAACCCGATCAAGCAACAATTTGGCCATATGATTTTTTCCATCCCCTGGCGCAACTTGCTCCATTTTCTCGACCATAGCAAGCAAATATTGCTTCTTCATCTCGAAAGAACTACTTCCAGGAACTTGGAACTGCATTCGACTTGCCTCTACGAGAAATTCGAGGAGAATGCCACCTTGCCGATTCACGGGCAGTGTAGAAGGTTCCTTCACGGTAATCGATCGCGATTCCAACAAAAATATACCACGTGTTGTTTGACCATCGATGGCCGAGGAAAGACCATCATAAATGATCTCGGTTTCCATGGACTTGACGCGCGCTTCGATATAATTGCCGATTGTTTCGATAACGGGTGCATTCACGACCTTTGAATTGGTAAATGTCCAAGACTTCTCCAGATCGTGCAACCCCTCTCCTATTTCCTTGCGAAACGCGGTGAAATAGAATTCCAGCTGGTGGTACCCGGGAAAATGGATCACGCACTCCTTGCTCTTGCACAAGCATGCGTACATTTTCGAGGTTGCATATATCTTGGCTTCCATCAAGTGCTTGTCCTTGCCTTCAATGGCGAGCATCCGAACCCCGATAGGTGCCACGTGAGATTTGCCCGGGAGATCATACGTGGAAACAATGGTTTCATAGAGAAAACCTTTCTTTAATTCGAATCCATACAATTGGGCTTTGAATTTCTCGTGAACAGTTGCAGCATTAGTTTTCTTTGCCATCTCCATGTCAACTTGCTCATGCGTGAAATTTTATATCCTATGAGAGTAGATTATTATTTGAAGATTTATACTTCATACTTCAAGAGCAATGCTACCGGCGTTAAAGGCCATGGTCAACTTCACCCAGATACCTCCTGACTTGAAATGGGATAAAAAGGTAATCAAGCTCACGAATGAATACAACGATCTTGTCAAGAAATTCCTGGGCAAACCAGATAAAAAAAATGAAATGAAGATCCGGGAGCACGTCGTCAAGATCGAGGATGCGATTATCACGGAAGTGAACGACAAGGTCAAAAGGGATTACGCGTTTATGATCCAGCTGATACAGGAACGTCACCCGGACGAGGATATCTTCACGGCGGAGGTATTGACCTTGCAAGAGCACATGCTTGGCCGGGGAACCAGCGATGCTGAACTCCTTTTCAAGGAGCCCGGAAGCGCCGGGGGTTCGCCGACGCGGGCCCAAACACAGCAGCCGTTCGATATCCAGACCATTGATCTTACAAAAATCGACCTGATCAATCTCGAGAAAATAGATGTCGATCAACTCGAGAAATCGAACCAGAAATGCGCGTTCGGCGATGGTGAAATCCTGGACGAGCACGGCAATGCAGACGGGGAAATATGGCGATGCAAGGGCTGCAAGACCGTGTATCACGAAAATTGCGTCAGGGTTTGCTTGCTAATGAAAGGATCGTGCCAGGTATGTGATGTTGCCTTTTTACGGCCCCAAAAATAGAAAATGATAGAGTTGTTATCTACTATGAAAATCACCTACGCGATCTCAAACTGGATCTACGGAACAGAGCCACTCGAGAAGGCGTTTCAACGCCTCCAAAAATACGGCTACGATGCCATCGAGTTGATGGTCGAAGACCCCGCGAAGCTTGAAATGGCCAAGGTCAAGGCGTATATGAAGAGTTACAAGATGCCCGTGAGCTCGATCTGCACCAAGATGACGGGGGCCGCTGACAAGGAGCACAAGCGGAACTTGATCGATAAGGATCCCGCCGTGCGGCAACAAACCCTCGCTTACTTGAAATCGTGCATGACCATCGGCGAGGAGCTCGGTGCGAAACTCGTCTTGAGCGTCCCATCAGGCGTTGCGAACGTGACCGACGGCTGGTCCGAGGAGAATCAAACCGCGTGCGTGCAAGCCTTGAAGGAACTCGGGGACCATGCAAAAAAGACCGGCAAGATCTTGTTTGCCATCGAGCCCATAAACCGATACGAGAACGCTTTCCTGCTGCGCGGCGAGCAAGCCCTCGTGCTGATAAAGAAGGTGAACCATCCCCAGATCAAGATGATGCTCGATTTCTTCCACTGCAACATCGAGGAAAACAACAACGGGGATGCCATCCGGGCTGCGGGCAAGAACTTGGTCCACTGCCACCTCGCGGATTCGAACAGGAAGAGCTGCGGCCGCGGGATGACGAACTGGTTCGAGATCATGCGGGCGCTGAAAGACATCGACTTCAACGGCTCGCTGGCTTGCGAACCGCTCCCGCCGACTGCGGCGGATGTTTACGCAAGTCAATCCTCCGATCGTCCCGAAGCGGACCAGTATGCAGATGAATGCATCAAGTATTTGCGGTTCATCCAAGGCGTTATTTGAAAAAAAGGTCATTTTTCGATTATTTTTTCCTCGATGCTCTTTCCAAAATGGCGTCCTTTCTCGCCAGTCTGGTAAACACGAACCTTGTCTCCTTTTTTCAGCTTGGAAACGGAGATTTGCTTGCCGGCCTCGTCAACGAGACAGATGGTTTCCGCGTTCTGGATGATGGCCGAGATCGTTTCCCCGCCTACCTTTGCTTCGACTAGCAGCATGGGACGCGTTTCGATCTTGACCCGCCCGACCCGCGAGACCCGCGTGTGCCCTTGCCAATCGACGATCATAACCGCTTCTCCTGCTTTTAACTCGGACAAGTACGCGGTCTTGTTTTCGGCCTTGAGCGTGTATGAATGTACTGCTCCCGCGTTCACGCGGAACGGCCGGGCATTGACGAACTCCGTATCTGCAATCTCACCGTGAATGAGGAAAAAACCGCGTGCATGGTTGCCGACGAGCATCCCTTCTCCTTGCCCGAGCATGGAAATCGTGTCAACACACACGCGTTCCCCGGTACCCATATCCTCGATGCGGACGATCTCGGCACTTGAAAGCTCGAGGCTACCGCTCGCCATCATAAGCCTTTTCCATTGACCAAAATCGAATGCTTCGACCTTTTTCTTGGCAGCATCGATCGCGTAAAACACACCATCGACGCCGACTTGCAAGGTTTCCAAGAAAAGTCTCGCTTCGTCAACATCTTTCGCCTTAGCCGCGAGCGTCGCATTTTTTTTTTGCATCTCGGCGATAAGGTTCTCGAGCGGGATGACTTTCCAATCCTTGGCTTCGATGAGTACCATGTTCACGCCCTTGTTTACCAGCTCGATGACCAGGTTTTCATCGTCTTTCGACCCGAGGCGGATGAAACTGCATTTTTTCTGCGAATACCCGAGAAATTTGTCCAATATATCTTTCCCGGGCATTCCAGCCGTGATATCAAGCAGCATGAAATCAGGATTTATTTTCGCGACGGGTGATATGATTTCAACCTTGCCTAGCGCCCGGATCTTGTCAGCATCCGCGGTGTCTCGAAGTACGAACATCGTGAAGCCTGCCGTGATGGCCTCGACGTAATATGGCTTCGCGGTGCTCCAATCGCCCTTGATTTCAAGGATGATCTTCTTCTCCTTCATGCTTTTCTCGCGCTCCCGGCATCCTTGTCCGCGGTGAATAAGCCATCGAAAAGAGATTCCTGCGCGGCGCGCTTTCCGGCGATGGTCTGTTCCATTATCGTGATTTCCTGGAGTAAATTTGAATAGTATTGCGAGATTTGATCGAATAATTCTTCCGATTCCGCGATGATTCTTTTGTCATGCGTGTTATCGATGATGCCAAGTCGTGCATTGAAGGCAGCACGCAATAAGAGCTCCGCACCTTTGAGGATCATATTCGGCGACCACATCGGGCGAGCACTTGCCCACCAGAGCTGGCAAGAATGGAGCCCCCTATCAAGGAAATACCTCGCGGTCGTTGCCTCCTGGATGGGTTTTGGACCCGGATTCGCTTCAAGCAAGTACACGATTTCCAGGACGTTTTTCATGAACTTGAATTGCACCCGGTGCACGGGGTTATCCGGATGATTCCACAGCGGGTAGGGCGTGTTGTAATCGATGTCTGCTTGCGACGTGCTCCAGCTTGACGATGTGATCCGGATTTTTCCATCGACAGGAAAATGCTTCGGTAAGTCTGAAATCCAGCAGAGCTCAATGTCCTCGTCTTCGATCGCTTGGCGCATCGCTCTTTCGAGAAACGTGCGCTCGTAATTCTTGATGTGATGACCGAAAGTCTCGCCATCTTGCGCCGTGATAATGTAATGAGGCGTGCTGTACAAAACCTTGAGTTTCTCGATCAAGAAATCGACGGATGTTTTCTTGAAAGAGATTTCGTTCGAGATGACATCATCGCGGAAGTATAACAGGAGACCTTCCTGGGTCTGGTAAATTTTATCATATGGCCATTCCGACGAGCAAGCGATGCCGCTGGAAATCACCCATTTATAGCCTTCCTGTGAGAGCAGCGTCGCGATGCCCGGGGAGATAGCCATCTCAGGAGGGAAAAAGCCGTTTTTATTCCATCCGGGGAACGTTTTTGCCAGATCAGCTTCTTGGAGCTGGATCTGATGGAGGACCTCTTGTTTTGGGATCAGCGGAAGGATAGGATGGAACTTTCCAGAGCCGACGACATCGACTTGCTGTTTTTGAACGAGTTCTTTCAGCAAGTCAATGGTATGGCTCAAACCGTGATCCATGAGCAAGTCAAGAAGGATCGTGTTGATGTTGAATGTGATTTTAAAATCTGGATTATCTAACAGCATCCGGAACAGGGGCTCGTAGCATGTCGCGTTGATTTCCTTGAGGACGAAGACATCTTGCGTCGGTGGCTGGTAAAAATGCAAAAAAGGAGCCCAGTAACATTTACTCCCGTGCGGAATCTTGTTCCCGGAGTTCTTCGGAGCTTTATCCGTCATCCCAATTCGTCACGTTTAGGTGCAGTAAGTCAAAATATGCATTGCTACGAAATATGTGTTTCTCCGAAATTCGGAGCATCTGCGGTTTTATTTGGTCAAAAAAAAGCAAATCTCTCAAAATTTGTGGAAATTATGGACAATAAAATGTCCAGGTCTTAAGGATAAAACTTTTGATAGATATCTTAAAAATCATCTGCATCTTTCTCATATATCATGTCATCTAGAAAAGCATCGCAACCACAGCCCGCGGGAGAAATCGAGGTTGATATTGACGAAGGAAAGATTCGGACGGGCGCGTACCTCTTATCCCAGCTTAAAAAAACGTACAACGATTACGTGTGGATGTTGGCTGAAGCGGATTTGAAACTGAGCAAGGTGTTCCCCGAAGGAACGAATCCTCTGAAAGGTCCCACGCCAAAATCCATACGGCTGAATCCTTCCAAGATCATCGCTGAACCGTTACAAGGCGACATCAAGAAGCTCGCAGAATCCATTGCCAAGCAAGGCATCAAGATCCAGGATCTGCACTGGTTCATCGCAATCAGGAATTATTTAATCGATGAATTGAAAAACAAGAAATAAAAAAACCTTTTGGACCGAATAAATCCTTTTAACGGTTGATTTCCCGAAAAACTGCTTTTTTTTTATCTTTTTATCCTATTGCTGGCCATTGCTCGTCTTGATGTTTTTGTAGAAGTTCGAGACAGAAGCCTCGAGATGACCTGGAATGTCCTTGATCGAGCAAATGCTTCGCAAGATCCACGGCGAGAGAATTTTCAAGATTTTTTCCTTCTTGAATCGTTCATCCGCCAAGATGATCACGCCATAATCATCAAGCATCCGAATGGGCCGACCACACGCTTGATTCGCTTTTTGGACGGCAGGTATCTCGTATGCAAGTGACCAACCCTTGTTTCCTTCGAATACAGCATCGTAATACTCGATTTTCTTCTTCACCCTCGGCGTAGGCGTCGCGTATGGAACCCCGATGACCATGACCGAATTGAGCTCGTCGCCGGGGAAATCTTCCCCTTCGGAATTTCGCCCGCCGATGACACCCAATAGAACAGCCCCGTCGGAGATGCGGGAATATTCCTTGAACTGCGCGATCAATTCATCGTTCTCCGTGGAGCTCATACCCTCTTTTTCCAGCACGGGTATCCGGCCAATTTGCCTGATGGCATTCTCGAATCCCGCTTCTTTTATGCCTTTCAGCACGCCATACGACGCGCAAAACGCCGCCGAATTTTTTGGCGTAGCACGGGCCATCTCGACGATCTTTCCAAGGTACTTCTCATACATTGACTTGTTGCGGCTTTCCAAGCTGGTCGAAACGCCCTCGAGGATTATCGATTTC
>JAUQYW010000477.1 GCA_030587525.1 Candidatus Sigynarchaeota archaeon | reverse complement strand
TGGTGCGTGAAAACGATCTTCTTGTCCTGGCCGATGATGAAACTCGTCGGCATGGCCTGGACATTATAAAGTTCGCGCATGATGTTCTCGGGGTCGAGGACCACGACGTATTTCCAGTTGTGGCTTTTGGCGAAGGGCTTGACCTGGGGCACGGCTCGTTCCTTGTCCTGGCTGATGGCGAGCAGGTTCACGCCCAGGGAATCGAATTCGTGGAAGAAGGGCTTGATCGCGTCCAACTCCTTGATGCACATCTTGCACCAGAGTGCCCAGAAGCTCATGAAGACCGGGCCTTTGGCGAGAAGCGAATCGAGAATGACCGGGTTCCCGTCGATGTCCTGCAGGTTGAAATCCGGGGCGGGGATCGCTTCTTCGGCGGCCGCGGCTGCGAAAACGACCACGAACAACATCAAGATCAATGCTTTTTTCACGGTTTCTCCTTATTTATGGTTGCGTGCTCGAAAACGGCACGGTTACGGCCTGGTACACTTTTAGAAAGTGAATGTCGCTGCTCTTTAAATTCTGAATGAAGGCGACCGCGTGCAGTTTCTCAACCGGGAATGCGTTCGTGAAGGTAATGGTCGTATCGATACTGTCCGCATAGGGTACCGAGATCGGATAAGAAAAGAGGTATCGGCAGACGTAATTGAAGTCTTTGAGGACGCCGTCCACGCTGTCCTGACAGACCGCGATCAGCGCGTAAACGGAATCAAGAGCCAGCAGGGAATCGACGTTGACAATCTTGAGGGTGACCGACCCGTTCCCGGACGTTCCTTGGGCATCGAGGGTGAGGTTGAGCGAAGGGGTAATGGTGCGGGCCGCGTTTATGCTGTTCTTGTAGGCGATGGAATCGTTGGTTTGTATTTTATTCCCGTCGACGATGAGCTGGGGGTCCACGAAGGGTTCGTACAGCACTTTCCTTAGGTTGCGGATAGTCGTATCCGTAAATGTATTGTGATAAGATATAAGCGCCAAGGTGTCATGATAGCTATGGGTTTTTATCGTGTCGAGCAATTGCTCCGCAATTGCGCAGAAACCTCACATGTCTTGGGTAAAAAATTCACCCAGGACGATGCGTTCTTGAGCATCGGGATTGTCCGGAGGAATATAAGGGATCGGTGCCTTGGAACACATAAGGCTCATGAAAATCGTTGCCAAAATAAAGCATGCCGATATGGATTTTATCATGCTCATATTATATTTACACTCCTTTTATTGTCAATAACGACGATGGAGGGGGACCGAGGTCAGCAATC
>JAUQYW010000471.1 GCA_030587525.1 Candidatus Sigynarchaeota archaeon | reverse complement strand
CGCAAGATGATGTTTGTATCCTTGGGAACGCCGTTTTCCACGATTTGAAGGACATGTATATCGATCCGGTCATCTATCGCGATCTTCTCCCTCGTCACCACGTCCTCGTCGAAACTCAATCCGAACGATTTGCCGATTTTCCGCACGACGATGGAATAGTACTCGTTTTCTTTAGAGCTCAAGAAACACCACGCATCCAACCTTGTCGATCAAGTGATCATTTTTTATCGGATATTTATTTGTTTGCATTCTATTTGCTGGTTATTGCCGGATACCTTCGGAATATTTTTGTCGTGTTCCGAATATCTTGACATGATCTTTATACTGTTTATCTGGCTTTGTTTTGGTCGAATCATATTTTAATTCGGTTTTTATGATACATATTGGTAGAATATGGTATGAAGAGATAAAAAGCATTAGGAAATTCTTAAATAGGGATGGTTGCAATATGTAACGATAGGCATCGTGCCGTTTTTGTTGGATCATGGGATGCATAACATGCGACCCGGGCACGTCGCTTTGCAGAAACTGCCCACGATGCCACGAAAACCAGTCCAATCCGGTGGAATGATGGCGATGCATGTGTTTTACGCGACGAAATCAACCGGCGGCGATCTTGTCGTTGACCACGCCGCCGTGACGGCAAGGCTTCACCTGCCGTTCAGATCGATCGAACCCCTTTTTCACTCGTGCGAGGCTTCGGGAAAGACCATGTGCGACCTGGTAACCGGCCTGTTCATGAGCGAAGCTGGACGGATTTATCCCGATCCTGACGTGCTCGCGGATCGAGTGAGTGGCGGCGTGCCCGTGCAAGAATGCTTGAACGACGGTTTTTATCGATACTACAAGGACCACTTGGCCAAAGCTTGTTCCTTGTCAAGCAGTTTCTCTCGATTTAAACGAGTCTTCGAGCGAACAATTGCCATGGACGCGATCATCGAGCTGCCCGTTCGCTTCTTCGAGGCAATCATCACGACTTGCAGGAGGGTCGGGAAATCCATGCCCTCCATGCTCGGACTGCTGCTCCGTGATGAACTCGATCAATCCAGCAAAGTTCCATCCAAACTTCGACACGCCGTCGGGCCGCGAGATATTACCACGCCAGCGAGGGATGACCAGCCATGAACAAGTATTATCTCGGGGAAATACTCGTCCAGCATCGGGACTTGAACGCAGCGGTTATTCCGCACCCGTTATCCCACGATATCGACATTCATTATTCAAACCTGAAAAACCAGGGTTGCGAGATGCTCCCCGTGCAACAAACCGACCTGGACCGGTACAAGAGTGGTTGGCGGGTTGTCAAGGTCTACACGCGGCAGGAACAGTTCGACAGCGACACTCGCTGGTACGCTGCAAGGCTCGCTGAAGCCCGGGAGCGCGGCAACAAGGAAGTCATGCACCATGTACTGCTGCAACTTGCCGCGATGGATAAACTGCAAGGAAATTTGGACGAAGCCCTCCACCGCGTCGATGCATCCATCGAATCGTGCAAGGACATTGCCGACACTCGCGTCAAAAACCGGTGCGAAGCACGCAGCTTGAACACGGCAGGAATCCTCCACGCCATGCGCGAGAATTCATCTGCTGCATTGAAGTCATTCACCGGCGCGCTGGAATCGGCCGTTGGTTGCACCGATCTCCAGCTCGCAGCAACGAACAATGCCGGGTACATTGTCTCCGACGCCGATCCCCTCCGCGCCATTCAACAATTTCATGAGGCTCTCGATCTCGTCGACACCTTGCCGAAGTCGCAAGCTTACCTGCATTGCACGGGCATGATCTTCGCGAACGTTGCGAGGGCACAAGAAGCCCGTACAGCGCCGGACATCGCCGAGGCATTTTATTACCGGGCTTTGCGATGCTTCGAAGAAGGTGGCGAATTGGACCTTGTTGGTGGCATGCTCGAGCAGATCGGGTATTGTCACGCTATCGTGGGAAACGAGATCGATGCCGAAAAGATGCACGAGGAAGCCCGTTTCACGGCACGCGTGATCGGCGACGATACCTTGCTCGCGCGGTTGCTCGACAAGCAATTGCAATCGGCGAAGATACAAGACGACAAGGAAACCATCAAGGCAGTCCTTCGCCAGAAACGCGACATCATACGCACGCAACTATCACGAATCCCCTCGCGGGAACCAGGACTCGTGTATTGCAAAGGCTTCCAGCGCACGTCTACCGGTGCACTGCAAGATTCACTCCGCGGCATGGAAACAGCGATCCAGGAGCTCGAAACGAGCAGCAAAAAGCGGATTGCCCTCGACGATCGGTGGTGGGCCGATGCTTCCAAGCCTATCTTCACAGAGATTCCCAGGTTATACCTGCTCCCGTGACGGTTCAAGAAGAGATGATGAAACATGGCACGATACCCCATAACAACCCGCCTTGACGACCTCTTTTCATCGAGGACCCGGGTCCGCGTCATCCAGGCCATCATCGTGGCGGGGGAACTGAACATTTCCACCATCGTGGCGAAAACGCGCGGCAACCACGTCGAGGTCATGAAACACGTCGAGTACTTGAAACATGTCGGCATCGTGGACGATGTTCGGCTTGGCAGGATCCACCTTGTCCGGGTAAAGGATTCGGCACTTGCACGGGTCTTGCAAGAATTCGTGGCAATATTCCCGGATGAAGACACTCGCGCAGCATGCTACACGTTCAAGGGGTGAAATCACATGTACCTTCGAAAAATCATCGACGACATCCAGCGGATCAATTTTCCCGAACAACATGAACGATGGATCGAAACGAGCCTCTTCGGGCGAACCGCCCGCGTGGACAAGGTCGTGATCCGTCGCGTCCTCGTCGCAGTAGACGCGTCCACCGCGTGCCTGGACGAGGCTTCCCGGCACGATGGCACGCTCATCATTTCGCATCATGTCTTGTTCCAAGAAGGCACGGAGTCCCGGGTGCCAAGTGATATCCTGTATGAAAAAATGCGGCTGATCACGGGTCATGGCTTGTGGCTCCTGATCCTGGGCGATGGCTTGAACAATTCGGAACATGGCATTGCCCGCGCCACGTGCGACGCGCTCGGCTTCCGGGACACGAAGCCTTTTTGCATGAACCACGACACGAGATCCCCCTCGGGAAGATTGCACGGCTTTGCAACTCCGGAACGATTTGATAACATGGTGCGACGCGTGCAACGCATCGCGGCGGGGCCGGTCATGCAAGGTGGATGCACCGATAAAATACTCGAAAACATCTTGATCGTCGCCGGACGCGTTGAATACGAGGTGATCCGGCAAGCGCACGATGCAAGCATCGATTGCATCCTGGCGAGCGAGCTCGGCCACGAGATCCGCAGCCTCCTCGATGACCTGAACATGAATTACATCGAGATCCTGCACGGGTCCATGGACATATTCGGGATGAGCATGCTCAAGACCTTGCTGGCGTTGAACAATCCAACCATCACGTTCACGCTGTTCGAGCAAGGTAACCACTCTGACGGCAAGAATTCGATCGATTCATCTCCTCTCGAACCAGTTCAGCAATCTCGCTCGAAATAGTGCTTGTCTACCGCGAGGTCGATATCATGCAAAATCCAACCCGGATCGATGCCTTGAAAAAAGCCAACCTGGGATTGTGCCCCCGCTTGTCGTTTCACGACTCGGAGCCCTTCTACACGTGTGCTGATGGAAGCGATTGCTGCGTTGAGCATTGCCCCTCGACCAGGAACGGCTGGAGCCGGTTCCACGCGAACCTGTTCGTCGCAATCATGAATGACTTCGAATCCCGCCCGGAAAACGAGACCGAGACGCGGCTTGACCTCAAGTTCGCTCTCCGTACCATGGATGCAAGCAATGACACCGCCACGACTGAACAGAACCTGCAAAGGCTAACCGCGATGTTTTTCTCCATGAGAAATCGAGATCCTGCAAGCCCTTTCCAGAACCGCGCGGAAAAGAAACCGGAACAGAACGTGCAAGTAAATGATGATGATCATGGGAACCATGCTTGAAAAATATCTCCGCAAGGAACACGGTTTCTGGCGGGTAAAATCAACCGATGGCCGGCGATGGTATTGCAAGCACACCACCGCGCTTGGCGGGATATTCGCTTACATCGATCAAGACACGCCTGGCATGACGATCGTTGCTGGCAACGTCACGATGCATCTCGATCACGTTGCCGAGGTGGCGGATTTCATCACTCGCGTTGAACGGGCTGCAGCCCGCGACTATCACTACCTCGTCCAGGCATTGCAGCGCTCGAGGCTGGCACGGACGCTGCGAACCATGACGCTGTAACCTACTCGCCAATTGCGACGATTACCAAAAACTTTCCCGAAACATCACTTACACGAAACGTGATCACCATGGCAAGAAAAACAAAAAAAGACAAACGGCGGGCACGGCGATGCCCCGAGCACGGTAAGGACAATAACCGTCCCGTGTTTCAGCCGGTCACTAACATCGTAGCCGAGAAAGTGAAGGAGGTACTTTCGATCGTGAAGTGGCTCGCGCTGGACGATGATTTCCTCGACCGTGTCCTCCAAATCATTCCTATCGAGATAAAAAACCATGAAAGCACGAAGTTCCTGGTCGGTGCAATAGACAAGAACATCACCAGCGACGGCATACCAGCGATTTTAGATGGCGTCCTTGACCTGTTGTGCGACATGGACTGTTTCTCGCACATCGTGGCACTTCTCGCCGAAATGAAGAAGTATCCATCATTCATCCAGGATATCAAGAACCTCGTCCCGATCTGAACTGCACATGTAATCACACTTGACGAAAGCAAGCAATCACATCCAGGAGTTGAAAGAACTTGAGTATCAAGCCAATTGAAGGCTGGGTTAATGAAATGGATAAGGATATCCGTGACTTTGTCCATGAAACCAAGCAATTAAAAGAGAATGCGGATGTAGAAACCCGGAAAATCAAGGCAGCCCTTTTGAAGCTGTTTATTTCAAGGGAAGCCTTCGACAATTTCCTAAAACTGATGCCAGATGAATTGGAGGAATTCGGAATGGCCAAGGAAAAAGACATTGACGTTGGAAAAATTCGACAGATTGCCAAGTTTGTCCGATACTTGAGGAAGGCGGCACCCTCTGCATGAACACGACAACAACCAAACAAAGGTTTGAACGATGCCTTGGCGGGTGCTATCATGACCATGCAAGACAGGTTGCTTTGCTGTACTAAAACCCTTGATGGCACACTTTTTTATGTTTTTTCTAATTCTAATTGGAACGAGCTCTTGCCGCATACACAAGTCACGGGCACGATGACCGTGGTCTTCCACGATGATATCTTGAAACGGTTCCTCCACGTGCTATGGAATGCATCTTGTATTGATCATGGAGGTCACGCGTTTGAAGGCTTCCCTGACGGGTTATAGCGAAACCGTCCTTGATTCTCGCCCCGTTTCGAATATAATGCCCGGTTAATAAGGTTGCGGGTCCAGCCGTGATGATAATCACGCGGTGAAAGGGGTGCTTGTTTACAATGGTGTAAAGCAATCTTGAAATAATCATCGCAAGAGATGTGTTACCAGCTTGCGAGGAGCGAGGTATCGATCCCCTTAAACCATCTCGCGAGCAAGTACGAGGTGATGCGATAACGAAAAAACAACACGATGTATTGTGGCTATCTCTCGCGACGGCAGCAATGGTCATATTAGGACTCGTGGCATCGTCCTTCCTTGGTCCGAAGGTCTTGATCTTGGCATTCGGCCCCCCGTAACAACCGTTTTCCTTTATTTTTTCTTGTCACGGCGCTTGCCAGCAAAGATCGCGGGCTCTCCTTCGATCGAGCATGACCACCTTGTATCCAACGTTAACCACGTAATTTCTCGTCTAATCAAATTTCGTGTACCGAACGAAATCGAAGAAGAGGAATCATTTTTGCTTTTAAAGAGGCATTGAGCAGGATTGATATCTGGCAAAACCAGATCGAATAGATGCTATAGAAAACGAACGGTCGTTGATCATGCCAAAGATCGAACTCGTTATCGACGATGATCTCTATAAGATCGCCAAGGAATTGGCCGTGATAGAAGGTCAAGACATCGGCACGTTCTTGAACGATGCCTTGGCCGGTGCTATCATGAGCATGCAGGAAATATTGCTCTGATGTCCCGGAATACGAGACAGCACCATTTTTATATTTTTTTTCCTGGTTCTCCAAAAAGCTGGCACATGACGCCACCGCAAGTCATGAACGGGATAATCCGTCGCGATCCAGAAAATCAGTCTCGCACCATGTCGATCAAACGTGAAAACAGCCGGTGAACATTTTCGCCAGTCCTGGCGCTCGTTTTCACGAACAGGACCGAGTTTCGAACGCAAAATGCATCGATCAAATCATGGTCAACTTCCGGGGTAACATCCGATTTGCAACCGACAAGGATTATTGGAATTGCACCAGATCGGACATGGTCCAGGTCATTTTTCCATGCTTCGACGCCATGAAACGACGCCGGCTTATCGAGAGCGAAGCATATCAAGGCAGCATTTGCCCCGTGGAGATAATACCGGCGCATCACCGCAAAGGATCCACTCCCCGCGAGGTCCCAGAAATGCAGGTGAATTTCAGTGCCATCACGAATTTTTTTTTCGGTGATGGTGAACTCCGAGCCCAAGGTGGGAAGGTAATACTCGCGGAATGCATTTCTCACATAACGTGACAAGAGTGCTGTTTTACCCACTTCCGGGTCTCCAAGGATTACGACCTTCATCGTGATGATCTTCATGGCGTGAATCCCTTAGAAGCTTCGATTCAAGCCTTAAATAGTTTCATCATGCGTTCAAGAATGAAAACAGTGTTGGGCGTGGCCGTGTACAATGTTGTAAAGCAATGTTTAAATGATCGCCACGGGAGATCTTTTGTCGATTTGCAAGGACCGGGTCATCACTTCTATGAATTGCCCCGCGAGAAATCATGGATTCTCCTCAAGCAAGCGAGTTAAATAATGAAATGAAATACTTTTGTAGCTTGAATGCAACGGTATTTATGCAAGGCACCCGAGAACCTATCTTGTTTCGCCCTTCCTCGCCACGATATTCGTTGCTAAAGATTTGGGCTTATCCTCAATCAAGCACGACAACCTTGCATCGACGGAACGATCGCTTGAACTTGTCGATGCACGTCACCAGCACGAAATATGTTTGCGGGCGGCCAAGACCGTGCTTATGGGTCCCCTCCACGCCGACGACCTTCACGCGAACGATCTCCTTCCGGACGATGCACGGGTACATCAGGTCGTACAAGGTCGTCCGCGGCAAGGCACACGCCAGGGATCGCAGCTTTGCAACAAGTTGGTCACGCGTCAATCCCCCGTGCTTGGCCAGCAGGAAACGAACGCGTGCCAAAGCCTCGTCTCTCCTCCGTTCTTTGATCGCTTTTCGCGTGCTTGGAAATTTCTCGTTGCTTGGTTGGAACTTGGCCGTTCCAGTAGCATTCATTCACGGATCACCTTCCATGGTTTCATGAGAAGAATCCGACGAATATTTTTAAAGAACGATGATTCCCTTGATGCACATGTGGACATTCACGACCGTGTCATTGCTCCTTTTTTATAATCGAACCAAGCAAAACGAGCGCGAATGAATCGAGGTTCAACGATCCGTTGAGCTTGTTCTCGATCATTGCCATCGGAATCATCCCTCCGGTGCAGCCATGCCGTGCAACGCTTCCAGGAACGCGGAGAACAAGGGATGCTCCTGCAAAGGCAAGCTCGATCGCTTCTCAACAGGGCATGAGCCGAAAAAGCTCGGTAAAGTTGATTGGCTTTGCCAAGATTCCATCCACGCCAATTTTTTTTATCTCATCGAGCGTGTCGGGGCTCGAGTACGCGGTCATTATCACGACTTTCAGCGAGGGCTTTTTTTTCCTCAATCTCTTGAGAGTTTCCAGCCCGTCAAGTCCCGGCATCCGCACGTCCATCAAGGTCATCGCGAACTCGTGCACCTCGACGAGCTCGATTGCCTTGTACCCGTCATTGGCAACGTTCACGTCGAAATTCATTGCATCCAGGATATCCGCCATGGTCGTGCATATCCCTTCATCGTCATCGACGACGAGCACGCGTCGCTTTCCTCTGGCGGACATGTCATCACTCGATTGCTACGTGTAGCAACGATGTTTATCTCGAACCAATTGCACGACACGCTATTTTCACACGATCCTTCATGATTCCTCGGGTACCACGAACCGATCAAAACACGCGAAATCCAGGATGGAACCACCAATTCACTCCATTTAAACGTGCGCGTGCATCATTGTCTTGTTTTTGCACTCTCGTTTTTCGGCAAGGCTGAATCCCGGTTATCCGGCAGGAATGTTCCGTGAGCCCCTTTCGCGCTCTGCGGGTGACACGGGCACCCGGGATGGATCGCGAAGGGATCGGGAAAATCCAAGCCGTTTTTATAGATTCGTGAGATTTCTCTACCGATGCTAAAAATGAAAACGTCCAGAGCCGTGGCCATCGCGTTCGTCATTGCAGGAACGTTGCTTGCCACGGCTCCACGGATAGAAAACGCGACCGGCACCGATTTCGGCCTGCTGTCCGCGCGGATCAACGACGTCAACATGTCGGGTAACCCCCCGCCCGTCGTGACCGCCCGGCTGCGTTCTCGCGTGACCGTCAATGCCACGTGGTACATGTACTACGAGGCCCCCATCCAGATGGGGCAAGTCCAGTTCACGCTCTATAACAGCGTTTCCAAGATCGATAGTAGCCCCCTCTATCAAGAAACGGGGCCGGCCAT
>JAUQYW010000448.1 GCA_030587525.1 Candidatus Sigynarchaeota archaeon | reverse complement strand
TAAACGCACGACGATAGACGGATCGATCACCCACCTTGTTCGATCGCATCAAAAAGTCGAGAATTTTAGCGGCGAGACCACAAGATTTAAATAACAAAATGTGGTTAAGTAAAATCAGAAGTGCTGGTTAGAAATATAGTTTGTGCATTTACCACTTGCCAGTCTTCCGACGAAATACAACCTACAACCAAACACACGTGGATGATAAAGAATGTCGAAGAAGAAAGCACTAGCGTGGTCTCCCGTAAGGAATTTAATGAAGAGCGTGGGCGCGCAAATCGTTGCCCGCGATGCAGTCGAACTGTTGATCGCCTTCATGGAAGAGAAGGCCAAGGCAATTACCTCGGATGCACTCCAGCTCACCCGCCACAGCAAGCGGACGAAGCTCACCCGGGGCGACATCGACTTTGTCTTGAAAATGAAAGCGTAATTTCAAGTCGAAATCATTACCACATTTCACGATATTTCCCTTTTATCCCTTTTTTCTTGATCCTTGAAGCATCGAATTTTCATGACACGATCATCGGTCCTATTATCCCGAGAACTTTCAAGTATCAAGCTCTCGTGGGATCGATAGCTTACCTGCAATTCATGGACCCGGTCAATCGCGTGCTCGACGAGGTCTGCATCGATGGTAAATCGAATCTCAAGCAACTTGGCGAGAAGTTGCTGGAGATGTCACCAACGCATCAAGTCGGTATCAGGTGATGCTCTTGCGGCACGTCGAGCGTGGGAGGGGAACTATATAAGGAATCATTTTTCATTAACCACCTGGACGAACATGGCCGCGAAGCGGATCGCCGAGGAGCAAGTGTACTCGAGCATCTTGAACCTTTTTTCCAAGAAGGATGTCGATCATGAAGAGATAGCGAAGATTATCGTCAAGATCTGCTCCGCGATCGAGATCGATAATGAAAACGCCGATCTAAAAAACGTCGTGAAAAACGCGATCTTGTTGATTCTTGGACTCTTGTACAAGGATAAATCCATTGACGACTTTGGCGTGGATATCAAGTCCATTCCTCCTACTACGAAGCGAGCGATCGATAAGGATCTAAAAGAATTGTTCAGGTAAAATGGATAAACACTCGCCAGGCGAATCAAAATCAAGGCATCATCGCGCGGCGGATGCAAGATCGAAGGACTCTT
>JAUQYW010000425.1 GCA_030587525.1 Candidatus Sigynarchaeota archaeon | reverse complement strand
GATAAACGGCAGGTCGATGGGTATGGGCATCGTGTATACGCTCGCTTCCGACTTGCGATACGCCGTCGATGGTGCCACGTTCAAGCTCCCTGAAGTCGATGCGTCGATCATTCCCGCAGCAACTTGTATGACATTGCTCGTGAACCAGGTGGGCCTTCCGAGGGCCAAGGAAATGCTGTTTCTATGCCGCCAGTACTCCGCTCAAGAGTTCAAAGGACTTGGCCTGCTCACAGACGTGTATCCAACGGAAGGGTTCATAGAACGCGTGATTCAGATTGCCAAGGAAATTTCTCGAAAGAACCAAGACGTACTGCTTTTCACGAAAGCTTGCATGAACCACGTTCCCTTTGTCAAGTCATTTGAAGAAGCCACGAGGATCGAAGAAGCAACATTCTTATCAACATTTCAAAAGGATAAACAAGCCTATTTGAAAGAAATGAAGGAAAAATTCGGAATGGAACCTTTCAAGTGAAAATCAAGGAGTAGCATGTTGTGCAAGACCATTGTTTTAAGGAGACTCGAAAAAATCTTTGTAACAAATGATTGGACCAGGCATGTTTATATTGCTGAACTATATCACACATCTAAGAAATTTCGATCCACGACCTTAAAGGGGCAGCATGAATGTTCCCGAGCTTTGCACTTGGCTTCAAGCTTGTTTGGCGCAATAAACGCCGGTTCGCCGTGGTCATGAGTGGCACCATCTTCGCGATCAGCATCATGGCATCGGTTTTTCTCGTATCCAACTATCAAGGTCACGAGATGGGTGTCATGGTTATTAGCTCATACCAGCCACCAATTCTGCTGGAAAATCAAGGTTTCGAGTTGAACCTTACTGAATACGACGAGTTGGAAGATCTTGTCTTCGAAGCCGATGCCCTCGGCACGAACATCGTCGAGAAGGTGGGACGGGATATCGGCATGCCTTCAACTAATGGCTCGTGGGGACCGGGAAGCATCTTATATTTCCTTACGAAAAACCAGACGATCGATTGGCTGACGTTCACGTTGAATGAATCAGCCTATTATGATGTCGATTACGACGCGCGTGACGATTTTAGCAATATTAATGCAATGTACATCCGGGCCGGGAGATTGCCGACTGCCCCGAAAGAAATCATGGTCACCTCATCACTCGCCACGGCGTTTTCCATTACCATCAACGACACGATAGCCATTGGAAACATGCAAACCGAGCAATTGGCGACGGGGTTCAAGGTCGTCGGTTTTAATGACGAAACAGGATGGATGCGCCTATTCATGCAATATGATGATTTCCGGGCAATGATCTCCTCCATCGCTGTCAATGACACGATCTGTTCAAGTTGGTCTGCCGCCACCTTTTCAGTATATGTCGATTTGAATGACGTGAACATCTACAACGTGAACGATCTTGCTTCGAGAGTAACCACGTTATCTAACCGGATCCAAATTGGAGTCGATGCCGATGGCTATGACTTCCGCGTCTACAACAGAATGCAGTATTATTCCCAGGACAGCTGGATTCTAGTTATCTTTATACTTCTCTATCTTGGATTGTTGCTAGGCTTGCTATCACCCATCATCGTGCTCTCGAATTACGTGTCAAACACGATCGGTTTCGAGATGTTCGAGAAACGGGAGGGAGAATTCGGCCAATTCCGGTCGCGAGGCTTCTCGCGCAACCAGATGATCAAGGTGATCTCCTCGGAAATCTTCATTTCGGCCTTGTTTTGCGCCACGATAGCAGGGGTGACCGCTGTTGGATTGTCATACATCATTGCTCCAGTAACGTCTTTTATAACGCCGTCAAGCATGGCCACCACGCCATTTATTCCCTTCTTTTCCTTCGACACGATCCTCATTTACATTACACTAGTCGTCGTGCTATCCCTATTGATGGTACTTGGAATCTACATGCAACCCATGCAACTTTCGTTCTACAAGGAAATGATCGATACCTTGAAAACGAAGATCAAGGAAAAAAGGCGTCAATCGGCATTAATTAGTGGCATCGTGACGATGTACATATTCGGGGCAGTTCCTCTCGTGTTTTATATGCTAATACAATTCTTACCAACGAGTCCGATGTATTATTATTTCGGTCCAATTTTTACCATTCTTGCAATTGCCTCGCCGTTTCTGCTATCGCTCGCGACGATCAAGCTCCTGGGTGAAAAATTTCCGGACCGGTTCGGAAAGTTTTGTACATGTTTCTTGCGACGAAATCCCTTGAAGCACGTGATTAAGAGGAACATTTCCGCAAAATCGGCGAAAATTGCCAAGTTAATGATAATCATCACGTTTACCATTGCGTTTGGTTTGACCGTGAAGGTATCAGAACGTAGTTTAACCAATTTTAAAATGGAAAGAAACCAGATCCAGCTAGCAAGCGATATCCGCGCCGACTATCAGGATACGCTTAGCATGCTGAACACGGTCAAGGCGAATGTTACGAGCAAGGTAAACGCGACCTCCACATTTTTCATGGTTTCGACATATGGAACGATCACGAATATGATTGATCCGATGTTCATGTACAGTTCTTTTAAATGTTACATGGTCAATGTTTCGGACGTGGTGGAAACTTCAACGATCACGAAGGACAAGTTCCTCCTGGACATAACATGGAATGGGCTCGAAAGCCAG
>JAUQYW010000528.1 GCA_030587525.1 Candidatus Sigynarchaeota archaeon | reverse complement strand
GAATACCCTTAATGAGATCAATAACGAGCGCAAACCCAGATTCTGCTTCCTTATTTACCAGGGTTTCGTAAAACTCTGGCCATTTACTAACAATGAGTGCCGGTCCTTGCTTGTTAGGCGCGGGAAGAGCTTGCCACAACACTTCAGTAATGTAGGGCATAAACGGGTGCAGCATGGTAAGGCATGATTTCAGCACATAAACTAGCACGATCTTGGGGATGAGCTTGTTCGATTCTTTTTCGTTATGAAGCCGAGCTTTCGTGGCCTCGATATACCAATCACAGAAATCATCCCAGTAGAAATTCTTGAGAATCCTGATCGCATTCATGTAATCATGATTATCCATGAGATTGGTGATTACATGAATGATCTTGTTGAATTTTGACAAAATCCATCGATCCACGAGCTGCAAAGCCGTAGCGGGATAATCATCATTAATAATCGGAATCGTTTCATTTTCTCCAACGTTACCCAGCACATATTTCGCGGATTGCCAGATTTTATTACAGAATCGCTTGGACGCATCGAGTTGCCTCAAATCCATAACCATATCCACACCCGGCAAGGAATTCGAGATCAATGCGTGGCGTAATACATCGCAACCCCATTCATTGATAATGTTTAGCGGGTCGTATTTTTCAGCGTTCTCCATCGATTTGCTGATTTTTTTTCCTACCTCGTTGCGCAAGATGCCGTGGAGATATATCACCGTGTATGGTGGTCTTCCAGTCATCTCGCAGCCGAGCATCATCTCCCGTGCGACCCAGAAGAACAAAATATCATATGCGGTTTCACGAGTATCGGTCGGGTAGAAGCGCAGATAGTCGTTGTCAATTTCATTCGGCCAACCAAGGGTCGAGAAGGGCCACAAGCCCGAGGAAAACCATGTATCGAGCACGTCCTCGTCTTGCACGAGGTTCATATCGTCACATGTAGGACACTTGTCTGGATCATCGAGTTCACAGACTTGATGACCGTTCGTGCAATACCACACGGGGATACGATGTCCCCACCATAATTGCCGGCTGATGCACCAATCGCGAATGTGTTCCATCCACTGGAGAAAGCGTTTTTCTTCGCGGTCGGGGATGATTTTACTGTTCCCGCTCAGCACGGCGTTCATAGCCGCCTCGGCAAGTGATTTCGTCTTCACGAACCATTGTGTTGAGATTCGGGGTTCTATTACAGAGTTGCAGCGCTGGCAATGCGCGATCGCGTGTGTGTACGGCTCGATCTTGACTAGCAATCCTTCCTTATCGAGATCGTCTATGATGGCTTGCCGACACTTGAATCTATCCATGCCTGCATATTTGCCCGCAAATTCCTTGATCATTGCACCCTTCTCGTCCATGACCGTTATGAATTCGAGACCGTGACGTTGTCCTATCTCGTAATCAACCGGGTCGTGCGCCGGCGTCACCTTCACTGCGCCCGTGCCGAACGAGGGATCCACGAGCGGGTCCGAGAAGATCGGTATATGGCGACCAATGACTGGTAAAATTGCTTTCTTTCCAATGAGCTTGCTATAAATCGGATGATCACCACATGTCGCTATACCAGAATCCCCAAGGATCGTTTCAGGCCGGGTTGTTGCAACCTCTATGAATCTGGTTGCACCATTAGCCCAACTACCAGATCCCCATTCACCCGCCGGATTCTCAAACTCTTTTGAAACGATGGGATACCTGATATACCAGAGATTGCCTTTCTCCTCTGCTGGAATGGCTTCGAGGTCCGAGACGGCAGACTCGCAGCGACCCGGGCACCAGTTCACCATATATTTTCCACGGTATATCAGATTTTTCTTAAACAATCTCACGAACGCGACCCGCACGGCACGGCTTAGATTCTCATCGAGCGTGAAGCGTTCTCGTGTCCAATCGCAAGAAACCCCAAGTCGTTTTGTTTGTTCTATGATCCGTGCATGATACTTGCGCTTCCACTCCCAAATCGCTTCGATGAATTTCTCTCGACCAAGCTCCTCACGCTTGATTCCCTTCTTGGAAAGATCGCGATCGACCACGTTTTGTGTTGCAATACCCGCATGATCGCATCCTGGAATGAATAATGTCTCCTTTTGCTGGAGCCGCTCATAGCGTGTCATGAGATCTTCTATGGTTAATGTTAATGCATGACCCACGGTCAACTGCCCTGTAATGTTAGGTGGTGGCATGGTGATGCAAAATCTAGGTGATGATGGCGTGACGAGTTTCAATTCCCGCTGCTCTTCCGGGCGGAAAAAACCTTCTCGTTCCCACCATTGATAGATTTCTTGTTCAAATTCTTTCGGATTATACGTGTGCGCAATTTTCTTGGAAAACATCATGTTTATCCCTTTTATCCTTCACTATCTTGATTATTTCATACCTCGTCGTAATATTATTCGCAGAATCGTAATCCACGAAGAAAAGATTCGCGAATTTATCGAAATATCTTTTATCATGATGATTCTGCATGCGATATTCTTAATAAAAACGAAATCACGGCCAGAACGGAAACCCGGGACAAGAATCCGGGCGCGGATCACGTTGAAATGGAGACTGGATTTCCGTTTTTCGCGTGTTCAAACACGCGATACAGGGAGCGCGATTACTAATATCGTAGTGCAGACCGTCGCCGTGACGGATACTGTGGAATTTTTACAAGCCATTCGTGATCGCGCTCGAATTTATCAGCTTCTGATTCAAAATCAGCTTCTGGGATTTATAAAGATTGTGCATCGTGCCTACTCACAAGGGGGGATTTTTGAGATGATCCCTACCATGATTCATCCTGGTTTTCTTCTTAGACCGAACGTTTTGTGCTGTTAGGCGAAGCTTGCGATCCTCGAGATTGAATAAGGGGAAAGGTTGTGGCAACGCATATGCCAAGGATAGCAATAAAGAGCAACCATTCCCAGAGCGTGAACGAGAGCAGCGTTTCCCCTGAACTATAGAAAAGTCCTTCGACATATGCATAAATCTGTACTGCAATCCCGAAAGTGATGAATATGATATACGCGAGAAACGGGATAACGAGAGCAATGGGAATCTTTTCATTGTGATCGTGTATTTTATTCGTGATGAGGCCAATGCCAGAAAGAAGATAGGCAAGGCCGGCGCCACCGAACGCGACTGCAGCGGTGACGAGGTGAACGTATGGATCCAAGGACGAGGGGACAATACCGACTGCGAACATAGCGGGGATGCTAAGGCCAAAGAAGAAGGCGAATACCCCGGCGACCTTGGCCTTGAGCGCCGCGAGTGCACGGCGATAGAATAGCACCAATGGGATGGCGGCGATGGCCAGGGTCCAGAGAGCTACCGTGAAGAGGAAGGCACCGCATGGATTCATCTCTGGATCACCGAGATACGAGATCTGGTGGATAAATACGCTGTATGGTGGGCCAATATTGCATGATTCGTAAAGCATCCATGATGTGCTAAGGCATCCCCCGATCACGCTCATCACCATAACGAGGAAGATGATCGCGGTTCGAGTGGTGAAGTGGCCACTCATAAACCGGATGAATGCTGATCTTTCCACAGATCCTTCTTTGTCCCGAGGGAATAAAGTAATGACTCAACGAAGCCAAAGCTCCATTTCGAGCAGTTTCATGGCTTTTTTTTCCAATCCTCGATGAATTTCCAATTTTGCACGTCCTTGTAATCCACGCCGATCATGAACGCGCAAAAGAGTAACAAGAATGTGCCTATGACCCGGTCGAGAAAATCACCATAAATGACCAAGCTGCCGGCGATTGGAATCCAGATTACCCCGAACAACGATTTGTGTACCCGGCGACCGAATATGAACGCTTTGTCCAGAACCGTCATGTAAGAATCCACCAGCGACGTCAAGCTCACGACGAAGAAGGCGTACAAAAACAACATGTTTATGTCGACAATAATGTCGATAAGCCGGTACACGACAAGATTATCCCTGAGAAGTGACGACAGTTCGCCGAAACTAAAGATTGGTATAAACCCATCGGCTCGTATCACGGCCAAGCCGACCGTGACAGGCGTGACCACGGCGAGAATGATGGAAAATACCCTCCATCCTGGATGAACCTTTGTCCGGGTGTGCGTTGTATCTTGCATTTCCTTACCTTTGACTCCATCGCGACGTATGACTTCGCGTTTGCGAGCATACATGCTGATCATCACGCTGATCGCCATAAAAACCAATATTGCATTCCTGAAATGGTTCACGACCGGCCATTCGATGATGGGCGGGATACAATTGATATAACAATAACAATCGTCCGCGAAGGTGTATTCACAATATCCTGTATAATAATACAGCAAATGCACGATGATGTAGGCGATGTAGAGTGCCGTGGCCACGATCAGTGACCAAATGAAGAATTTGAATGCTCTGCTGCGAACGGGTGTTCCATTCTTGTCTTGAAAGGTGGAGTTCATGTCTATTTCACGTGCCGGTAATTCACGGGATGTGCCCGCGTGATGTTCTTGAAGATCGTGGTACAAGTGTGAGCTTGGATCTAGTGGATTGAAATTTCGGATCGTATTTTCATTTCCCTTTCTGAAGTCTTGATGACGCCGGAGGAAAAAAAGAATCGAAAAAAAATTTGATCAAATTTCAATGCCGCACGATTCGCAATGTCCCGAATCTGGATTCATATTCGCGTGCCCGCAGCGTTGGCAAACCTTAGCGCCGCAACCAAAGCATATGCCGCTAGACACTTCCCCGCCGCAGCTCGGGCATCGCGTTGATGGTTGCAGAATCGGTGCTTGCTTCATTGTTATTTGCTGGTTCGTTTTTTTCCACGTCTTCACGGCGATTTTTTTCGGCAAACCGAATACATTCGAAACCACACATATATCTGCAAAAAAACCAATGAGACCAACAAGAAATAGGAGAGGAAACAGGATGGCTAAAAAGAAGGGGATTAGGAATATGGGAAATAATACGATCATCGCAATTTTATATGCTGTTCTGGCATTATCTATTTTTCTCTTGATTTCGGCGGGAAACTGGTCATAATGCTGCTTACAACAACCATAACGTCCGATACACATTTGGCAAAGATTTTCCCCGCATATCGAGCAATATTCTTTTGAATGCTTATTGTATGGCGATTGATGTTCGCCATCGTACCTTCCATCTTTGTTCGGTACAAAAATGGTTGGCAAGCCACAGCTCGGGCAGATATGTCTCTGCCCATAGATAATCCTTGTTCCCATAATCTCATTCACTTTCACTCATATCCGTTTCTATGGTTTAATACTTTTTTTTAATTTACATTCAATATTAACAACGAATATGACTATACCACCATAGGAAGAAGAATCCTTCCGCCGTGTAGCGTCGATATGTGCATAACTCACGAAAATGTAGGGCAATTTCCCCTTGTATGCTTTGAATGGAATCGTGCTTACATCAGCCTCTCCATTTTTCACCGTTCTTCAGTCATGCGCGAATATGCTCGGTTTAACATCGAGTTCTTTCTTGTTCCATTCAAAGCTGTATCTTTATCACGTCTTATATAAAGATCGCCATATATTCCCATTCCCTTCTTGAAGATCATGGTACAAGCATGAACTCTGATCTTACTAATCAATCTTATCAAGTTAGAAGAGGTTCAGAAGAGTCGTGGATCTACTATGGTAGATATCAAATTATTGCTCGGGTTCCCGGCATCTGGAAAATCAACTTACGCGCGTGAATACGCAAGTAAGGGTTATTGCATTTTAAATCGTGACACCCTTGGTGGTAATTTGGACAAATGCGTGTCCGTGGCAGAAGAATCGTTTCAACAAGGTAAAAGAAATTTTCTCTTTGAAAATACTTACGGCACCGTCGAAAGCCGCGCCCCCGTGATTGCATGGGCAAAAAAGCATGATATTCCGATTGAATGCTTATGGATGACCACCAGCATTGGTGATGCCCAGATCAATGCTGTTATGCGGCAGCTGCAACGGTATGGGCATTTACTATCTCTGGAAGAACTCAAAGCCATGGGGAAAAAAGACCCGAACATGTTTCCTCCAGTTGTCCATTATGTCTATCGGAAGAACTTTCAAGAGCCAACGCTGTCAGAAGGATTTGAAAAAATCACGACCATCCCCTTCGTGCGCCAGCGCGATCCTAATGTATATTGCAACAAGAGCATCATAGTTGATTATGATGGCACGCTGCGAAAAATTAAAGGACAAGACCCAAAAATGAAGAAAAGCGCGGATGGAAAAAAATTGCGGCAATTTCCCATCGATCCAAGTGAAATCGAAATATTACCGAGGCGAGCGGCAACACTCGAAAGATATATTGACCAAGGCTATCTCATGCTTGGTATTTCTAACCAGTCCGGTATCGGTCACGGCATTGTTAACGATGCACAAGCTAAGGCGTGCTTTGATGCGACCAACAAGATGCTCGGCATTGAGATTGATTACTTGTACTGCCCCCATAATATGGGCGCAGGTGGCATCCCGTGTTACTGTCGAAAACCCAATCCAGGCAATGGCGTGTTGTTTATCGAAAAATACAAGCTCGATCCAAGCCAGTGCATCGTGGTGGGTGACCAAAAAACAGATGCGTCGTTTGCAGGCGTCTGCGGGTTCAAGTACATGAATCCCGACCAATTTTTCAAATAACGATGAGATGTCTATAGGCATTTATAGGGATCTTGCGCTAAATGGAGAGTAGTGATGATTTATGAACGATGTCATAGAAGTGTTAATCTCGTTCGACACGACGGGTTCCATGTTTCCGTGTCTGGCTGAGGTACGCAAAAGTATTAGCGCCTTGATCGATCAATTATTCAGCGCGTTTGGCAAGATCCATATCGGAATTTTTGCCCAGGGAGATTACGCGCAATTTGGCGGCAAATACCTTCTCAAGAAATTGGAGTTAACTAGCGACAAGGCAAAGTTGATCAACTTTGTCCAAAGCGTTGAACAGTGCGGGATACAAGACATTCCAGAGCCTTACGAGACCGTGCTGCACGATGCGCGATTCATCAATTGGGAAAAAGATGCCAACAAGATCGTGATAATATTCGCGGATTCATATCCTCATCCAGCGAATATAAACCCAGATCGATATGATTGGAAAAATTAAGCAGAAGAACTAAAGAAAATGAGCATAAAAGTTTATGCCGTGCAATGCATGTATAATGGTTCTCAAGATCCATACAACTTCTTTGAATCCGTGGCAACGATAACAGATGGCTATCATCTATATCTTGACCAATTCGGTGCGGGGATTAATGCTTTGACCGCAATATGTTTCCAGCAATTGGCCAATGCAAAAGTAGAGGAGTTTGAAAAAGATCTGAAAGCACAATTTGGCACGTTAACGACGTCCATGCAAAGCTTGTTCGATATCATGCTAAAACGCACCACCTCATCCGAAGTCGCAGCGAGCTATGCCACCCGGTATTCGGGCATCACCACGCCACAACGTTCAAAGTCCTCGTCGTCCACGCCACCTCCACCTGCTGATCCCACCAAGCTCCTTCCCTGTCCACCTTCGAAGTATCAGGTTATGACCGTGGATGAAGATAAAATTCCACAATTCAAGTTCATTGAAAAGAATGGACTTGTTTTCCACAGTGGTGACAGTTTTTATGAATTTACCAAGCCAGAAAGCATATCTGCTGGTAAAGAAATCGTGTTGATGGAAAAGAAGACCGGTAATCTATTTGAAGGCGTCGCGGCACGCCACATGATTGGCTTGAAAGATGACGTTGACGCAGTTAAGATTAGTCCGGTTTCTCTTGCAGATTACCGGGTATTTATCCAAAGCAAATCCAAGACTCGTCAGTTGGTGAAAGTTACCGGATTTCTCTACAAAGTCGATAGAAATGCTTGATTTTTTTTTCAATAAACTTCAAAATAAAGTTTTTTCATTTACGAATTCCTGCTTTCTCTTCTTCATGAGTTTTTGCTATCTGCTGATTTATTTCAGGATATATCCTTCCTTTTCCTTTCCTTTTACCTTCTTGCTTGCCTCGGCAAGCGCAGCATCGGGCGTGTCCTCAGTGGTGGACTGTGACTGTCCTGACGTCCCGTTCCGACCGTAGCGGACGGTTATTGAATTCCCATCCACCTTGATCTCCCAGAACTTGTTGGCATTGATCGACTCGTTCACGAGATCGTAGTGGTACAAGACGCCGTTGGCGATCGTTGGGCCGGGGCTTGCCTTCGGTTTCGTTACTGCAGTTGCCATTGACTTCACTTTCTTAGGTTTCGGTTCCGCTGACAAGGCTGGTGTAGTTTCGGCGGCCTTCAGTGCCGAGATACCGTCCAAGTCGCCGTTCTTCTTGGCATCATCCAAGACGGTTTCCCACGTCTTTTCCGACACCCTGAGGAAGCGCGGGAAGCGGGGAATGCCGTCCTCGGTCAATTCCTGGTAGCCATAGTTGACGACGGTGCCGATCGGTGGCGGTGATGCCCGCTCGATATCCGACAACCCCGTCCCGAGCTTGACATGCACCCCGTTCGGTAACTCGCACATGAGCGCGCCGAGCATCCCCTTGTACTTTCCCGTGCCTGACGTGTGCCCGATGACGCGGGCTTCCGCGTCGAGCATCTTCTTAACCTTGAGCAAGGTCTTTGATCGCTTGCGCTCGTAGGAAGACGACGGGTCGCGGAGCATGATGCCCTCGCCACCGAGGGCAAGTTCTGCATCGAGCATTTCTTGCAGGTGCTCGCGCCCCTTGCACGGGATCTGTTCCACGAGTGTCACGCACGGGGGTTTTGATGTTGCCACCCATTGCTGCAACTTTGCATACCGTTCAGTGAACGGTTCGCTGGACGGGATGTCAAACACGAAGTATTTCACCGTCTTCCATCCCTCGTCCTCCGCTAGCCTCTTGACGATGCCGACCGTCTCCTGGAACGAACCAACCCCACCATACAGTTCCCCGTCCAAGTCGAAGTCTGGAAAGCCTTGCTTGAACCACTCGGGGGCCATGAACTCGTTTCCTTGGCGCGAAAGTAATTGCCTCGTTGCCGCCTTCCAGTACGCGCGGACGCCGTCCAACTTCTTGCTGGCCAACTTGCCCGTCGGATCGATGCTCTCGTCCCACACGAGGGCAAGGAGCACCGCGATCTCGACGGCGGGAGATATCAGGATCCTTTCCGTCGCATCCACTGGGAACTTGGACGGTTCATGGTTGGTGACGAGCATCCCAGTCGCCTTGTCTGGCTTCTTTCTGAACGGGTTAATTCGCCACTTCTCGGCCTCCTCTCCCCTTATCTTGATGATGTGCTTGCACGTGCGCTGCTCTGGACGAGTACCCTTTTGGAATCGCCACGCTGCGCAGTCACAGGAATACACGCCACCGTGATTCTTCACGATATGCACGGCATCGCTGCTATCGCTCGCCACTGTCATCGACCCACCATCGGGAATGTCCTTGAGGGGAACTGGAGGCGATATATCCACGTTTTCTGGTTTCTCGTTCATAATTTTCACTCCAAGATGTTTCTTTTCTCACTTGTTGTCGATGTAATCCGAGCGGCGAGAATCAGTTCTTGATAAACACGGTCCCGTCTCGGATTTCCATGGAGATCTTGCCGCATAAGTCGAGATCTGCGAGCCATTCAGTCACCACGTCTGCGGGAGCATCGAATTGACGTGCTAACTCGGTTAAAGGTGTCTGCTTGATTGTCTTGAATAGTTCTACGATGCGCTGCATGCTAGCAACTCGCTTTTTTTCCTTTTGACTAGTAGAAAGCCTTTGCCAAGCCGGCAAACTAAGTACCCACAGCTTCACGGTCGTATCGTCCGACCCCGAGGCGATGGTGGTGCCGTCGGGCGAGAACGCGACCGACCACACCTCGCCCGAGTGCCCCGCAAGCGTGCAAAGCGCCTCGCCCGTGCTGGCGTCCCACAACCTCACGGTCTTGTCGTCCGACCCCGAGACGAGTATGATGCCGTCGGGCGAGAACGCGACCGAGGATACCCCATCCGAGTGCCCCGCCATCGTGCGCAGCGCCTTGCCCGTGCTGGCGTTCCACAGCCTCACGGTATCATCGAGCGAACCCGAGGCGAGGGTGCTGCCGTTGGGTGAGAACGCGACCGCGTGCACAAAGCTCGAATGTCCCACCAGTGTGCGCAGCGCCTTGCCCGTGCTGGCGTCCCACAGCCTCACGGTCTTGTCGAACGACCCCGAGGCGAGCGTGCTGCCGTCGGGCGAGAAAGCTACCGATTCCACAGATTCCCGGTGTCCCTTCATCGTGCGCAACGCCGTGCCCGTTCGGGCGTCCCACAGCATCACGGTGTTGTCGTCCGAACCCGAAGCGAGCGTGCGACCGTCGGGCGAGAACGCAACCGAAGACACGTAGCTCGAGTGCCCCTCCAGCGTGCGCAGCACCTCGCCCGTGCGAGCATTCCACAGCCTCACGGTCTTGTCTCGCGACCCCGAGGCGATAGTGGTGCCGTCGGGCGAGAACGCAACAGACCACACCGCGTCCGAGTGCCCCGCCAGCGTGCGAAGTGCATCGCCCGTGTGGAAGTCCCACAGCTTCACGGTATTGTCCTCCGACCCCGAGGCGAGCGTGCTGCCGTCGGGCGAGAACGTGACCGACCGCGCTCGTCTCGAGTGCCCCGATAACGTGCGCGGCGTTTCATCCCCGCTTGGCATGAACCTATCTTCTCCCCGGCGGCATTTAACTATACTCCCGAAGGACATCTGGTGCTCGCATTCCGCATTCCCTTTCTAAAAATGACGTTTAACCGCAAGCGCCCTTAGTCATCGTGAAAGTAGCGATGAAAATCAGCAGAGCGGCGAGCAATTCTCGTTCGACTGCTTGATCGCTCCGAGCTTCGGGAAGCAGCGGTCACCCTCCACGACATGTGCTCTCTTCTTCTATCTCCCGGTTATTCACTAATTTCGTCGACTGCCGGGGTTGAAAGCACGGATTGTAGGGGTATTTATCTGGTGATCGGATGTGATGGTGAGCAAGATGACAGAATCGACACAGGTCGAACCGAGTGGCGACGGGCTCGTCCTCGACACGACCAAGCAGTACAAGACGAATGCGGGACAATGCGCCCAAGCATGGGTCCAAGCATGGGCATGGGTCCAGGTGCTGCCGGATTTCAAGAACGAGGCGATCATCACGACAATGGCAAGTGTGGATGATGGTTTTTTTCCGAGCTGGGAAAAGCTGCTATGATTCATAACGGGAATGGGATTGGATGCTTTTTTTTAAAAAAAGACATCCATTAACCTTAATTCCTATTGATAAGAGAAATGTTACATTCATTGGAGCGAGGAATTAGAGAATGAGTGAGAAACCGGATTCATGGGATCGAATTCGCGAGATCATGAAGGCAAGTGGCATCGAGATGACTTCCCGTGATGCCGTCTTATTAATGATAGACTGGGCTGCACTTTTTCCTCGAGAGCGCGAAGTGGCCATCGTGAGCGCCATATCGAAGGATGCCCTCGGGATAACTCAGTCAGATAAGCGTAGAAAGGTGATCGCGGAAGATGTATTCCTTGCCTTGTTGATTACGAATGCAAGCTCGATGGAATTCTGGAACCAGGTCTTCCAACTATTAAAGAAAAAGCCGTGTTATACGCAAACGGTTCGAGACATTATTGCCGCGAATAGAGATAAGATAGGCAGAGAATTCTGGAAGAAGATCCGCGAATTCGAGTGGAAAACATATATAATAAAAAAAAGTGGCGATAACTCTTGAAAGGTGGAGTTCATCTCTGCATCACGTGCCGGCAATACACGGGGAAGATCCGAAGATAAAGCGACCCATCAATTCAGCAATTACCCAGATGAGAAACATACAAGCGATCAATATTAGTAGAACACAATTTTTGACCATTTTAACTTTCTTTTGGCGGGTATAAATTTTTTGCAAGAGGTCGATTTCTTTTTCATGAGAAGGTTGGTTTTTCCACCCAGGTGGCTCCATGCCAAGTTTAAGAATGGATTCCATCGATCTTTTCTCATGTGATTCAATGGCCATCACGCTTTCGAGCAATGCAAGTCGTTCAGAAAACGACATTGGATTGATCAAGGCTTGGCCTAACTTCTCCATTGATACGAAGTCAATATCAACATCTTTGTGCGTTTGGTAGTGGAAAATAACTTTCCATTGGTAAACGACCTTGTTTTTTACACTCTTTCTTATTTTGAGATAGAAATGGAGAATTTCTCCTTCGATATTTCGGCTGGAGTAGTCCAGGTCTTCTTCGTATCGAATCCAGATGCTATCAATATCATCAAATCTGAAGTGTGTTCCATGAACTCTTATCCTACAAAAAAACACGTCAATTTGAATCTCTTTTCTTCGAAAATCGATTCGTATCTCTTTTTCCGTGATTAAAAGCACGATAGTTGGCATAATAGAAAGTATGAATATGGAACTCAAAATAATTTCAAAAATGGACGGTTCTGATAAAAAGGACAATAATCCAAATCCAAATATACATAATAAGGCGGAAATCCCAAAAATCATGAAATTATAATACCTAAATGCTGACGTCAATAACCGCTGCCGAAGAAAGAAGAGTTCACTCATGATCATGGTTGGAATGAAAATCATATCTAATAAAAGGCAAGCTCACGGTCAGCTCACGCTGAACTTGATGTGCAAATCCTTGAATGTGGTACTGGGATCCGCATCCTTCGCCGCCCGGATGGCGTTTTCCACGATTCACCGCGGTTTAATTCGGGAGCTGAGCCTGGTTGCGGGTTTCTCTGACCGCCGGGGACATTGAGGGCGTTTCTGGATTTGGCTGATCATAGATCGTGCGATCTGGCGAGTGAAACCTCCTAATAAATGCCCGGCGAGGTGGCTCGTTTTCCATTTTTGCGGGGAGAGGCGACGGAATTCGACACAAAGTGGCTTGACCTGATGTCGAAGCTTGCGGATAGAAATTTCGGATCGTGGGATCATTTCCCTTTCTGAAGCCCTGATGACACCGGTTTTGGATTTCCGGGATTGTAGAGTACGCGATGCGACGAGCGAAACCGCCTTATAAATTTCCACTTTCCCTCACCACCTCGAGGTCTTCAATAGGAGGTTACAGAGCATATAAATAAAAAAAGGATAACAATTATCAAAATAACATTGATTATACTGATATTCGGCGCTCTTTATTTAACACGACTCCCACGCAAGCAAAAGCAGCGATCAATAATAGAAACCACCCTTGGTCTGCTGAAATGCCCGGCGTTGATGGGATTGCGAGGTCGACAGACGCTTCATTCGAGGCAACCGATGTAGTAAAGTTATTTGCGGCTACCACCTTGTAGTAATACGTTCCCTCTGTCGTTAAGGAATCAATCCACGCGGTGGTCGTTCCGGTTACGTTCGCTACAGGTGAGAGGCTCCCCAGTGACGTGATCGGCGAAGCGCTTCTATAGACCAGATACCACGCCGCTTCGGTCTCCGGTGTCCAGGAGACATTGATGGAAAATGCTCCGGATGCCCATCCCCAGGTCGCGGATAACGTGGGGGCGGCAAGTGGAAGAACAATCGTCACGGCTTTGGTTCCCGATTGTGTGCTGTTTATGAACGCGTTTCCAGCCACGATAGCATAGTAATACACCCCGGAGGATCCTAGGGTATCGATGACTGAATTGTCTGATGTCACGTTGACCGGAAGGAGCTCCCCGGTGCTTGTAAAGTTCGTATCGCTTCTGTACACGTAGTACGTCGTCGCATTAGTAATCGCGCCCCATGACAGCGTGATGATGCCATCGTCATCAGTCGAGGGAACGATGTCGGAAAGTGTTGGTGTCGCTAGCGGGTAAGCAAAAAGAACACTCTCGCGATTCGACAAACTACTGTTGTAATATCCATCATCGGCGAGCACTGCGTAATAATAGGACCCTTGCTGTGCGGGCGACAATATATCCGTCGTAGTATTTATCGAGACCGTGGTGATCGGGTTCATCCCTCCGACCGAGAAAAAGGGGGACGATGACCGGAACACGTGATACCTCACGAATCCAGCTATGGGAGACCATTCCAACGTGATGATTCCATCCGTGTTATGCGACGGGGAAATCGTTTGCAGCGTTATAGGATAATCAATGGTTTGTGAATCAACATCGCACCTGAAAAACACCTCTGCGGTCGAACCCTCCATCCACGTAACATAATATTGTCCCGCTCCATCGATCGTGATTCGAGGCTTGGCCGATGGAGGCGAGTTACTCGAAAGGGTCACGCCATTCGAGCCGCTTCCACCATATTGCCACCATGTTTCAATAGTCTGCTGATCTCCTGACCAAACGAATACTGCGGAGTTTGCTAATGACCCGTTGATCGTGACATCCACCGTTGTCACAGCCATCGTGCTCTGGAGACTCGCGTCCAATACAAGTGTACTCCAAGTCCCGCTCGCGTTCGTGAATACCTTGAATTTCGCATCTGGGTGACCGTTTGAATCGAAACCATAATCATAAGGGTCAATCCATGCAACTACAGCATCGCCGTTTGTAGAAACATGCATAGCAACTTCGTATGACCCTCCATAGGGATTGAGAGTGATGTTCGCAGACCACGTCGATGTAGCGATTATTTTCGCTCGATGATAGATCCAACCCATATACATCCAAGCCACGCTGATTTTTCGAACACCATCGGTCTCCACCTCGACCTTGCTGTCCGAGTTTACATCACCTATCTGCAGCGTCGTTGCCCATAAACCCGTCGTAGCGTTCCGCATCCGATAATTCAGTTTTCCATCGGTGCTTGTCCAAACAACATGTGCATTCCGTGCTGAATCGATGCAAATAGCGGGACGGTCTGACTGTACGGGAACTTCCGTGGACACAGTCTCGATAGTTGACCACATGTTGATCGACACGTTCTTGAAACGATATGCTATGGTCGTACCTTCTTCCCAAACTACATGTGCTTTGCCGTCTGAACTCGTCGCGACTGAGG
>JAUQYW010000417.1 GCA_030587525.1 Candidatus Sigynarchaeota archaeon | reverse complement strand
TATGTGCTGGCGGGATATATCAAGTGCCGCTCGAACGAATGTATCCTGGTCGGTTCCGATATTTCATTAGATTTGCTGGTCATCCTCGGAATATGTCGAATGTTCTCTATTCCGATCTATTTGATAAGAAAGATTTAAAGCTTTTCAAAAAGAAATGCACGGTTCACGAATGCCATCGATCGCCTTGAAAACTCCCGCGCGGCGGAGAAGGGTTTCAATCGTGTTTTGCTTGGACGCGTACCCGCAAGCGGTCCTTGCCTTCCAGCGTGACATTCTCGAGCGTGATCTCGCATCGTGAAAGGATCAACGATTGTCCACGTACCGTGCCTGTATAAACTGCCAAGGCCTTGGCACCAGCGCCATCGAGGGCCGGTCGCTGTTGGCGCTGCGGCTGGAGGGCGATTACCCGGTCGCCTGATCCCCGGGTGTCCATGATCGCCGCAACGAGCGGCTCGATGGCACCGTGGTCATCCGCCGGCACCAGGGCATCGATGAATGACTTGGCAATGTCGTTCGCGAAGACGTTCACGTGCCCGGTGCCCCCGATCCACGCCCGATCGAGCAACACGATGGCTTCCACGATACCATCATTCTCGTCCATATGCATCTCGATATCGATGAATTCTTGAGAACCACCAGGTTTGAAATGTAACACGACGAGGCCTTGCCCGGACGCTTGGCGCTCGGTCTCGTGGATGTTGAAAAAACCGAAAAACTCCGATTTCTGCAGTTCCTTGTATGGAATCAATGCCACGCCATCGCACCCGATCTCGCTCAATCTAACATGCAGCGCATCAAAATAATAAGGTATAGCTGCAATATATCTGGCAAGGACGCATGCCAATGGCGATGTATGATGCAGGAAATACGTGCGTAGTTACCAAAGATGATGAGCACGGTCTCGCATACAAAAACACGATAGATCAGTGGCTAGCGGAACGTAGAACATTCATTGCAATTCTTGTCGCGGCGTCACTTGTCGCGTGCTTCGGCACAGTTTTACCCGTATTGGAGATGTTATCTAAAGGGAATATCTCGAACGCAGGTCACAATATCTTGTATTGGGTGGGGATATGTGTTCCAGCACTCTT
>JAUQYW010000407.1 GCA_030587525.1 Candidatus Sigynarchaeota archaeon | reverse complement strand
ACACGTGCCAAGGGCGATCACCTTCTTGGATACCTCGCGCAAGGCCTTGAGGTGCTCGATCTGTTTCTGGTCATCGTCGAGCACGCACCCTTCCACGAAGGAGACGTCGCTCTCCTGAACCTCGATCTGGTCGAGAATGAACGGCGAGTAGACGATGTTGAACTTGTTGATGATCTCGCGCAAGATTTCCATAGAGAACAAGCTTGAAATGCAGCCAGAACATCCGGACAAGGATGTAAGGATTATTTTTGGCCTAATCGTTGCTCACCCCTTTGAGCTTGTCATAAAACATATTAACTGCTTCGGCAAATCGGTTTCCTTCCACTGCGCTCATGGATTCGAGCAAAATCCTCTCTGATGCGTCGGCACCCAAGATTTCTTGCAAGAGCTGGATCTTGAGCGATGCTTTGTAGAAACCATCAATGTAACGGCAAGCATTCTTCTTGCATCCGATGATCATGACCCCGTCAAAACCCGCTTCGAGCGCGGCGATGATGAAATTGGAATCGACACGCCCCGAACAAGGCACCCGGATGATGAACACGTTCGGCTTGTAGAGCAGCCGTTTCAAACCCGCATCGTCGGCAGCCGCGTAGCCACAAGACCTACAGCAGAAGGCGACGATCTTCGGCGATTCCTTGAACTTCGCCATGATTTCGATTGATTTCAGGATTTTCTCGGTCGAGTCAACATTCATCTCCATGGCTCCCGTGGGACAGACGCTGGAGCACGTACCGCAAGCTTTGCACTTGAACTTGTCGATGACGACCCGGTCCCCTTCCAAGACGATGGCGTTGTAAGGGCACGACCTCGCGCAAAGGCCGCAGAGGCCACACTTGTCGGGATTGTTTTCGGCTCCCGTGTAATCCGAAACAAGATAGTCGTGCGATAGCAGCGAGAGCACCTCGAGTGCTTCCTTGTTTGCCCAAAAAAGAACGTCATTATAGGTTCTCGGGCCAAGCACGGTGCCCACGCCGAAGATACCCGAGGACAAGGTTTCCTCGCTCATGAACCCGTTGTCATCGAGCGTGAAATCGAATTTCTTGCGCAGCTCCTTCAAGTCACGATTCGGGACGAGCTCGACCCCAAGGATGACCATATCAAACTTGGCACTCTTACCGCTCGGGTCGATAACACGCTTCTCCCCGTCGACAATTTCGATACGAGTCCCCTTCGCGGGAAAATCCTTGAACATGGCCTTGGGCAGCTGTTCCTTAAACGCAGCTTTGTATTTCAAGACCAGCATGCGATCGAGGTTCGAGCCCTTGTATTCCTCCTCGGTGAGGCCTCGTGGCCCGATCCCCTGGATGTAGGCGATGGTCTTCGGTGGCGTTTTATCCGAGAGCTTGACGAGCTTGCCATCGGTGGGTCCATCGGATGACATGATACGCTCGAATTCCGCCGACGTGAAGATGTCATGGGCAGGATCGTGGTGGAAGCTATCGAGGTCTGTGTAGAGATCCGAGCCGATCGCGAAGACTTTCGCGCCGGCTTTCAAGCGGATTTTCTCTGGTTCTTGATCCAGATCAATGGCCTTGTTGATGCACGCGCGTTCGCAAATCCGGCACGAACGACAAGTGCCAATATCATCTTTATCTATCACGGCCGCATAAGGAGACGCGTGGCTAAACGGGATGTATATCAACTTTCGTTTCGCCATGCCAAATTCAAACTGGTCATTTTTTTCGATCTTGCAGATGTGCGTGCAACGGCCGCAACCGGTGCATTTGTCCTCGTCGACGAACCGTGCTTGCTTGATGACGTCGAGGGTGAAATTACCGATTTCTCCTGAGATATTCTCGACCTTTGCGTTTGTATAGATCTTGATGTTCCTTTGCTTTTTAATATCGCCGATGAGCTCGGAAATGAAACAAATGGAACAATCCGCCATACCTTGTATCTTGCTCCAGCGCGCGGCCATACCGCCGAGGGACGGGGATTTTTCGATGATACTCACTTGGATCCCTGCTCGGGCAAGATTGAGTGCTAGGGTCATGCCCGCGATGCCGCCACCGATGATGGCGCAGCTCTTTTCAACTTGCACGGTCTTGATCTGGATACCCTTTTGCAGCGCAACACGACCGACGCCGGCTTCGATGAGCACTTCCGCTTTCTTGAGCGTGGTATCTCGATACGCCTCATCATGATGAACCCATGCACATTGCTCCCGGATGTTCACGATCTCGATGTTTTGCTTTTCGATGATGCCCTCGAACATGGTTTCAAACACGTGCTGGTGGGTCTTCGGCGAGCATGCCGCGATGACGAGCTTGTTGATGTAATTGTCTTTGCACCATTGATGGAGGCCCTTGAAATATTTTTCCTGGCACAGGTTGTCGAGCACCTTGACGGAAACGACGTTGGTCGATTTTCTCCCGTATTGCTCGAGCGAGTTGATATCCAGGCAATCCGAGACCTCGCCGGTGCAATTACAGATGATCACGCCGACCCGGTTGATTTCCCCCTTCTTGGCACTCTCGACCGGCACCTCCTCTCCTTTTAAAAGGCGCTCGTTGAAATCCATGATATGGATGACTTGCTTGCCTTCCTCCGAGAGGTAATACGCTCCTGTTTTCTTCTCCTTCGTGATCAAGTTTTCGAGCTGCTTTATGTGGAAGTTGAGTTTACCTGTCGTGTCAAGTTTTAATTTTTCCATCAATGCGGAGTGTTTCAAGTACCCTTCCCGTTCCAGGAGTAAAAGGAGCTGGCGCCTTATCGGGTGGGAGAGGATTGCATAGATGTCCATCATGATCATACGATTTTTTTTTAATTGTCCGTTAAGGAATCTTGATTTGCCAGGTGACGTGGGCATCAGATTTTTTCGATTATCAACATAACTTTTACTTGTCTAGATAAAAAGTTTTTTTGTCTCCTTAATCATATGTACTGTTTTTAATAATCCGGTGTTCATTTTCGAAACCAAACCCGCATCTCGCTTCTTTTCGGGTATTGGAAGGCAAAAAAAAAGTTACAAACCGGCTTGTCATGTTCATATTCTTGATCAATTACGGTCGTCTAATAAACTTAGTCTGACAAACCAAATTGCTTTTAATGCTTTGTTTTTATCGCGCCATATGAAGTATAACCTAATCACACGTGATGACGAGGCCAGAAAGCCAAAAAGACAATTCAAGTTGTCCCGGATATAGAAAATGTAATCGTCGG
>JAUQYW010000397.1 GCA_030587525.1 Candidatus Sigynarchaeota archaeon | reverse complement strand
CTGGATCTCCCCCGTGGCGAGCATCATTGGCGAGATATTCCCGACAAGCGTGAGCTTGTCGCCGTATTTTTTCTTGAGCGCGAAGATGTTGTACTCCGGGTTCGCGGTCGTGGGCTCGATCGGGTTGAGCGCATCGATCTTGCATTCGTTCACGAAATCATCGATGAGGTTCAAGACATCACCGCAAGAATGCAGCAAGATCTTGCAACCCCGGTCGTGAGCGGCAGCGCAAATTTGCTTGAGCCAGGGCAGCGTGAATTCTTGATAGTTTCTCTTGTTCATAAACAACCCGTTCTTGAAACCCATGTCATCGAAGATCAAGATGAGTTTTGCTCCGTGTTCGGCAAGGTTCTTGATCACCTCGAGCGTGAACTTGCCGCAGTTGTCAAACACGGTCTTGATTTGCTTTCGCTTCACGAGCAAACGGGAGAAAGTCTCGATGCCAAATCCTTGCCAGGTAACCTCCATCATACCCGTAACACCGCCGATGGCGAAGATCTTGTTGTCGAGCTTATTCTGCGCGTCGAGACCGGCAAGAAACATGTTGATACGGATGCTCTCGTTCGGGTCAGGCTGCTCCCAGCTCTCGTAATCCTCGAACGTTTTGAAGGTACCGCCGATGTACCCGAGGATTTCCGTCCCGTCCTTGTAATGTTCGAAATGCATGTGACGACCAAATTCGTCGATGAAGCCACCCTTCACGAGTTTCCGGGGAAAGAGCGCGGAGATCGTCGGCATGATATCGATGCCCGCTGCCTTGTAAAACTTGGCGATGCCGAACACCGTGCCCGCAATGAGTTTCTTGCTCGATAATGCCTTGGACATTATCTTGTGCCGGAATGGCAAGATCTGGGCGATATTGAGCAGCGGCCCAAGCTTACCCGGATGTATATTGAAATGCATTGCAATGGCATCGTTCGTGAAGGTGCTTTCGAAATACGGGACCTTGTCCGGTTCTTCGTGATTCATCGTAGTCAATACGCGTGTCGGAGCATCCATATGCATTCACGCTGGCGCGGCTTGCGAATTTTGTCGCCACGCGCGATTTTTCAGGAATGATTGAACCTTATCTCGTGCTTTTTTAATAATATCGTGGGCTGGATTCATTTTTAAAGTTAGACTTGGTAAGATCTAATCGTGAACTGGCAATGGGAAAGAAAGCGAAATCGCCCACCCGACCTTCACGACTTTGCCATGAAGGTGATAAAATCGAGCTCCTCATCGAATTGCCGGTTTACGGCCTAGTAAAAGGGGATCTTGGCAAAATTCTAGTGTGCTATGACACCTATGACAAGGATCTCAAAGAAAATGATTTCGAAGTATTCTTCGATAAGATCGGCACGTCGGTCCAGCTTGTCGAAGCCCAATTCAAGTTGCTTTAACGAGGGGGATGATATTGCCCTTCGTGCCGAACACAATTTATTGCGGGGACAACCTCGAAGTGCTGAAATCCTTTCCCCAAGATGCCATCGATTTGTGCTACATCGATCCGCCGTTTTTCTCACGTAGGAACCACGTGGATCTCGCCAAGGGTACTTCGGAGATCAGGGGCTTCCACGACACGTGGAACGGCGAAATCTCAAATTACATCGAGTTTATGCGGGCGCGGGTGCAAGAGATCCACCGGGTACTAAAGCCCAATGGCACGTTATACTTGCATTGCGACGTATCGGCCGTGTTCCATCTCAAGGTCATGTGCGATGAGGTTTTCGGTGGCGATAATTTCCTCAACGATATCGTCTGGAAACGACACTCGCCAAGCAAGAACACGGATCGCAATTATGGCAGCATCGTCGATCACGTGCTTTATTATGCCAAGGGCCCGGAATACACGTTTAACGTCCAGTACATCCCCATGGACGAGTCCGTGTTCAACATCGTGGAGCCTAAGACCGGCCGGAAATTCCGCAGCCAACCGTTGGTCGTGAAAGGAAACCAGGAAGGCAAAATGTTCGATTTCGGGGGCCACAAGTACACGATAAAGAAGGAGAAAGCCCTCAAGTGGACCCAAGAAACCATCGACGAACGATTGAAGAAAAACCCGAGGCTCATTTACTGGACAGGAAGCGGCGAGCCGCGATACAAGACTTATCTCGATGAGAGCAAGGGAATCAAGCTCACGTCGCTATGGACGGACATCAAGCTCATCACGTCTACTTCATCCGAGCGATTGTTTTATCCCACGCAAAAGCCACAGAAATTTATGGAACGCGTCATCAGTGTTTCGTCTAGCCTGGGCGACATCGTGCTCGACGCGTTTTCCGGTTCAGGCACGACCCTCGTGGCAGCAAAGGCAACGGGCAGGCAGTTCGTTGGCATCGACATCTCGCCAACGGGATGCCGGCTCGCGGCCTCGCGGTTAGGGTATCCGACCGACAAGATTATTGGCCATCCGCGGACTGCTCTGGACTTCAAGGCTGTGCCCAGGTTCGAGTTCGTGAACTGGGTATGCTGGAAGATGAACGCCACGCAGAAGCACGAGCTAGCGAGCCTGGGCATCGATGCCGTGTGCCGCCATTCGCTCGTGCCGGTCCTCGTCAAGCAAGACGCGCCGTTGGTACCCGTGGATCTGCAGAGCATCGAGCGTGTGCTGGAGTCGAGGAAAGACGACCGGGCAAAGATCGGCGCTTGCGTGGCCTTGGATTTCGATGCAACCATCGAGCCATTCCTTGCTCAAATAAAGAAGGATCGCGGGATCACGATCAATCGATACACCATCGAAGATATCAACCGGGACAAGCACTTGCACGACGGCATCTCGGTGATCACGAAATTGCTCTGAAAACTCGTGGCTCGTGATGATACCTTGATCATCTACCCCGGCTTGATGGATTTTAATCCTTGATGCGCTATTATCTGATCAAGATTAAAAAAAACAAAATACAAAAAAAAACGGCGATATAGTATGGCGTTTGACACTAGCTATTATAAAACCCAGAAATTCGCGTGTGGCAAGAAAGGCTGCAGCGGAACCTTAATTCCTGTGCAAATCCGGGAAAATAAAAAGGATGGCGAGGTAAAGGTATTCGGAAAATGTCCAGAATGCAAAAAAGTGTTCCAGTTTTCGCTGTCCCTCAATAAATCCGAGGTCGACAAGTGGCAACCCGTTTTAGAAGAACAAACTTTCAAATGCACTGAGTGTGGTCAATCGACGCTCAAGACCGAGAAAGTTTTAGGCAATCCACGGTCCGATTACAAGATCAAGGTCGAGTGTGTCGAGTGCAAGAAGGAGGACGATCGCGCCGTCGATGGTGGCGTTTATTTCCTCGTGGAAAACAAGTTACCGTCGGCCGAGCGGACGATCATCACGTGCCCGACGTGCAACACGAAGGTCACCGATGAATCGGCGAAGAAATGTCCCAACTGTGGCCGCGACCTATTTTGTGGAAAATGCGGTTCCTTGCTTTCTGCAAAAGCTTCGTTCTGTATGAAATGTGGCTCCAGTGCTGAGAAGGGAGATTTTACCAAGAAACCGATTCAGATCTCCAAGGATGTCGTAGGCACGTGTCCCAATTGTGGAGCAAATCTTACTCCGAAAGCAAAATTCTGCAATGAATGCGGCCAAGAATTGTTCTGTAACAAATGCGGGAACCCTCTGCCAGTTCAAGCTGTGTTTTGCAACTTATGTGGAGATCCGGTTAGAATAGGAAAAAAACCTGGTCCCACGAGCACTCGAATCGGCGGAACACTAAGAAAATAAACCATCCACAAGGCATCGAGCATGAGCGAGTACTGGACGAAGAAATTCGCGTGCGGCAACAAGAAATGCGGGGGCTATTTGATTCCACTGCACCTGCACGATAACAAGAGGGAACCCACCGTGAAAGTCGTGGGAAAATGTCCCGTGTGTAAGAAGACTTACGAGTTCACCTTGCCACAAGGTAAGGACGCTGTAACGCAATGGGCCCCGTTCATCTTCGATCGCATGTTCTTGTGCACGACGTGTGGCCAAGCAACCCTCCGGACGATCCATTTCGAAGGGCATCCGAAAAGTGAATACAAGATCGACGTGAAATGCACGCGTTGCAATGAACCAGGCGAGCGCCACGTCGATGGCGCGTACTTCCACCTCATCGGGAGCAAATTGCTGGAAATCACCACGAAAGAAGTGGCCAGCTACTGCCCGACGTGCGGAAATCCCGTTCCCTTGGGATCTCTCATTTGCAGCAAGTGTGGCAATAAAATCGGTAAAAAATAGGTTTCCATGCAACTTCTCCTTTTTTCACGCTATCGGTAATTTTATTTTCGCACGATGCGAAGAATGCGCAAGCGTGAGTGTTCGCGCGTGCCATATATAATCTTGCCAGGTGAATCGATTCCGTGGATATCCCAGAAGAGCTGCTGCGTGGCATGGATGCTCTGGAGGAAAGAAAATGGGACGATGCGATCGCGGTGTTTCAAAAGATCACGGAAGCGGATCCGCAACAATATCTGGTATGGTACAACCTTGCTCTTGCCCTCGGAAATAAAGCAAAGTTTGACGATGCGATCGAGGCATGTGAGAAAGCCGTGGCCGTGAAGCCGGACTTCTTCAAGGCCTGGGCAAACCTTGGCTGGTACGCGAGCATCAAGGAAGATAACGAGAAGGCAGTCGCTGCGTGCAAGAAGACAACAGAACTGCAACCCGATTATAACATCGGCTGGATCAACCTCGGCGTTGCCATGCGCGTTGCCGGGAACCTTGATGGTGCCATCACGGCGTTGAAAAAAGCCATCGAGCTCAAGGGCATCGACCACGAGGCTTGGGCAAATCTCGCCATTTGTTTCGACCACAAGAATGACGTGAAAGCGTGGATCGAAGCACGTGACAAGGCGATCAAGATCTTGCCACCGGATGGCTACGCGGATTCCTACAACATCGTACTCAAGTCGCGACCGGGCGATCCGGAGACCATGGCCATCCTCGGCATGGCCCAGGAAGCCAACCAGAAACACGAGGTCGCCCTGGCATTTTACCAGAAAGCCACGGACAAGCTTTCGGGATTCTCGCTTGCCTGGTATGGCATCGCGATTATCAACGAGTTAAAGGAAATGATTGATGATGCCATCGAGGCCTTCAAGCGCGTCGTGGATCTCAATCCTGACGCGATCGAGCTCAAGTGGCGCCTCGAAGCAATCGCGAAAAGGAAATTCTTGCAAGGAGTGGGAGACGTGTTCCCTGCAGACGAGCCATACGCGTTTCTGGCCGGTAGCGGCGTGTCCATGTACCCGCCTTGCAGTATACCGCCCATCAAGGACATCGCGAGGACTTTACTGGAATATTGCGCACCGAAAGAGGAAGTCGACGTGTTGCTCGCTCCGGCGAGCATGAATTTGTCCATGATCATTGAGCAATTCAAGGGCTTGTTCGATGCGAGCTTGAAGTTCATGGAATATTTCGAGCTCCCGACCGTGCCGAATTTAGTGCACGTGTTTCTTGCCCGTGCAGCGAAGGCGGGACATGTCGTGATCACGACGAATCTCGATAGCATGATCGAGCGCGCTATGATCTTGCTACTGGGAAAAGTAGCCAAGGAAGCATCCAAGATCATCGTCACGAAAGCCGACTTCGAAGGATTTACGAGCCTTGAAGCCTTGAAATCGAAATATATCCTGGTCAAGCTTCGCGGTTCCATGCAGAACGTCATCACGGGCGAGAAATGCCCGGATTCGCTTTTTCCCGGCTCGGGAATGAAAGATAAATCCCAGGACAAGAAGGCCGGCATCGATATCGAGCCATGCAAGATATCGGCATTGCAGAAAATGACCAGCGGCAGGAATCTCGTGATTATGGGATTTGCCGATATCATCGATTTCCCCGTCGGACCATTCATCAAGCTCTGCGACGGTATCAAGTCATTGATCTGGATCATGCACGATCGCGACGATCCATCAAAAAGCAATGCAATCGTTGACGAGCTCAAGGCAGCTGCCAAGTTTCCCGTGCATCTCGTGAAAGCGAGCGTGCAAGAGCTGGTGGAAGGTGGCATGTGGTCGCGCCTCATTAACGATACAACCACCGCGAAGCTAGCAGGAATGAAACCGCCACCGCGGCCAGAATTCAGTTCATGGCTTGGCGGGTTCGTGAAACCCGTGGAGGACGTGTACAAGTATGCTCTCGCCACGAGCGTGTACAACGATCTCGGCCAGCACGATGCCATGCTCCGGTGCGCCCAGAAAGGCCTCGATATCGCCCAGGCCAAGGACAACATCGCAGCCCTGGCAATCTTCTCAAATTACCTCGGGATGTTTTACGACGGCAAGAAGGACTACGATTTGGCGTTGAAGCATTACCAGGACACTCTAACATACGCAGCGCCGATCGACGCGTTGCAAGAAAAGGTCACGGCGTTGACGGGAATGGGCAAGATCTACCTTTCAAAAGGTGACAAGGACGCGGCTCTCAAACACTTCTCGGATGCCCTTCCCATCGCGAACCAAATAAACGATTTGCCTGTCAAGGCAAAATGCCTCAGCAACATAGGCCTTATCAACGAAGCAAAAGGTAATCACGATGAAGCCTTGAAGAATCTGGAAGAAGCTCTTTCCATCGCGGACAAGATTGGCGACTTCGATGCCAAGGTAAAAAGATTGAATAATCTTGGCTTGATCTATGATTCAATGGGCTTTCGCAATAAAGCGCTGCAGAAATACAACGACGCATTGAAGATCGCGGATCTGCTCGAAAACCTGCCAATCAAAGCTTCCATCCTAAACAACATAGGCGCTATTCTCAAGGCAAAAGGCGACGACGACCAAGCCATAAAGGTTTACACGGATGCCCTTACCATCGACGGAAAGTTGCAGAACAAGGCAGACATGGCATCCGAGCTCTTGTCTATCGGTCTGTTATGGCAAAAAAAGAACGACAACAAGAAAGCCCTCGCATTCCTCGAACGTGCTGCAAAACTGTTCGAGGAGACTGGCTTAAAAGAAGACCTGGAATCGGCAAATAAGATCATCGTTCTCGTGCAAGGAACGAAATGATGCAAGGTTAACGTGAAATGGTTACTTTTAACAAGTTTCGCAGCGCTTTGGCCAAATATTCGGTCGTTTTACGCCCGGACAAGAGCGAGCCTGGCTGGTGGGCTGGAGCTCCGTCCGTGTGCAAAGGCGAGGGAGATGCATTCTTCCTCGCCTATTTCTTTTACAAAGAAATAGTTTACAAACTATTTCTTCTAGACAGGAAGAATAGATTTGATATCCCATATTCTGACCACGCCATTATCCGACCCGGTGATGATGATGGGATCTTCCTTCAATGGTGAGAAAGCGCATTTCACATGGCTTCCGCCTTTCTTTAACCTGCATATTTCTTGGCCCGAGTTGGTATTGAATATTCGAGCGGGAGAATCTCGCCATGTCGTTACGAGCATCGAACCATCCGGGGAAAATGCACAAGCAAGGGCCTTACTAGTAAATTCGGGTGTATAAAGAGTCGTGCCATCGAATGCATTCAGAAATGCAATGCTACCATTTTGACATGGGAAGGCAAAAGTGCGCGTTGCAGGTGAGAATGCAATTTGAGACCAATCAGAGGCTCTCCTGGCTCCAATCAAATCGATTCTTTTAATTTCAATTCCCGTACTAATATCCCATTCTAATAACAAATCTTCAATATGTCCCTCAGTCTGAAGCCAGCCTAATACAATCAAGATTTTTCCATTCTGTGAAAATCCTAATTTACGAAGATTCAATCCACGTGCATCGGCTTGAATTGGTTGAACTAGAATTCGATGTATCGAACTATGCAAATCCCACACTTGCCAATCTAAAAGAGTTGCGATGGCCATTAGGTCCCCATCTGGGGAAAAAACGATATCATCGAAATCAAACGATTTATAACAAGCAAGGCGAGTGCCCACATATCCGTCCCAGATCTCGAGATTGTGGGGGCCTGAATCAACAAATTCATACTTACTGGACCAATCTTCCACCTCGAGCGCGATATTTTTACCGTTGGGTGAAACGAAAAAACGTTGCATCCCGTTATAGCTGCCGATATCCCACAATCTCTTTCTTGTCCGGACGTCCCATTCTCTAATGCGATTGTTTGCGAGGGTAAGGAATGATTTTCCGTCTGGTCTGAACGATATTTGGTTTATTTCCCTTTTCGATACCCCTATACTACCTAAGACCCGTCCATTTTCAGAAACTCTAGGCATCAATATCACATTTATCGAGTACTCGCGAGTTCCTTTCGTTCAACTTGGGATCTCTGATCATAAAGAGCTATAATATGATTATAAAAATAGGAATTAAAAATATGGTGATAGAAAGAATGAGAAGGATTGCCTAGAAAGATAAAGTTGAGAATAATACGCGGGCCGTGCTGGAGACCCGGGAAATCCCGGGAAATGCCGCTGATGACGGGATGCGTGTAGAAATATTGTATAACTCTTCCCCTTCTAATGCGGCGATAAAAATGCGGCGATAAAATGATCCTTTTACAAGGATCATAAGAATAAGAAATAGATCGCGATATCCAGATAGATAATGAGAGTCGTTGAAAGAGAAAAAGTCATAAAAACGCGTATTCTTTTCTCGGTCGTGCGTTTAATCATCGAACAGAAAGCCCCGCCTCGCGCCGAAGGAACCGAACGAGGCACATCGCCGAGGCCATGCCAAGACAGAATCCCGCCGCAGGCTCACACCCGACAAACCGAGCGGCTCTTTTATAACCAATATGCGTGATAAACTGTTAACTATCCTCTTCTTTTGTTCGATTCGCCGCCTTGACACCGCATAAACCCCTCCTCAAGTCCACGACCCCGGGAAAGTATCACACGTGGCGTTATTCACACTGGGTGAAAGTGGGCAGCAAGATTTTCGTGTATTTCGAAGCAGCTTGCCCGGATGGCACGAACGAGACCCGGCTGGCCATCATTGAATGATTCTGGATATAAGAAATAGTATTGTTCAGCGGGTGGTTCGCCTTCTATTCAACCATTTATCGCTGAAACTATGGGATCGCGTCTCGCCGGTCATTTTCTTTTGAACGATGGGCTTAATCTTTTTCCATAACAGCGTGATCCCAATAATCGCGCCGAAGATACAAAATATCAAGATTAACGCGACCATTATCGATTCCATGAGTGCAAAAAACACCGTTGCTAAAGCGAGCTGAAACATGCCGCTAAAAAATCCAACCTTGAAGAATTCACCTAACGGGATTTTCACCTTGTGCTGATCAGCCAACTTTTGAACGATTATATTATCCCCGAACGGAGTCAATGAATCTCCCCAGCCGACACCGAGCGTGAGAGCATAATACGACTGCCGTGCTTGCGATTGCGTGAACGGTTGCGTTAAAGACCGGAGCGTAGGAAGTAAGATCTGCGTTATCGGCACGTTGTCGACCGTGACGCTCAACGCCGCGGAAACCCACAAGATCATGATGTTAAACGACATTGGATCATTCGACCCCATCGCACCGAGCAGCGTTCCAAAGTATTCCATGATACCAGAATAGTTTATCGAACCGGTCACGATCGAGATGCCTATCAAATACAAAAAAAGCTCCACGTCCACTGCTTTCAAGATCTCGTTTGTATTTAGTCTACTAATGAGAATCAAGATGAACATGCCAGTGAGAGCAATCAAATCTGAAGGAAATATACTTGGAGGAACTGCGATGATGCAACCAATGACGACTAAGAAGACCATAGCGGACTTGTACATGAGCTTTTTATCAGAGACAAAAATCCAGGCATCATAATCCAGCAAGACCGTGATATTTCGAATCGGGGATGTTAATTGCTTTCTGGTCAAGAAATAAAGAAACACGATGCTGCATGCCGAAATAATTAGCGAGATCAATCCCGCATTAAAGAAATATTCCAAGAACGGTATTTCCGCGAAATTTGCGATAATGATGTTCGAGATGGATGAAATCGTGAAGACAGTTCCACCGATGTTTACGAGTACAGCTACACTGAGAAGATATGGCAACGGCTTGATTTCCAGCAATCGCGAGATGCTGATGGTAAGCGGGATCATTATCATCAACACCAACATGTTGTCAAGGACGGTCGAAATGAGCACGGTGAACGTTGTAATCACGAGAAAAAGCTTGAAGGGATTTCCCCGGGTTTTTTTGATCAAGCTAAACCCGACGAACTGAAAGAGCCCCGAATCCATCGTAATGTCGATCATCGTGATCATGCCGAGAATCAAGAGCATGGAATTGAAATTCGCGTAGCCATCCTCTTCATTCCCGAATATGAAATCAAGGATCAAGATGGGATCAGCGTTTTCAAATAAAAATAACACGACATAGCATATAACCGCGCCAGCGAGGGCAACAATCGCTTTATTCCCTTTTTGCTTGGCGATCAAGGCTATGATAAAGATGAAAATCGCTAGAATAAAGAGGGCAAGTGGTAAAGAGGTGGCCGTTTTTGCATTCGCTCGTTCTGGTTGTGATGCATAATTTACCGATATCCATAGTTAAATAGAATTCTTCCATTTTTTGAATAAGCAATTCAAAAATCTGTTCAAACGAACGATAAAAGCAAAAAAGCAAAAAATAAAAAAGAGCTCGCAACTTTAGCGTTTCTTCTGGAATTGCACGAGGTAATCTTTCTGGAGAACGAGCATCTCATCGAGCAAGTTTCTCGCCACTTGGGGTGACGGAACTGTCGGGTCTATAGACAAGGCTTGAACCGCAGTGTTATAATCGCCCGTGATGGCCGCTTCAACGACAAGATCCTGGATCGTGGCTTGTTGCATAAGCAAATTCGCTATGCCTCGCGGCAATGCCCCAACCTTATCGAGCCTCGGGCCATTCTTGTCAACGTGGCCGGGAGCTTCGACCGTGCAATCCTGGGGCAAGTTCGTGATGCACCCATCGTTCATCATATTGAGGGCAATAAAGGCTTCCTTCGTGTCATATTCCATAGCTACCATAATAGGAACCGCTTTCTCGCCAGTGCTGTGCACCCACCAGAAATTATCCTCTTCTCCCTTGATCGATTTTACCATGCGCTGTTTGTAAGGTTCGTTCGATCCTCTGAAACCATATTTCACGTGCGGGGCGTAGAAACGGCCGAAGTGCAAGTATTCCCCGGGATGGGACTGGTCGGGATACGTGAAATAACCGAAGGTCTTGAGCAACTCCTCGATCAAATACAACTCGTTGTTTTTTGCCCACTCGGCACCGCGTTCGCGAACGTCCTGGAGCAAGTCGTCGCCGGCCTTCACCTTTTTCTCGGGGAACGACCCGATGGCGGGCATCATGTAATCATACTTGGCTTTCACTTTGATGAAGAAATAGAAGTGATTGAGGCCCGCAGACGTGAAATCAAGCATTGCTTCACCAGCGCCGATTACCTTTGCCAGCCCGCTGAGGCCGGAGCCGATGCCATGACAAAGGCCCACGTTCCGCTTCGGAAAGGTGGGGTCCTTCTTGGCCATGTACCGGTTTATAGCCCACGTAACACGGGGGACGGGATTGGAGTAATTGAGCAGTACTGCTTTCTTTGCCACGTCATGCATGATGTCCGCCACCTTGAGCATAGGCGGGACTTGGCGCCACGTGTGAAAGCTGCCACCGGGGCCACCATTCTCCGAATATATTGGCGTGCAGCCATGACGGAATGGGACATAATAATCTTGTTCCCAGGTCTTGAGCCGGTTCCCGTGCTCGATAGACATAACGACGTAATCCGCATCTTGAAGAGCCTTCACCGGATCCGTGGTTGCCTCGACCTTGAACGGGGCAACATCACCATCCTCCGACGCCTGTTGCTGGGCAATCTTGAAGACGCCGCTAACGAGCTTGAGCAGCTCTTCTGAAAGGTCATGGAGCACGACCGTCGAGCCTGCTAATTTCTGTCCTATCGTCATCAAATCGCCGAGCGTTCCCAACCCGAAGGACTGAGACCCCGCGCCAACGATGACGATGCGCTTGTCGCATTGTTTTGTTGCCATGTGTTTGTCACCTTGAGGCTAACGCGTGCCCGGGAACTATAAATACGGATACTGGAAAATTGAGAAGGTGGGATGAGGCTTACATGGCCTTAGCCAAAGAGCTTCGTTCCTCGATACCATTCATTTTAAATTACCATTGGAACTATATTCATCGCGGGCATCCGAGGGGAGACCGGATCGCATTTCCGATTTTCCCATAATTTGGAACCTGCGCAATAGGGAGTAAAAGGAGTGAAATAACATGCCAAGATATGTGACATTTTATAGATGGAAACCAGAGCTGTTCAAGCAAGCATCTGATAAATTCGTCGCAATTGCAGAG
>JAUQYW010000396.1 GCA_030587525.1 Candidatus Sigynarchaeota archaeon | reverse complement strand
TGGTGGAAAGCATATAAGTGACAAGTTTGAACTTGCATATGGCATATAGGCCATACTTGTTTATCGAAAACCCACGAAATACAAGATAAAGAGATGAAAATAATGTCTTTAGGCTCCTTCCGCGAATACATGATCAGGGAAAAATGGGTCTCCTTGCGAGACAAGAACTACGTGATGAACGTCAATCAAGAGCCCATTGGGTACTTCATTCGCAAGCTCGTCACGATTCGGACGACATATCGCTTGAAAAATATGCAAGATATCACGGAAATGATCATCCAGCAAAAGTTGATCGCGGTCCGTGCATCTTTCAAGTTTTACAAGCCAGCAGGCATGGCCGAAGACAACGACGAGGTCAGGGAAGAGAATTACATCGGTATGCTCAAGAAAGCCATCTTCTCAATAGGCCAAAAGTACTGGTTCGAGAGCCCCAATAAAGAGAAGCTCCTGGAAATCAAGGGAAACATCTGGGGCTTGAAATTCAAGATCAGCAAGGGGGGAACCCAGGTCGCCGAAATCTCGAAAAAATTCTGGACGATCAGGGATGTCTACGGGGTTCGCATCGATCCCGCGGTCTCGGACGAGGACTCCTTGTTGATACTCGCAAGCGTCATCGTGCTGCACATCATCCGTGAACAACAAAGAAATAACCGGTCCTTCTTCACGTGACCTCTTTTTTTCCATCCAATTTTTATATCACGGGATTTTAAAAAAAGCCTTCGCGTTTTTCAGCGTGGTAGTTGCCACGACCTTTTGATCGATCCCGCGGGCGTGCGCGATGGCCGCGATCGCGTACCTTGCATTCTCCGGGGCGTTGATTGGTTCCATCGATCGCGGGTGCTGGAAGGGCGAGTCCGTCTCGGTCATGATGCGCTCCAACGGCAAGCTTGTCGATACCTTGAACCATTTCTCGAATCCAAATGCAGAGCTGGGAATCGAAAAGAAAAAGCCACGCTTTGCTAACTCCTCGTTCAAGCTTGAGGGCCCGGAATAGCAATGGAACAGCACGCGTGCCGGGGAAATTCCATGCTTGTCAAGCAATGCTACGACTTCCCGCGCCGCTGCATCCGGCTGGTTGAACGCGTGATCCGGGTTTCCCATATCCTTGTCACTTGGACCAGCATTTCGCACGTGCAAGACAATTGGCTTCTTTTTTCCCTTCACGATGGAAAGAATCCGGTCGAGCTCGTCGATCTGCCGCTTTCGCTGCCCAAGTGCCTTGGCATGGTGAAAGTCCAGGCCGATCTCGCCAAAAGCAATGATCTTTTCCCCGTTTTTCTCGATGATGTCGAGCCATTGCTTGAATTCTGACTCGTAAGCCTTGGTTTTCGTGTAGGTCACGGTCTGGGGCGCCATGCCACAAGAATAACAAACATCCCGATGTTTTTCCACGAATTTCAAGATCTCCACCGCGCTATTCAAGTCGATGGAGCACGTGATGAAAAACACGCCACCGGCTTTCTTGAAATCCGCATGCTGCTTGTCGGCAGAGGCTAGCGTTTTTCCCCACGCATCGCTCTTGAAAGTTCCCTCGATCCAAGGAACATGCCCGTGCACGTCGCAAAACGAGAGGTCCGGCTCGGGCTCGGGGATGTTCAGCGCCTTACCCATGGGTCCTTAAAACAGTGGCCATTCATATTTTTTTGCAAAGCATCCGGTAGGCAACGAGCAAGTACACCTTGCACGCGCTCACGAGCTGGTCTATCTCGACGAACTCGTTAGCCTCGTGAGCGTGCCCGCCGGTAGGGCCGAATAAGACGATGTCCTTTATGCCAACCGAACGAAGCGAAACTGCATCGGACGTGCCGGGTGCAAAGAAGAACACGGCCTTGACGCCATAGACATCTTCGAATGCTTGTTTCAGTAACGTGATGACGGGCTGATCCAGGTTCTCGAACGTGCCCAGCGCCGTCGAGATGATTGACAGGTCGACATCGACCGGCCGCTTTTCCAAGCGTTTGTTCTTTGCCTGGAGGTTTGCATAGGCATCGGGAAGCTTCAGCCGGAACCCGAGTTTCGTGCAATACGAGGCGATGGCGTCGAACACGTCTTGTATCGTGATGCCGGGCAAGATCCGGATGTCGATCTCCAGCTCGCACGAATCTGGAATCACGTTGATCTTCGTGCCCGCGTGGATCTGGTTGAAACTGATGGTTGTTTTGAAAAGGTTACCGATCCCGAGTCCATCCTCGTTGTATGGATCGGGAGATTCAACCGGCGGAGCCTTGGCGATCTTGATCAATGTTTTAAACGAGATTCGCCCGAGCAACTGGCGGAGCATATTCATCAGACTCATGGGCGGTTTCACCTTGGGCAATCCGAGCATTTTACTGCCCGCTATGAACCGTGTCGCCTTGTTGATCGCGTTGGAACGCGGGCGGGGCATGCTGCCGTGGCCGGATGCACCAAAAAACTTGAGCCGCAGCCAGGCGTAACCTTTCTCCCCGATGATGAGAGCAGGCGATGTCAACGGCGGTTGCCCTGTGGGTTCCGCAATGATCGTCGGCGCGTTGATGGCATCCTTGTGATTACTTGCCATGAACTGCGACCCATAATCGCAGTTGATCTCTTCATCGGGAAAAAACAGCATCCTCAAGGAGCCTTCCAGCGGTAAGCCAGATTCTGCGAGCAGCTTGATGGCGATCATCGAGCTCGCCACGCCACCTTTCATGTCGGAAGCCCCCCGTCCGAATATTTTCCCGTCCTTGACCGTGGCGGAAAGCGGATTCGTGGCCCATTTTTCGGCGGTGAATGGTACCACGTCGAGATGGCCGCAGAACTGGAGAGCCTTTTCTCGCTTCTCTTGGCCAATCGTGGCGACCAGGCTCGGCCATTCTTGTTCGGTCCCGCTTTGCCGAAACGGGTGCGGGCAAGAATACCGCTCGCATTTTGCCCCGATTTTTTTCATGTAATTTTCGACAAAGTCAAAGATTTTTTTTTGATCGCAGAACTGTTCCGCGCTATAGATCCGTGAATCGATCGCGATGAGATCCTTCAACAATTCGACAATCGCATCTTTATTTTTTTCAACACGGTCGAGCAGCGATTTTTCAGCATCGGATAGCTGCGCTGCGGGTATGGACTTTTCGGACACGGGGATCAATTATTATGTCTCGTTAAACATTGATAATTGATATCCTTTTGATGGTGGATGAAATGTCCGACTCAAATGACATGCAAAAACCGGCTATCAAGTTCAAAGAATTAGCAAAAGGCATCCACGCCGCAGTGACACCATTGATCGCCGCCGGCATCGTCATGATGCTTACAGGAACCATCATCCTCGTGATGCCCGCCTTGTCGTTCGTAACAAATATAATGAACTGGTGGCCTGCATATTATATTGCATTAATCATACTCACCCTTGGCGTTGGAATGTTACTCATTGCAGCAAAGTCAGCACTCGCTTTTGCTCGTCGGGTGAATGAACTCGCTAAGGAAATGAAATCAATCATGAAACTATCGCCGATACAATCAGCGCAACCTAGTTTACCTACACAGCGTGGCGGTGCTCCTGCATCGAGCGTGATCCGGCCACCATTGATGAAAAAAGAGGCCACGACGGCGGCACCTGCAAGCCCGCGCACCGAAACGCACCCATCGATGCCAACAACAGCGCAAGCCACGTTGAAAGTGCAAGTTGAGAGTACCCCCGTGGAGAAACCGATTTCTGCTTCATCTGGTAAACCCGCGGAAATAACATCGATCCAAGATGCAGTGAACAAGATCGTTGAACGATACAACCAGGCTGAGGTCCGAAGCAAGTTCGATGGCTGGCAAAATACCCTCATGATTGCCTTCCCTGACCTCGAAAAATCGTTCTTGTTCCGAATCAATGGCTCCGAAGGCATCGACATGACAGAGGGCGTTGATGAAACCGCCAGCATCCAGGTCAGCATGGCTTCGGATATGTTCATCAAGCTGTTATCGAAACAAATCAACGCGATAAAAGCGTATTCTAGCGGGGCTCTCAAGGTTAAAGGCGAGATGAAGAATCTGCTCAAGCTCAGGAAGCTCATGTTTTAAATGTCATAAGGTGAAAGACCCACGAAAGCGCTCGTCACCTCCGATTTCTCGCAAGAGGCGCTCGACCGGCTCAAGGCAATCCTCAAGGATGACGTCGTATATGAGAGCTGGCGGGAAAAAAGGAACCTCTACTTCAACGATGAAGATCTCATCAAGCGAATCAAGGAAACTGGTGCCCAGATCCTCATTTGCGAGGGCGATAACGTCAAGAAAAAGGTGATCGAGGGATCAGACCTCAAGATCATCGGCTCGACGCGGGACGATCCCAACAACGTTGACGTGGAAACGGCCACGAAAAAAGGCATCCCCGTCATCTTCGCCCCGAAGCGCAATACGATCTCGGTCGCCGAGCTCGCGGTCACGTTGATTCTTGCCTTGGCACGAAAATTGCACGTGGTTGAACGCACGCTGCATTCCAAGGAGTTCCACGTCGAAGAATTTTCGGATTACGTGAAATATTACAACTTGTTCAAGGGTTTCGAGCTGAAAGGAAAGGTCATTGGCATCATCGGCCTCGGCAGCATTGGTTACGAGGTTGCAAAGCGACTCGTGCCGTTCGATGTCAAGTTCCTGGTATTTGACCCGTATGTTTCCTCCGAGCGCTTGAAATCGATCAACGGCACCAGCGTCACGCTGGATCGCCTCATGACCGAGGCAGATGTCATCACGATCCATTGCCCCCCGACTGACGAGACCGATGGCATGATCGGTGCCAAGCAGCTCACGTTTGTGAAAAAGACAGCGTGCATCGTCAACCTCGCTCGCGCCTCTGTGATGGATGAAGACGCCTTGTTCAAAGCCTTGAAGGAAAAAAGAATCGCAGGGGCGGCGCTGGATGTGTTCACGAGCGAGCCCGTGGATCAGGAGAATGCCTTTTTGAAATTGGATAACGTCATTGTCACGCCGCATGTAGGCGGGGATACATCGGACACGAACCATCGCCACGGCATGATGATCGTCGACGCGATAGAAAAGATCCTCAAGCACGAAATCCCCGGCAACATCGTGAACCCGGAAGTACTGGGCGGCACCCGCCCTGCAAAACCACCTGCTCCAGCCAAGGACGACAAGGCAAAAATCCTCGATTTACGAAAGCAAATCGTGAACGTCTGTACTAAGCTCGTTCAAAAAGGATTCGTGGTGGCAACCGCTGGCAATGTTTCGATGCGAGTCAAGATGAATGATGGTTCGGAGCGCTACCTCATCACGCCAAGCACAAAGGATTACGAAAGCATGGATCCCGAGGACGTGGTGCTTATCGATGCAGTGGGAAACACGATCGAGGGGAATCGAAACCCGAGTTCCGAACGCAAGCTCCACGTCAAGATTTACGAGGCCCGGCCCGATATCAACGCCATCATCCACGCCCATGCCCCGTTTTCCACCGTCCTCTCGATCGCGAGGACACCCATCGGCCCCTTCGTCGACGAGATCATACCATTCATCGGCGGTTGCGAGGTCTCGGAGTATGGCGAAGCGGGTTCCGATGAGCTCGCGGAAAATTGCGTGAAAGCCCTCGGAAAGAATTACACGGCGCTGATCGCCAATCACGGCAACGTGTGCTGCGGCGCCACGATGGAGCAAGCATGGCGAAATGCCCAGCTTGTCGAGATCGCCGCCAAGATCCAGTATCATGCGTCGCTTCTTGGCACGGTCTATGCCATTCCTCAAGAAGCAGAAGATCACGAGAAAGAAATTTACGAGATCATGCGGGATGCAAGCAAGGGCGACGATTGAGTTTTTTTACAATTCTTTTATTTTTCCTCGCATGCTGTCCCATTTCTGGAACCTTTTATGCAAGAGCTCGCCCATTGCACTGCGCGGGTGCTTGATATCGACCCCGTGCTTGTCATCGATCAAGCGCTTGATATCCCCCGCGCTCTTTATACCGCCCGACGCCACCATACACGTGATTAACAAGCCCGTGATGGTTGCTTCCTTCTCCACGGCCGTGCGCACGTCGGACCCCGTTAAATCGGCAAATCGCTGGCAGAACGTGGCATTGCGCGTCACGCCACCGAGCAAGTAGCGATCCTTGACCGGTTTTCCAGCCGTGTGTTCTAAAAATTGCAGGTTCTTGAACACGGCAAATTGTATGTTATCAAACACGGACGCGATGAATTGCCGTTTGGCGAGCGCCACTTCCTCAACAGTACCCGGCGTCGGAAACACGAATACACCGGGAACGATCGTGTTTTGCGACGACGCGAGGTGGTCTGGACCGAGAAATGCAAAGATATCCCGGACTTGCGCAGGTGACGATACTTCTTCAGCATCCAGCGCGTCGTATTCCGCATCGAATTTCTTGAAATATTCCTTTTTAAATTGCCCGTCATCGGCATAAAAAAGACCAGCGGCCCAGTTCAAGATCTGCCCGGTAATGCCGGTACTTGCTTCCAAGACATAAGAGTCGACGATGTTTTTTAAACCGAACGTGGTCGTCCAGATCTGCATCTTTTCATCGAAGAACAAGTCGTGCTTCAAGAGCTGCACCGGCGTCGTGCTTCCTACGACGACGCATGCATCGCGATCGTCAAGACAACCAGCACCGACCAAGGCTGCTTGCGTGTCGGGCAGCCCTGAAACCACCACAGCATCGGACGGCAAACCGAGTTCCAGCTGCACGTTCCTCGCCACGTCCCCGACGATCTCGCCGGACCGCACGACCGGCGGGAAAAAATCGCCCGGCAAATCCAGCACCTCAGACCACTCATAATTCCAGTCACGGTGCTCGATGTCGTAAAAACCCGATTCAGCCGCGCTGTCGGCATTTGCATGGTCCTCTGCACCAAATCTTGCAAGGATCCAGCTATCCACGGGAAAATACTTGGCGATTTCCCCGCACGCTTTGGATTCATTATCCTTGTACCACGCGTACCGGGCGGGGGGATACATAAGGATGGGAAAATGGCCCGTCGCACGGAAAAATGTCTTGCTCGCGACTTTTTCAAACTTCGGTTCGATGACATCCGCGGAATTGATGCCGCGCATATCAAAGCTCGATCCGATATAGAGGGGGTTGTTGTCCTTGTCCGTGAACACGCAAGATGGCCTGATCGAGGAGCAAGTAATGTATTTTACTTGTCCGGCATCGATTCTCGCGCTCTTGATTGTTCTCTTGCAAAGCGCGAGGATATCGTTCCAATAGGTCCCTTCATCGCATGCCCTGCAAAAACCGTCCTCGGAGCAAACCACGGCCGGGCGGAATGATTCCATAGCCAAGATATCCGCCCGCTCATTACCAATGGCGCATTTCGCAACCTTACTCCCGATATCAAACGCGATGGAAAAAAATGCCATGCCTCAAACCCCGTTCAAGTGAATGGTGGTACTGGTGCTCCCTTTACCTTGGATAAATCCCCGATGCAAAAATCCAAGCCGAGTTTCTCCAAGGTTTCCCGCACGGGAACGCCCGTCTCATCGAGTCCCAGCCCCTTGAAATATGCCTTGATGTTTGCTTCGGGCTTGATCGTGATGTTAGCTAAGGGACCTTTGCTCATAGGCGGGATGCCGAGCGCCCGCTTAGGCACCTCGAATTTCACGGCACCTTCCCGAGCGTTGAATAAATGGCGTAAGACCTGGATACGATGCCCTATCGTGAATAAGTCTTCCGGTTTCATATCCCAGCCGGCAATTGCCTTGAACATTGCCAGCATGGGGTACTTCTCGAAGGTCAACGCGAACTGGCATAATCCAAGCGCGTTGCAGGTTTGCACGAACATAGAGAATCGCGCGTGCTCCCCGCCTTCTACCCGCTTTTTCTTGTTCAAGTTGAACTTGACGCCATCGACGAAATCGTTCAACTGGCCCATTGCTTGGAATTCCAGTGAAGCTGCAGTGTGGCGACCAGGGGTCGGGTCGGCAATGTAGGTCGTGGTCAAGCCTGCGAATTTCCGGGGATCGTGCATAGGAATTTCCTGGCCGTTGATGGCCATGGCGAAATCCTCGCTGCCCTTGTCGATGGCCTTGGACGCTTCCTTGACGCCCCTGGCGAGCAAGTCGCCGATGCCCTCCCGGTTCACGATGAGATTTAGCAGCGGCATGATCCATTCTGGCGTATTCCACCCGGGCAAGAACCCCTCGGGGAAGGCCTTGCACTCGAAATCCTTTTTCGTGAGATTGCCGCTCTCGCAGCATTCAATGGTGAACGCAACCACGGCCCCGGTCGAGATCACGTCAATGCCTGCTCGGTTGATGAAATCATTCGCCTCGATGGCCTTGAGCACGTCGCCGTTGAGCAACACTGCCCCGAGGCTTGCTAGTGCCTCGTATTCGGGCCGCTGGCAGCGGTCGAGATTGAGCTCGGGAACCTTCATCACGTTGCCACATTGCACGGGGCAGCTGAAACAGCCTTGGTGGCCGGTGATCCAGCCTTTCTCTTCAAAATGCTCGTAAACAAAGTTCTGTACGACCTTCATCGGGTAATCCAGGTATGTGCCCGTGAAATTCTTCACGGGCGTGTCGCCCACGGCTACTTGAACGCTCGTCGCGGTCGAGGTTCCCCCGTTCTTGAAGATCCGGCAAGCGATCGCGTGGTTTTGGGCCATCTCGATCTTGAAGGTGCGGACGAGCCCGCCCATCTTCGGTGCCATGTTGGATGCGAGGATTGCCCCGAAATCGGAAGCATTTTTATTGATTTTCTGGTTGTAATCCTTTACGAGGCTTGTGATGGCTTGTGCATCCGCGTAATCGATCTTTTTCGAACCGTTAAAGCAGATTGCCTTCAATTTCTTGGATCCCATCACGGTTCCCATGCCCCCGCGGGCAGCGGCACGGAACTCGCTGATGATGGCGGCGTAGGTCAAGAGATTCTCGCCCGCCTTTCCTATCTCGCACGAGCGTATGCTCGTACCGTGCTTTTCCTTCAACCATGCCTCGGTAGCGACCGTGTCAAGCCCCCATAAGTCTTTCGCGTCGAGAATCTCCTTCTTCGCATCATCAACGTGCAGATATACCGGCGTTTTAGATGCACCCTTGACGAATATCGCATCGAAGCCTGCCTTCTTTATCGCCGCGCCGATGTACCCGCCGATGCTCGAATCGTTCCATCCGCCCGTTTGCGGGCTCTTGCCACACACCGCGCAGCGACCCGTTAGGGGGGCCGCCGAACCGGTGAAGAATCCAGGGATAAATCCGAGCATATTCTCTGGCCCGAGCGGATCGCACCTGGGCTTCATAGCCTTGTATAAATAATACACGCCCAAGCCATACCCTCCCAGGTACTTACGATACACGTCATCCGAGGGGGATTCCTCGGTAAGCGTCCGGGTCGTGAGGTCGACCCACAAGATCTTGCCGTTGTAACCCGCCATGCCTATCGCTACCTTTAATCCGTGATCTGATCAAGAGTAAGAGACCAAAGACATAGAAAAACTTGTTACGAGCCTCCGGAAAATACGATGAGCAAGGTGATTAGGAGTGTCAAGAGACTGGTTTCCAGCAGATACCGAGGCTTGTCGCCGCTTTCCGGACCGTGTCGATTTCCTCGTACGTCGGCCGGCGCGTGATCTCCTTGTATTTCCCGGGATTACTTAACACGAGGTGCTGGGGCCGGTACTGGGCCATGACGTTCACCATTGCATGTGGCAAGTTTTTTGCGATCCATTCCATGCACGGGATCGAGCAACAGTCGATATGCCCGGGGAGCACGAGGTGGCGGATGACCAAGGACGCCCATCCCTTGATGGCCATCTCGTCGTGCACCAGTTTCAAGTTTCGGGTCACGACGGTCCAATACTCGTCAATCCCGGACAGGCGTTTGGCACACTCGTTATTTCCATATTTCAAGTCGGGAAGCCAGATGTCCATCACGTCCATCAAGAGCTTGATGGCATCGACCGTGTTGTAAAAATTGCTGTTCCAGAGCTGCGCGACAGGTTTTTGTTGGAGTTTCATAGATTCGAGGATCAAATGCATATTCGGTGTCGGGTCACCGCCGACATAGTTGATGTTTTTCGCGCCTTCCCTGCCGAGATCCATCGCAATCTTCGCAAGGGCGTCAGCCGTGACCACGTGGCCATTCGATGGATCCGTCGAGATGTCATCGTTCTGGCAAAATGCGCACTTGAAATTGCAGCCGGCAAAGAAGATCGTCCCGCTTGGCACGAGAGGGCTTTCCTCGCCAAAATGCAAGAATGCAGAGCAGACCCGGGGCTCGATCCCGACACCGCACGACCCTTTTTTCCCGGATACCCGGTCAACGCTGCACTTCCTCTCGCAAAAAGAGCACGATGCCAGCATATGCCGCGCCAGCCGGGTTTTTACGTCGTGATATGAGATGCCAGTTGCATACGGCAATGAATTCGGCTTTATTCGTGATTCTTTGAAGCGCTCGTGCAATTCGTTGTGAAGCTTCCACGTTTCCTCGATCGAGAGATTGCCGAAGCTCGATCGGCCTACTTCAACGGGAATTGATTGCACGATAGCACAATTCTTGATCCACGCATCCGATTGGATGGATTCAAGCCGGCCCAGCAAATCGAGCGTGTTCGATGCCATCGATCCTTCGACCCCGCTTTATTTTATCACGCGCTCCTTTTTTATTCGGTTTTACCTACATATAAACAGACACTTTGTTGTGACGCGAAATGAATAATCCTACCATAAAACCAACGGAAGGGACACGATCGAAAGAACATGTGCTGCACACGGGGACCACCACGGTTGGCATCGTCGTGAAGAATGCGGTCATTCTGGGAGCAGACAAGCGGGCCACGGAAGGATTTTACGTGGCTTCAAAAACCGCGGATAAAATCCACAAGGTGTCGAGCAACGTTGCCATGACCATCGCGGGAAGCGTTGCTGATGCGCAATACTTGATCGATTTGATGGCTGCCGAATCGAAGCTATACGAGCTGCAGAATGGCAGGAAGATCGCCGTGAACACCGTGGTCAAGATCTTGGCAAACGAGTTGTACCGGGCAAAATATCCGATGCCGTATGAGGTCCAGCACATCGTGGGCGGCGTCGATGGCGAGGGGCCAAAGATCTACGACGTGGGCGGGGACGGCTCGATCTTGAAGGAGACCTACACGAGCACGGGCTCTGGCTCGTTGTATGCTTATGGGGTGCTAGAGGACGAATATAAGGAGGGACTGACCATCGAGGAAGGCGTCAACCTCGTGAAGAAGGCGGTCAAGGCCGCGATATCGCGGGACATCTTCACTGGCAATGGCATCGACATTTTCATCATCACGAAGGACAAGATCGAGAAAAAATCGTTCGACTTGAAGAAATGATCCCCTCTTCTTCCTTTACACCCATTCCCGAACCTAATTTACCAAATAGTTTTTAAGGATTCATTCGATATTTTACTTGATTTACCTAGCTGTTTTTACTGAATTTTAAGGTAAAAGATATATCAAATCGAAATTTGAATTTGATACCCATCACGATTCAAAAGCAATGATATTGAATGTAATTTGATACGACGGCGTGAACGTTCTTTCGTGTCCTCGAATTTCACGATGGAGTTCATGCCGTATCGGATTAAAAAAATGCATTACCTACAATCTATAACTGTGGACTAAACATGTCTTCTGTCGATGTTTTAGAGCATTATAAGCAGATCATCAAACGATACATCCCCGATTTCGAGTCGGTCGAGTTTGAGGGTCCAGAAATTGCGATATATTCGAAGAATAAGCAGGAAGTCATCGCCAATGGCGATGCGCTGAAAAACTTGGCCAAGGAAATCCGGAAGCGGATCGTCATCAGGGCCCATCCATCGATCCGGACAGCATCGGAAGATGCCATGGCGTTCATCCAGAAAGAGGTACCGCAAGAGGCGGAGATATCCAAGATCACGTTTGATTCCAATCTCGGCGAAGTCATCATCGCCGCTAAAAAGCCTGGCCTCGTGATCGGGAAGGGTGGATTCACCTTGAAGACGATACGGGAAAAGACCTTGTGGCGGCCAAACGTGGTTAGGACACCGCCCATCGAGTCGAAGACCGTCGATTCCGTGCGGGAACTCCTCAAGAAAGAAAAGGAAACCCAGAAAAAGTACTTGCTCGCCATCGGCCACCGCATCCATCGCCCCACGTTGTACAAGAACACGGAGGTACGACTCACAACGCTGGGAGGATTTCGGGAGGTAGGCCGAACGTGCTTGTTGCTGCAGACCAAGGAATCCAACGTCATGATCGATTGCGGGGTCAGCCTCGGTGCGCCAAACGACGAATTCCCCCGGTTCGATGTGCCTGAATTTAATCTCGATAAGCTCGATGCGGTCGTCGTCACGCACGCGCACATGGATCACTGCGGTTTTATCCCTTACCTATTCAAGTGGGGCTATCGGGGGCCGGTTTTCATGACCCAGCCCACGCGGAACCTTGCGACGATGCTCCAACTCGATTATGTCGACATTGCGGACAAGGAAGGACGTGACCCGATTTACACGAAAAAAGATATCAAGAAAGAGATTCTCTCGACAATCCCGCTTGAATACAACGAGGTTACGGACATCGCTCCAGATGTGAAGCTCACGTTCCATAACAGCGGCCACATTCTCGGTTCAGCCATGGCGCATCTTCACATTGGCGACGGAAACTATAATATCGTTTATACCGGCGATTTCAAGTTCCAGCGCACGAAGCTGCTGGAACCCGCGTCGTACAAATTCCCGCGGCTCGAGACGATCGTCATCGAGGCGACGTATGGCGGCCCGCACGATGTCATGCAATCGCGCCATGAGAGCGAACGCCATCTCGTCAACTTGATAACAGAAGTTGTGAATCGCAAGGGAAAAATCCTCATTCCCGTCCTCGCGGTCGGTAGGGCGCAAGAAATCATGATCGTTCTCGAGGAATTGCTCGGCAAGCGCATCCCGGATATCCCGGTGTTCATCGACGGCATGATCTCGGAGGCCACGGCCATCCACACGACCCATCCTGAATACTTGTCAGAGGAACTGCGCGAGAAGATCTTTCACCAGGGCCACAACCCGTTCCTCTGCGAATCCTTCCACCAGGTTGATAGCCAGAACGCGCGTGAAGACGTCGTGGCGGGCGATCCGTGCATCATCATGGCCACGAGTGGCATGCTCCAAGGCGGTCCTTCAGTCCAGTACCTTGAAAAGCTCGCGGATGACCCGAAGAATTGCATACTCTTCGTCTCCTATCAAGTCGAAGGCACGCTTGGTCGCCGCATCCAGAAGGGCTGGAAGGACTTCGCGGCCATCGACGAGAAGGGAAAGCGTCACATGGTCCGGATCAACTTACAAGTGGAGACCATCGAAGGCTTTTCCGGCCACAGCAGCCGGTCGCAGATCATGGGTTACTTGCGGAAGCTGCGCCCAAAGCCAGACCGCGTGATAACGTGCCACGGCGAGGCAAACAAGTGCGTGAACTTGGCCTCCACGATACACCAGCGCGTCAAGTGTGAAACAAAGGCACCCAAGAATATCGAAACGATGTACTTGAACTGACCAAATCACGACCGTGACTTAGTCGGGGCTTGGTCGACTAAGTCCAAGCCCGGAATGTTCTTTTTCATCTCTTTTTACACACCGACTTGTTTTTTTCGCAAGGTTCATGTATCTATCTTGAGCATTTCCCCAGTTGACCGCGATGAGTTACAACAGAAAGAAACAAGAAGAGACAAAGAAAGCGGATTACATCGTCACGCTCGCCCTCGAGAACAAGTCTGAGGTTGGTAAGGAATTTTACCACGAGGAAATTCCCGCGGCCTGCAACGACTGCCCGCTATTCCAGATATGCATGAAGAACCTCATCCGTGGTCGCCATTACACCATCATCGAGGTCAACGATTCGGTGCGACATGCTTGCCCGAAAAATTTATTTCCGGGGGAGATGATCGTCGTCAAGGTTCGTGAAAAACCCTTGATCGTTTCATTCCCGGCGGGAAAGACGTTCGAGGGCATGAAGCTCACGTTCAACGGCCAAGGTTGCCCGGAAACCAAGTGCAAGTACCACGACAACTGCGACCCGTCGCAAGAAGTTCTCGATAAAGGCACGCCGGTCAAGTGCGTGAAAATCCTCAAAAAAATCCGCCTCGAGTGCAAGCTCAACCGGGACTTGAGCTTGATGCAAGTGTCGCGGGAACGTTGAATCCTTCGTTATTCTATTGCTTGAACGTGATTTTGAACGTACAAGCGCTCTTGCAAGGCATGGTATCCGGCATCTGCACCTTTAGCCCTTCCCCGGTCATGGCCCATTTCAATGGCTCGGGGTGCCCGAGCAATTCAATGGCTTGCACCAGGGCCGGATCGAGAAAGTAATGGCGAGGCAGGCGCGATTTCTTGAGGAGATACCGCGCCGTTGCTGCGATTGCCCTCCGGTTCGGGTGCGGGGTCCCTTTCAACAAGCTGCGGGCTTGCAGGTAAGCACGAATCGACCAGGGTTGCTCGTGGTCGTGGAGCGCCTTTTTTGTCTCGATGAGAGTCCGCACGTGCAGTTCCTTGCCCGGCCATCCCAAGCAACAGATAAAAAGGGCATTTTCCTTGACCATGAACCGGAGATCGAGGGGCGTGTATGTTTCATTGCGCCGCTCGGAAAACATGCCGGATCGTTTGGTTTTTATCGGGCCTTCCTCGGCGATGCACCACGGGTTCGTGTCATGGATTGCATCCCGGTTGATCCTCATCCACTCGCCTATTTCACGCAAGCATTGCTGCGCACCCAGAGGAATCTCGCCGTCCGGTTTAGGCCCAAAGTTTAGCAACATGGCGCCGTTTTTCGCCACCTGGTCGATCAAGGCATGGATCACCCTGGTTGAAGGCTTGAAACCGGCTTCTTTCACGTAACCCCACGCACCTTGATCGTCCACGGAAGTATCCGTTATCCAGCGATAATCCGCCAAGTCTCTGCTCCTACCGAGCTCGAAATCCAGCAGCCCGATGTTCGGTGGCAGATCGTGCATCTTGTAAATCACGCCTACCTCCTTGCCCCATTCAATGGCGCGGTTGTAGAAACGTGCCAGCACCTCCCGTTTATGCTGGTCCGGCACGTATCGAAGACCGAAGTCGAACCACATCACGTCAGGGCGATATGCATCCATCACTTCGAAGATCTTTGCCTTCCATTGTTCCCAGAAGGCCGCTGTCGGTTGTTCGTGCATTTCCCAATCCTTCCCGGGATCTGCGTCTTGATCGTGGAGCGGACCATAAAGACCGGCATATTTGGGATCGGCCGTGTCATACGCCTTCTCCCAGTGGGGGTAGAACCACCAGTTTTCCGCGTGGTGAAATGCCACGAGAAACTTGAGCCCCTCGTCCCGCAAAGCCTTCGCGATTTCCCCGACAATGTCCCGCTTGGGCCCCATCGCGCCTGCATTCCAAGGATTCACCTTGCTGGGCCACATGGAAAACCCATCATGGTGCTCGGCAACAGGCCCGGCAAATCTCGCGCCTGTTCCCTTGATCAGCCGCGCCCACGCCGCCGGGTCGAATTTTTCCGCGGTGAACATAGGGATGAAATCCTTGTAGCCAAACTTGGAAGGATCCCCGAAAGTCTTCACGTGATGATTGTATTGCTTGGTGCCGGGCCGATACATGTTATGGGGGTACCAGGAGCCGTTAGGGCCGCAAGCAGGAACGGAATACACGCCCCAATGGAAATAAATGCCGAATTTTGCATTGACGAGCCATGTGGGCATCACGTGCTGCTGTAACGAGTCCCAGGTCGGTCGATAGTGGTTTGTCATCACGAATCACTGATGCGGATAAAAAAGGTCATTCTGGCTAACAGGGTGCAGAAAAAAGGAAAATGACCAATAGATAGGCAACAAGGCACGGTTATTTGATGCTTTTCTTCAAGTTCTCCAGGCTCTTGGTGATATTTTTCAGTTCCTTTGCATCCAACGCATCTTTCTGCTGTTGAAGTTGTTGCTGGTAGGTGTACATCAAGTTTTCCATGACTTGCTGCAGGTACACGACCATGTTGTTGAACGTGGTGAGCGCAACCGATTCGACGGAGCTCAAGACCCGGGAGATCTCCTTGGTGACCTTCGCAGAAGGATCCGTCGAGGTGACGAGAAATTCCACGTAATCCTTCTGGATGTTCTTCATGGTCCGCTGCATCTCGTTGGCGATCGAAACCAGCAAGTTGATGCGCCTGTCCACGTCATCCCGCAATGAAATCGTCCATTGATTGATGCCCTTGACGAGGTTTGAAACGACCTTGTCGGAGAACGGCTGGATGCCCTTCTCGTTTATCAGTTGAAAATCGGATCGCTCCGCGGGCGAAAGCTTGTCGTAAAATTGCGTGAATTCCTTGAGACCAAGCTTGAAGCTCGTGGTGATATCACCCATCCTCAAGAAGTCCGCGGTCACGTCGTCGCCGTGGTCGACGAACGGTGAGAGGTCCTTCAGCTCCGCGCTCGTCGGGATCGTGAAGTTGCCGAGCACCGGCGGAGCTGGCTGGGCAGATCGCACGTCCTGCGCTTCTTGCACCGCTGCATTGACTGCTTGCAAGTGCCGGGCGAGCACGTCCCCGAGATTGTCAACGTTTGGCTTGCCCGTGGCTGGTTCTGCCGGCCCCTTGCTGCCGCCGCTGGAAAAGCGTTCGATCTCCGCCTTGATGCCCGCAAGTTCAGTTTGACCGAGCTTCTTGCTCCCGCTCTCGATGAGTTGCTTCCATTCGGCCGTTGCATCCTTGAAAATAGCTTGCATATCGTTCTTGTATTGCGCGAGTGCTTTCTTCACCGAAGATTCGATAATGTCCACGCTTTTGGATAGCTCGTGGGATTTTTCGCGGTTCGCATCGGCATTTTTCTTGAGATAAGCCAGATACTCGTCCTGGACCGATTTAACCGTCCCCTTCATCGTGTTCAGCACAGTGATGCCGAAGTTCACGCGCTTGTCCACGTCGTCGCGCATCTTCCTGGTCCAGTCGTTGAGGCCGGTGATGATCGTCTGCAGCATCTTATCCATGAAGGGTGCAAGGCCCCGTTCGATGAATCCCTCGAAGTTGTTCTTGTCCTCGGGTTTCAATTGCTGGTATTTTTCGATGAACAGCTGCATTCCCCGGGTGAACACTTGATCGAGATCCGTTAGCGGAAGGATGGTGATTTCCCCGCGGTCCTGGCCCGATATGCCGGTGCCCGCGTTCTTGAGGTCCTCCGTCGTCGGGAGCTTGAAGTCGCCGAACACCGAAGGTGCTTCCTGGTATTCCTTGATGATCGGTCCCCGTTTCTGCACGTTCTCGATCATGCCCATCTCGTTCTTCCACAGCTCGACGAGTTCCGGCTTGTCAAGCAAGGATCGCTCGAAGGGAACGTCCGAAAAGGGAATGTTGACCTCGGTCGAGGTGGGCTCGTCGAGCCGGAATATCTTGAAACCCAGATCGAGTTGGCTCGTCGTCAGGTCTTTCTGGAAAATGCAAGTGTTGTCGAACACGATGGCAATGCCAAAGGGAAAGCTGGATTGCTGGTACGCGATCTGGTTGCGCACGTCGACAGAACTCAAGAACCGTTCCATGCCGGGGTGGCTGTGGTACCAGCCCGCGATGAAGACTTGATCCTTCGGGTTCGCGATGTCTGCGTTGATCTTGTCCAGCTGGTCCTGGAACTCGGCCATGAGCACGTAGTTCTTCTCCATGAATTCGACGCCGATGTCGGAACCATGTGTCGACGCCAACGCATCGACGACCGTGATGCCTGTTTCCTTGGAAAACTTTCCGATCACCATGCCGTAGCATTCCCGCCACTGGTCTTTCGGTATCCCTGGTGACCCGAAGCGCAACACGTGCATGATCATCTTTTGATACGCGCCGGGCAAGATTTGAACTGGTTTCTTGTTGATTTGCTTGATCTCTTCTGGTGAATACGACATGTCCATCAACGCGCCGTGAGATTGGATGTTAAAATAATGTTGGTTATCTGCCTTTTATCGTTACCTCTTGGAGGTCATTACAATCCGAGTTGGTCCGGTGTAGGCGTATAAAATGATCTTTTATATCCGTTATTCACTTTGGTAACGAGGCGATAAAACGTGCGCTGCGAGACCTTCCCGAGCACATTTTCACCAGCTACAAATCGCACGCGCCGAAAACCTTCCGCTAGGGTCGAACCCGTCCTGGCACGGCGAAACGTGTTAAAGAGCCATCGTACGGGAAGGATTAGCTTGTTACGCAATGGCGTTGTTTGCGACCGGTGTTTTGCCCACGCGGAGACCTGGATCGAGAGGGCTTTCACTGGCACGAAAAAATTATTGTTAAAGGAATGGTAGAGAAAAAGCAGCGGGTGCCGTGCCTTGGAAAGTGGCAAAGTCTTGATCGCGAAGTAGATGAGCCAGCCAGCACGCATATGGTCGACGTGATAATCCAGCGTGAAGAAACTGTCAGGTCCAAAAACGACATCTGGTTGCAGATCAAGGATCAACCGCTGCAACCTCGACAAAACGTCCTTGTTGAACGGGAGATACCCGTCGATCTCACCAAACCAGTGCAGCTTAAGCTTCGGCGTCCCATCGGGATTCGTGCCGTAGACCTTCGCAGCCTCCTCCATCTCGTGCATGCGAATGCGCTTGATGCGCTTTCCCTTGAACTCGTTGCGTTCAGTCCCGTACTCGTCGCTCGTCATTAATACCTCATGCACGTCCCAGCCCAATGCAACCGCTTGTTGGCATGTCGACGCGCTCGTGAAATCAATGTCATCAGGATGTGGCGCCAGGAATAATAGTCTCACAATCTTGCCTCGGTAGTTGGTTCCGCGCTTTTTATCGTTTCAATTCCTTTGATATTAAATTATCAAATTATGGAATTAAATGCGTTCCTACCTTGGGAGTCCTATAAATGGCACCACGGCCTCGAACGGAAACGACTATGCGAGCTGCTTTTGCTAAGATCAGCGTGACACCACGAGATCTAACCGGATTATCGCTGGCTGGATTCTATCGCAAAAAGAAAGTGCAAGGGGTGATGGATACTTTGTACGCCCGCGGCGTGCTCATCGAGGACATGGTTCTCGGCAACATCAAGAAGCGGCTCTTGCTCATCTCGATCGACACGATGAAGGT
>JAUQYW010000389.1 GCA_030587525.1 Candidatus Sigynarchaeota archaeon | reverse complement strand
GAGAGTTCTCGCCTTCCAAAGTCAACTCGCATCACGGTGGAGGACGGAAAAAAAGAAAGAACGTCGCGTGCCATCCTGTCGGTGAGGATCGGGTGACCTTCAAAGATTAAAGTCGATTGCTCCTTGCAAATAAACGCTGCCGCGAGCACAGAAAATGCAAACAATCGCAAGTCGATTGCTTTGTTTTCGCAACACACCTGGGAGATTGCTTTCGATGCCAGATCGAAAAGATTTTGTTCGCTCGTGCTCGTCATTTAGAATGACCCGCTTATTCTTATTGACAGTAGCGTGAAGGCGTGCAATCACTGATGGATCTACCGTTGCCACAACGATATTTAAAGGCCAATCATTCAATTATGATCGAAAAGATATCAGGTGTCGCACGTGGAGCTCGAGACTGGAACCGCACGTGGCGCTGTCTTGCGGATATTACTTACCCACAGGCCGCCACAACATGACCCGCAGTGGCCACTCGCCCGGCGTGCTGAGCTGCAGCGCCGGGGTCCAGCCGTCCTTGCCCAGCCACTCCATGGCCACCGTGAGCGGCCCTTCCGCGCGGTGCGGCCCCGGCCCACCTTCGACAACGACGAGGTGCGCGGCGACGCCTGCGGACGAGCTGGCCGGCGTGATGGTCGCGATGATGAACTCGGGCGGGACGAACCCGGCCGCGCCTCGCCTGCCGGTCGTGGTGCCCAGCTTGTCGAGCTTCGACTTCCAGTACTCGGCGTCGTGCTCGATGGCCACTTGCACGGTGCGAGTCGACGCGTGGAACGTGTGGGCGAGGGCCGAGATCGGCCCCTCGTGGTTGTAATACGCGCGCGAGATCGCCATCTGCTTACGCAGCATTGCAACTATGCGTTTTTTCTCCATCGCGGTGCATCCTCGGTCGGTCGCGGGTTTCGGCAAGTTCCCGCCTCGGTATCTAGGATCTATTATACTAAATGTTCTATATGAATGCATTGATTGAATAATGGGTCATGGGCCATTCACTCAATTATTTATGAAATTAGACTATATCTCGATTTAAGGAATTTTGATGGGTCATAGATTATGGTCACGGTCAACCTTATTCCAGAACAAATCACTGCAATTTATGGGGTGCTATGACCTGAGCCCCTCGAACGGGTCACGAGATCGCGGCGAGACAGCATCGTGCATGAGGTTCGAGATGCAGGATGACGAATAGATCTCCGCCAGGCTTGTTACGTGCATATCACGATCCAGACACGGACTGGTCCCCGTTTTATAGTCCACGACCTGATGAATCCTTGCGATCGTATCGGGGTGATATCCGAGGTTTGCTTCAAAAAAAATATCCGCGATCCAAAAAAAAGAAAAGGCGGTCATACGAGCGTGTATCGCTCTGGATTCGCACGCACCACGCGCCAATCGAGCAATTCCTTGTTCGGGGTCGCGCCCTCGTCCGTGGACTTGCCGCTGTCGAGGGCTTCGATTGGCGATAGCACGTGCGATCGCAGCATTATGATGAAATGATGGTATAATGCTGCAGCATCCTTGAAATCCCCCGCCGCTTCGAGCATGGAACCCGCTCGCACAACCGCGTCCAATGCGTCGCCGGGAATGTCGACGAGCATTGGCCGAATTGAACTAACCTCCGCGTGCGTGTTGTCGGGTGTCATTGTACTGCTGACCTCCTTGAGGATGAGGTCACCACGCTCCGATTTAAAGGTTTTGGAAGGCGCGGCCGGACGGGCACGGAACGGGTCGAGAGGCCTTAACGGGCATGTGCGTCGGGTGAATAATATGGCAAATTGGGAATGAATGAGATCACAAGTGATGATGGTCGAGATATTTAACTTGATTCGTGAATATCATTGTTTGATTCTAACTATGAGGATCGGGTCTTTCTTCGGCGGTGTTTGATCATATTTACAGAGAATGACGCTCGGAATGTTCGATATGCGTGTCGTTTTTTCCTGTGCGGTATCGGGTTCATCATAATAGGCGTAATAGCTGGAATAATGTTCATTCCCATCACGGGTATCATTATACTCACGGGTTCTATAATTTACATAATTCAGGCCCAACGGCGGTACAATCAAAGCAAGAAACGCATCGAGAAAGCGATCCTGGAGCGACACCAGGGCGTTCAGGTTACCCCGGAAAGTGCAGCCCCAGCACCTAAACCCGCGTTGGTCTGTTATAATTGCCGCAACAAATTGCCCACGAGTCCCGGGAATTCGATCGTGTGTCCTGTATGCGGGTTCGTCACAAAAAAGGCTGATTGACCGACCTTTTTACTTGAACATTTTAATTTTGGTGGTCATCAGCATCGGGCTCTTAACTCTTTCTAGTCCTTGCTCTTCTCCTTCGGTGGTTTTCGCAAGTAAATCTCGTACTCGGCGCCCGGGTCGACGAGGCCGTTCCGCACGTAGACGCGGGGGATCCAGAAGATGTAATCCTCGCCCATCTTCGCTGGCGTGCGGGTGAACTTGACATAGCCCTGCTCGAGGCCGGGCATCCTCGGTTCGGGTGCGGCGTTGGCCGGGGGTTGCACGGGTTTCACGGTCGCCGGGGGCTTGGCAACAGCGGGCTTTGCTCGTGCTGGTTCTTTCCCCATCCCGGCGCGCGCTGGCTCGGGCGCTCCAGCAATGCAAGCATCCCACTCGGCCACCGTTTGCGTCAAGGCAGAATCGACGACTGGTTGCGCCACGCCATATTTCCGTCGCAGGTCAAGGTGCGCCATGGCCGGGTTCGCGTCCACATCGGCGCGGATCGCCTTGCGAAGCTCGATGCCATCCCGCGAGATGGGCCTACCTCTTGGTTTCAACATGAAGCATCACCAATACGCACGATCATCACGTTATGTTATTCCATAGTTGAAATAAAATTTTCTATAAACGCCGATAGTAAATGAGCAAGGACACCAAGGTGGAGTAGGAGCCCGGGATGGCGACCACCTCGATCATGCCGAGTCCGGATGCACGTCGCGCTGCACCGCCTGGCCATCGATGGATTTTGGATGGTTATGAATTATGCAAGCCTTAAATAATCCAAGGTCCAAGGAATATCAAGCCTCGCACGCGTGCCGGGGCCAAGGACGAACAGCGCCGGGCACGAAATAGCGGGGTGCGAACCCACGGGTAGAACGCCAGCATTTGCCAGGTAATTTTCTCGTGTAAATTTTCCCTCAACGACTTCCACTTCGATATTGCACGCGGACATCTTACAAAATCGCCGCTATTCACTCCCTCCCTCTTTACCTGACTTCTTTTTCATGCCTGGTGCTGGAGTTCTACCCTCCATTTCCCGGCATTGAAATGAGGTGCTGATCATCAATGACCATAATCGAAAGCGTTGAAGAACTCATCGGATTCATGAAGGAAATCAACAAGGATGAACCTTTCACCTTCACCATCCAAAATAACTCGCCAGATCCATACAGGCCTCCGAGCGGTGTCGGGTGGAAGAAGGCGATGTCCCTGGAAGCAGCGATACTGAATGCCGTGAAGGAAGTCCATATCAAGATAGGGCATGGTGTGGGCAACGCGTACTTTTACAAGTGACTGTAATACGAGCTTCTTGGTTATTGCCTCGCATGGAGGCAGTCATGATAGCGGCATGTACTTGAAGAGCTCGGGAAATTTGATTGGTTTGAATAGTATTCCCTCCACGCCAATGGTCTTGATCTCGTCAAGCGTGGCGTCGTTCGTGTATGCGGTTACCATCACGACTTTCATCGACGGCCGCTTTTGCCTCATCAGCTTGAGAGTTTCCAATCCATCTAAACCGGGCATCCGCACGTCCATCAATGTCATGTTGAACTCGTGCTCATCGACGAGCTCGAGT
>JAUQYW010000386.1 GCA_030587525.1 Candidatus Sigynarchaeota archaeon | reverse complement strand
CGGCATCGACGAGGCCCGCGGGGAAGCTGACGACGATCTTGTTGACGGGAACCCTCGGTTGCGAGATGAACAAGTAATTCGTGCTGTCCTTGGCTTTGCAGACGACCGTGACGACCTTGGTATCCTTCTGCCGCTCGATGTACTGCCACTTCTGCTCCGCGCCGGTCTTGTCGATGTAAGTCGCTTCCTTGAACGAGAGCCATTTCGTGCCCGCGATCTCCTTTGTGGATTGTATTTTCATTCGATGCTTCACGTGAAGGGTTCGTTGTTGTCGTTAGTGAAGGATTGGCACGAGCCATTTTTAAAGATGTCGGATGCAAGGAGAGCTTTCATTAATCGGTCGTTCCAAGAAAATAAAAAAGAAATAGGAAGGGAACTTAATCCATTGCTTGTTTGCGAGAAAGGATTGCTTTATTCCTTCTTTCCCTTGAACTTGCCAAGCAACAAGCCAGTGGTTACGGCTGCTGCTACCATGACGATGATCCCATCGTAACCTGGAACCGCGGCGACCGTCGCTAACTGGCCTATGCCACTCGCAAAAGCCGTGACCTCGTTCAATTGCTGCGTCGTCGCCAGAGGTTCTATGCTCGCAGTCGAGATGCTCACGGGACTCGCGCTCGCGGCCATGCTGCTGCCTGCAGACTGGAAAATCGATGCAAACGCCACGAACAGGCTCATGAATCCCACCGCGGGATAGATGAACCATGACTCGAACGTCGTGTATAGGGACGCGTTGTTGCCCGCGATGTCGTTCAGCCATGTAAGAATCTGGGTTTGCACAGAGAAGGCAAAGACGAGGATGACACGGTCGCCACGGATCCCGAAGAGCAGGTAATCGAAGAAGGGGCTGACATCCGTGTCCGTGATGAGCAATGCCTTGTCAAGGTTCGAAACCGTGGTCTGGTTGAGGACGTAATTGCTGCTAGCAAACACGGCGGTCAAGAAGATGACGAGGACGTCCCATACCGTCGTAAGCGCATCGTACTCCACTTGGGTCATGTTCAGCATCGCGGCGAGCGTCGGTTCGATAAGGGTTCCCGCTATCCCGGAGAGCTGCGGGCTCCTCAAGAACAATGAACCGCCCATATCGAGCATCGCAGCGGCGAGCAAGTTCGTGAAGTTGGCTACCGTGTCGTTCTTGAGCCAGAGCTGCGTGTACATTGTCGTGTTCTGATCAACGTTGGTGAAGTCGGTAAATTCCGTTTCCGACTCCCATTGGAGAGTATATCCTGAGATATTCGTGCTCGCGGGCAACCAAGTTGGCGTTGCGGATACCGCGCGGATAGCACAAACCAGCGCGAGCGCAACGATGATGGAGGTCGCGGCGACATGTTTGGTGTATTTCATGGAATATCACTATAGAAAAATCGTGAGTCCTTCCGAGCCTTCTGGGAGGATCACATATGTCTGATGTCCGAATTATAAAAAATTGCTGGTGAATTTACATACGTTTTCCGTCATCTTGCGCGCGCGGTGGAAAACGGGCAATGCATTTCAAAAACGTGGTGAGATTCGCACGTGACGGATTGGCTAAGGGAAAAAATCCATGGGAAACAGTTTACACGCAAGATTTTAAACCCACCATGGCTTTTCTTTTAATTGTCGTGGTACCAGTTCGACTCGATCCAAATACACACGAAAAACACGAAAGAATGCCACCATGGCTTAGCTCGGTATAGCGTTTGCTTGGTAAGCAAAAGGTCGCGGGATCAAAGCCCGCTGGTGGCTCCATTTTTCATTAAAAAATGGAAAATCTCCATAGAATTGCAATGATGCCTCCTTAGCACAGTTGGTTAATGCGCAGGACTCATAATCACTCAAACACATAGGGTCAACACCGAAAAATGGGACATCCTGAGACCCAGGGCTCGAATCCCTGAGGAGGCACCATTTTTCTTTATTTGTGACAGAGGTTTCAATTGAGACAAGAGAATAGCCTTCTTTTTCTCCAGAGAAGGCTTCCTTGCTTATATTTTTCACGTAAGTGTCTCCAAGTGCGATGTTGTCGCTGAGATCACCCGTAAATTTATATGCACGAACAATATTATTAAAGAGCGCTCTTACATTCATCCCGTCGCATCTCATGCTGGAGGTCCGCGAATTGTTATGAATTGGACGGTTGAAGTGATACTCGGCTTGATTTCGCTTGTTCCGTACATCATGGGATGCGTGATTGCTGCTAAGAATTTCAAGCGACATCGAGAAGCATATGCGTTGTTATTAATGCTCGGCTGGATCATCACCACATCATACGTTTTTTTTGGGGTTCTAGCCGTCTTGTTGTTGACACTGGAGTTGTACGCGGTCACCACGTGGATCTTCATAATTTTTGGCTTCTTTATCATCCTGCTAGTCGATGCTATCTCTCGGGAATCGATCGATCCCGTGAAGATTGGCCTATGGTGCGTCGTGGTGGGGATGTGCATCATCTGGACGTCCGATCCGAACATGGTTCAGCAAGTGATCTTGCCAAATAGGGAGATAAGTATCGCCTATGCGGAAACCGTGCAAAGTCTATCTGGCATTGCACAATTCGGCATCTTTTTTTTGTGGTTATATTATGCAGCGAAGATAAACAAGCACGCTCCAAGGAGCATGAAGTCCGCATCACGTTTACTGCTATTGGGGGCGGCGCTCGTTGCAGTTGGGATTCCTGCCATGATTTTTCTTGCACTTGATGCGATTCCCGGGGGATCATTTCTCTTTGGCGGAGTAGGGACCTTATTAGTGGCAATGGCGTTCGCAAAAAACGCAAACCTGGCATATGTTTTGCCAGCCCGGGTGCTCCGCTTGACTGTAATTAATGCTAATAGCGGTAACCGTATATTTTCGCACACATGGCGTGCTGGGAACCGGATGGCTGATGAGGATTTGTTCTCTGGGGCTTTACAAGGCATCAGTCTAATCGTCAATGAATCCGTAGGACGCGGGCACGTGCGAGAGATTCGCATGGACGAGGGTATCATGCTCTTGCATACGATTGAGGGAACGAGCATCGCTTGCATTCTAGTGGCTACAAATTCAACTCGCACATTGCGCATCTCGCTATCTCGTTTTGGGGAACAATTCGCTCGTGAATATGGGCGATTTTTTGCCAATACAACGAACATCACCCCGTTTCAAGCCGCTTCCAACCTCATCTCGATATATTTTCCCTTTGCAGAGTGAACTACCCGCGAATGAATTCGGGTGGATTGATCATATTTTCCCATCCACTCATAGAGGATCCAGCGACGTCGTGTTTGTCCCGGCATAATGAAGATGCCTTGCGGCGCGCTAGACATTGCAATGATCGCGGAATTGATGACGAGAATGTCCATAACCGCGCCGAAAATAATTAGAAAATAAGCTCAGTTATTTTTTTTTTCGTTAAACCCGCTTTGTCGTGCGATGCGTTCGATAAAACCACGCAAGCGACCGCGGAGCAACGCAAGGATGATGGGTAGCGGGATGAGCATGCAAATGACGAGGAACGGGCTCGTGAATTGCACGACAATCAAGAACCAGCTGAATCCGGTGCTCCAAATGAACGGTAGGACCCACGACGCGATGAGGTAACCGAGGTTGAACACGAACGTGATGCCGATGTAGCCCTTCACGAATCGATACAAGTTCGTGCCAGCAAGTTGCGTGACCGTGAGGGCAAGGCCATCTTGCTTCTTGCTCTCGGCGATGCCCGCATCATTAATGCACCAGATGGGAACGATGAAGATCGCACTCGGGATCATAGCGATCCAGACCAGTTGAAGCATGACCTCCGGATCCGGCAAGGAATGCATGCTCGTAGGCGCCGCCGAGCGCCAGAAATCGACGATGAATTCCTGGGACGCGGCAGTGTAAGCGAGGTTGAGTGAAAAAAGACCGAGGATTAATGCCCGGGAAAAAATTTGTCGTGCAAGAGCCTTAACAGGCAGTGGCTCGGTCGAAGCAAGGTAAACTGCACGGGTTTTTTTTCCCCTAGAAAAAAGGATTGACGCGAAAATCCCTGTCCCGGCAAACGATGCGAGCATCCCGGCACCGACGTTAACGGCCGGGATGAGAAAAATGGCCAGCACCCATTCCGTCTTCAAGTTTCCCGGCATGATGAAGAAACCTTGAGGTGCGCTCGTCATCGGGATGACCGCGAAATTAGTAATGAGGACCCCCACAACCGCGCCGAAAATGATGAGATACCACACGAAAACAGAAGTGCTGGTAGGTGCCATGCATCATTCTCCATGCCGAGGTTTATAAAATCGGTATAATCCTTGTTCGATACAAGGAATACAATAATAAAAGCCAGAAAATTCTTCATATCATTTCTTTAACCCGAGCAACGGCTTAATCTCGTCTTCCAGCTCGTAGGTCGACGTCGAGATCGTGATGCAACCGAGCTTCTCGAATATTTTAGCAATGTCGTCGTTAAAGCATCGTACGATAATCCTCGCCGCCGGATTTACATCCTTGAGCAATTTAACAACATGAATCAGGTCATCCTCGATATCTTCCGTGATGATGATCACGTCCGCGGAAAAAATGCCGGAACTCTTTAGCACGTCCCGGTTGCTGTAATCATCTTGGATCAAGACGAGCAGCTTCCTCTCCGCATCATTCTTCAACGTGTAATAATCCGCAAAATCCTTCACGTCGCCCTCATCTTTCTCGATACAATGGCAAGCGATGCCTCGCTTGATAGCCATGTCAATGAATGTTTTTGTAAAATCATTAAAACCGATAAAATACAAGTTATGAATACTGGGCGTGATGTAATCGGCAAACACGTTCGTTGAAGCCAGCATTGACGTTGAAACGGGGAAACACTTGTAACTCTCATAAATCGAGATGAGATGGTCATCGAGAACACGGGCAACGATCTTGCATGACGCGTTCACCTTTCGGGTTTCGATAAGAAAGTTCAAATTGATGAAATTGTTGCTATCGCACAAGAACACAAACTTGGCTTTTGCCATATTTACATGTTTCATAAAATCTTGATCGATAACGTCGCAAATCATAACAGGCTCCTCTTTTCCGATGAGATCCTCCACATCGGCCTCATTCCTCGCGACGACAACGCAAGGAAGGTTGTTTTTTTCAAGATAACTCCTGACCCGCGCACCGTACGAGTTGTACCCGAACACGATCGAGTGGCCTGTCATCTTGGTCGCGAGGCGTTCACACGTTTTGCGGGGGTGATAGTTCCGGAACAGCTCCAGGTTGAACAGACCGATGACAAAGACGTATATCACGAATTCAGCATAGCGATAATAGAAGTGGTCGTATGTGGTTGTGCCCTCGCCGATCAAAAACGTGAACTCGATAGCTACCTCAAGTGAACTGGTTTCTACCAACAAGATTA
>JAUQYW010000382.1 GCA_030587525.1 Candidatus Sigynarchaeota archaeon | reverse complement strand
GTTCGAGGCCGGGAATCCACGTCTCTGGGGCGGGGGCAACCAGGGGTTTCACGGGCTTCACGGTCTCTGGAGGTTTGGCGGTCGCGGGTCTCACGGGCTTCACGGTCTCCGATGGCTTCGCGGCCGCGGGTTTCGGGCGCGCTGGCCCGGCCGACTTGGCGAGGAGAGCGTCCCACTCGGCGACCGTCTGCGTCATGGCGGAGTCGACGACGGCCTGCGCCACGCCGAACTTCCGCCGCAAGTCATGGTGCGTCGTGGCCGGGTTCGCGTCCACGTCGGCGCGGATCGCTTTGCGAAGCTCGATGCCATCCCGCGAGATGGGCCTACCTCTTGGTTTCAACATGAAGCATCACCACTACGCACGATCATCACGTAATGTTATTCCATGGTTGAAATAAATTTTTCTATAAAAGCCGATAGTAAATAAATAAATGAGCAAGGACACCATGGTGGAATAGGAGCCCGGGATAGCGGCTTCCTCGATCATGCCGGGCCCGGATGCATGGGCACGATTATTGCATGATGTACTTTTTAAAAGCGAAAATTAGGATAACTCCGCGATGGTCTCTTATAAATAAGATGCTCATATCAATGGTAGGGAATTTCGTGAATCAATATCAGTAAACGTGAATGAACATGGCAGGATCTTCAAAGACCTTACTTTTTGGTTGTATCTCGTTGCTGCTAGGAATTATTTCCGTCGCCGTGTGGGATTTATACACGATTCTAGCGATCGCAGCGGTTATTCTTGGACTTGCTACGATAAATGGTGCAACAGTGGCGAAGGTTCTCAGTGCTATTCCTTGATTTCTATAACCTCTTTTATAGAAACAATCGATTATACGCGGTAAAATGCCGTTGACGGATACAATCGCATTCATGCAGGCCCGGATGTGAATCGCATAGCTGATTCTCATGCCGAGTGCTTGGCAACAAGCCGCGAAGACAATCTCCGGGCATTCCTTCCATTGGCGGTTTTTGGATGGTTATGAATTATGCAAGCCTTAAATAATCCAAGGTCCAAAGAATAACAAGCCTCGCACGCGTGCCGGGGCCAAGGACGAACAGCGCCGGGCACGAAATAGCGGGGTGCGAAACCACGGGTAGAACGCCAGCATTTGCCAGGTAATTTTCACGTGTAAATTTTCCCTCAACGACTTCCACCTCGATATTGCACGCGTACATTGCATAAAATCGCCACTATTCACTCCCTCCCTCTTTACCCGACTTCTTTTTCATGCCTGGAGCTGGGGTTCTACCCTCCATTCCCCCATCAGCATGGAAGTGCCCCTTACTGATTAACGGCTGGTGGAAGGAAAAGATATAATACATCAGACGAACTTGTTTATGACTAGACGCAAATGGGCCACTGCGACCTCAAGGAACATGCGTCTCACTTATAACGATGTCATGAATTCCGGTTCGTAACAACACGAGGCGGGCGATGAGCATTTACACGGCATGGAATTATTTCAAGGTTTACGTGGTTCTTGTCAGCATTGCAGCGTGCGTCGCGATCGTGGCATTTGCCCAGGTCCAAGGCCACCGGAGAAGGAATCGCGCGTATTCCTATTTTTCCTTCACCCAGATTTTTTTCCTTGCGACCACCATCCTGGATTTCGTCTACTTGAGCATCGTGCCCGATGAT
>JAUQYW010000371.1 GCA_030587525.1 Candidatus Sigynarchaeota archaeon | reverse complement strand
TGGATCGGCTTGTGCGGGCTCAAGGCGTGCGATTTCATCGAACGTGGAACGGAAGAAGGCTTGGGTGACCTTTCGACGGCGATCAAGGGGTCGGACAAGGTTGTGTTCTTCGGCAGCGGTGCTTGAGGTGGCGATGCTCATGGTAGAATCAATCGTGATACTCTGCGACTCGGCTGCCGTCGGGAAAAACTCGGCGGTCGAGGCCATTCGCATGGGTTCCGGGCTCGTGGCCTTGGGCGAGGCCGTTCCAACGACGGTCGTGCTTTCGGGCGATGCAGTGTTATTACTGGTAAAAAAAGCCAATCCAAAAGAGGTGGGCCAGGACTCATATGATGCGGTGATGGAAATGGCCGATCTCAGCGATTTGGAAATATGCGTGGTCACGGAAGCATTGAAAGACGCCGGGCTCAAGCAAGACGATTTGCGGCCGTACGGGAAGTTAAAATTGATCACGCAGGCTGAACTGGCGAGCAAGATCGCTCAGGCCGGAGTGACGTTCAGGTTGTAGGTGAATCGACATGGCAAAGCATGACATCGTGTACTTGGTAGGGCATAGCTGCCGGCAAGAAACACACCTGGAAAACATCATTCCCCTCGTTGACGTGCAGCACGAGGCCGGAAAGGATGTCGGCATAGTCCTCATGCAAGACGGCGTGATCGGGACGTCGAAGCTCGGAACGGTTCCTGAGACCTTGATGTATTTCATCAACATGGAAATCCCGGTTCACGTGCTTGCACCGGATTTGATAGCACGCGGTTTAACCCCCGACACGGTCATCGACGGGGCCGACGTGATTGATTATAGCGGCCTCGTGGATATATTAGTTGAAAGTAACAAGATAGTTTCCATTTTGTAACCATGGAAACAAAATAGTAAAAAGAAAAAACAAGTGATAGAAAATGGCAGTGAAAAAACTTAACTTCATCATCGCTAACAACGATTTCGAGACGTTCATGAAGATGGTTATCCTAGGTACCACAGCTGCAGCGATGGATATCGAGGTGAACTTCTTCTTCACGTTCTGGGGACTTTACTTGCTGAAAAAGAAGTACAAGCCCAAGGTTTCAGGAATGGGCAGCCTTATGGCTGGTATGGCGACTTCTATGTTCAAGAAGAAGATGGCCAAGGCCGGGATCAAAGATCCCGTGGCGATGCTCAAGGAAGCACACGACGCGGGCAAGCTCAAGATGTTCCCGTGCTCCATGACCCTCGATATGCTCGCGACAATGCCCGGTCCCTTCAAGATCAAGAAGGAGGATATGCTGGATTTCGTCGAGCAGCCAGTCGGAGCGGCGGCGTTCTTGGAAATGTGCGACGGCGCTGATTCCATCATCCACATGTAATATTTTTTGTTTTTTTTTCTTTAATGTTCCACCATCACGATTACAGAGGTATACTCACATGACAGCGATTACCCAGCAAAAACCACCACTTCCCGAGACAAAAAAACAATTTAAAACGACCGATGATTTCGACGATGCATATCTGAAGGATATCGAGCGACGCACGAACATCTGGAGTTGCATCCAGTGCGGCACGTGCACCGCATCGTGCGAATCCGGTCGATGGACAGCATTCAAGATCCGGAACATCATCCGCAAGGTCGTACTCGGTGATCTATCGGCGCTCGATGATCCAGATATCTGGTTTTGCACGACGTGTTACCAATGTTACGAGCGGTGCCCCCGCGACGTGCGGCCCACCGATGTCATCATCGAGCTCAGGAACTACGCGACCGCTCGCGGGAACATGTCGCCAAACCACCAGAAGACCGTCGGATACTTGAAGCAAACGGGGCATGGCGTGCCTATTGATGACAAGACCCGCAAGCAGCGCGTCGAGCTGGGCTTGCCCGAGCTTCCACCAACCATTTACAAGTATAAGGATGAAAAAGATAGTGAGTTGAAGAAGATGGCCGATTATCTGTTCAACCTGCCGCCAGGCAAGGAAAGTAAGGACCGGAAAAAGGAGGCATAAGATCACATGGCGAGGGAAAAAGCGTTTGCGTCGTTCCTGGGCTGCATTGCCCCGAACCGGTACCCGCAGCTCGAGCTCGCGACCAACTTCGTCATGAAAAAACTTGGATACGAAATCGAGGACATGGAGCGCGCGTCGTGCTGTCCCGCTCCTGGCGTGTTCCGGTCGTTCAACAAGGTCGATTGGATGGTCGCTGCTGCCCGAAACATTTGCATTGCCGAGAAAAAAGACCTCGACATCCTCACCATCTGCAATGGTTGCTTCGGCACCCTCGCCGACGTGAACAAACATCTCAAAGCTGATGAAACTGCCCGCAATCTAGTCAACGAGCGGCTCAAGGACCTCGGCGATTACGAGTTCAAGGGCACGATCGACGTGCGCCATGTTGCCGAGGTGCTGGCCTTCGAGGTGTCGCCTGCGGCGATCGCCCCCTTGTTGACGCGCAAGCTCAAGGCAAGGGCGGCGATCCACTACGGCTGTCACCTGCTCAAGCCGAGTGCCATCAAGCAGCTCGATAATCCCGAAAAGCCGCACATGCTCGAGGATCTCGTCGCGGTGCTCGGCGTCGAATCCGTGGACTTCAAGGACAAGCACACGTGTTGCGGCGCGGGAGGCGGTCTCAAGTCATTCTCGGCACCGGATAGTATGGTCATCCTCGCCGAGAAGATGAAAAATATCTCGGCAGTGAAACCCGATTTCATTCTCGATACCTGTCCGTTCTGCCACTTGCAATTCGAGACCGGCCAGGATTACTTGAACAAGAATTTCAACACGGGCTACGATATCCCGGTCATCCATCTGGCCCAGATCATGGCGTATTGCATGGGCCTTGATGAAAAGCTAGTGGGAATACAGTATCAACTTATGGGCAAGAATTACTCGCTCGCATCGGAGGCGATAGTCTGTGACTGAAACCATTAAGGAAGAACCAAGCACGCGAGACGAAAGCGAGAAGAAAGCAAGCGGTCGCGAGAAGCCGAGGATCGGCGTATTCATCTGCCATTGCGGTCACAACATCGCCGACAAGGTCAATGTCGACAAGGTAACGGAGTTTGCAAAGACCCTGCCCAATGTCGAGCATGCTGAAAATTACATGTTTATGTGCTCCAAGCCTGGGACCGAGATCATCAAGAAGGCTATTCACGAGAAAGGCATTAATCGCACCGTGGTTGCTTCGTGTTCCCGGACGCAACATGGCCCCACGTTTGCCAGGACCATCGAAGAAGAAGGCTTGAACCGACATCTCCACGAGCAAGTAAACATCCGCGAGTGGTGCTCGTGGGTTACCAAGGACAAGAACGATGCCACCGAAAAGGCAAAACAAATGGTCGAAGCTGGCGTCAACCGGTCCCGCAAGCTCGAGCCTATCGAGACTCGCAAGATCTCGACCACCCCGGCAGCGCTGGTCGTCGGGGGCGGGATAGCAGGCCTGCGGGCGGCGTCGGATCTCGCTGCCATTGGTGTCAAGACCTACCTCGTGGAGAAGGAACCGACCATCGGCGGGCACATGACCCAGCTCAACAAGACATTTCCCACGCAAGAATGTCCGCAATGCTCCATATCCCCGCTCACGAACGGCGTCGCTAACAATAAAAATATCATCCTTTTTACCAACGCGCAAGTCAAAACGGTCGAGGGATCCATCGGCAACTTCAAGATTGAAGTTGAGCTCACGCCCCGGTATGTGAAGGACAATTGTACTTCATGTGGTGATTGTTCAAAAAGCTGTCCAGTAGAGGTCCCTAGCGAATGGGATAGTGGCATGAGCATGCGGAAGGCTATCTACAAGCCATTCGCGCAAGCGATTCCTGCAACTTACGTGCGTGACAAGAAGGCGTGCATTGAATGCATGACTTGCGTTAACATTTGCCCTGCAAAAGCCGTTGACTTCAGCCAGAAGCGCGAGACCAGGACCTTCGAGGTCGGGACCATCATCGTGGCAGCCGGTTATGATGAGTACGATCCATCCGAGATATCTGCGTATCATTATCACCAGGCCGGGTATGAAGACGTCATCACCCAGCTACAGCTGGAACGCATGCTCGTGGCCGGCTCGATCACCAATTCCCAGCTCTTGCGTCCTTCCGACGGGAAGATCCCCAAGCGGGTCACCATGATCCAGTGTGTCGGCAGCCGCAACGATCAGGTCGGCAACAAGTATTGCACCGGCGTGTGCTGCATGTTCGCGATCAAGAACGCCACGATCCTCAAGGACAGCTATCCATCCATGGACGTGGCGATCTGCTACATCGACATCCGCACGCCGGGCCTTAACAGCGAGGAATTTTATAAGAAGGCGCAAGAAAAGGGCGTCAAGTTCATACGTGGTCGGCCCGGCGAGATCCAGCGGGACCCCATCACTGGCAATCTCCAAGTCATCGTGGAGGATACGTTATCGATGACTCCGCTCAAGCTCAAGAGTGATCTCGTGGTCCTCAGCGCGGCCATGGTCCCGCCGAAAACTATCGGCAATCTTGGCTCGGCATTGCACGTGTTACGGGACAAGACGGGCTTTCTCAAGGAATTCCATATCAAAATGAATCCCGTGAAATCATCCAAGGACGGCATTTTCCTCGCGGGCGCCATCCAGGGCCCCAAGGACATCCCCCAGTCGGTCGCGCAAGCGGGAGCAGCAGCATCGCTGGCCGCGGCCCCGCTCGTCCGGGGTTTCATCGAGAAGGAGATGCTTGTGCCCCGCATCGACTATGATCTCTGCGTGCACTGCGGCCTTTGCATTTCGGCATGTTCCCCGGTGGCCATCTATCAAGACGCGGCAGATGGCAAGATAAAGGTGAACGATATTGCATGCAAGGCATGTGGTCTATGCCAAGCTGCCTGCCCGACTGGCGCCATCCAGCTCAAGAATTTCCAGGAAGACCAGTTACACGACGAAATCGTCGCCCTCGCGGAGACACCTAAGGAAGGAGGTCACGTGCATGAGTGAAAAAGCAGAACCGAAAAAACGCAACGTGGTCGTGTTCGCGTGCAACGAATGTGGCCAGGGTGCCATGAACACTGCAGGCGTTGCTCGTATGGGTTACGATGCTGCGATCAAGATCGTCCCGCTGCAGTGCAGTGGCCAAGCGAGCCCGCTCATGATTATGGACGCGCTCAAGAACGGAGCAGACGCGGTCGGCGTCATCGGTTGCTGCATCGGCGCTTGCCATTTCGTTAACGGAAATATGCTTTCCATGCATCGCATCAAGCTTTTGAAGAAACTGTTCAAGGAAATGGGGTATTCTGACCAGCAAATAAATCATTACACGGCCCGGGCTGCCGAAGGCGAGACGGCGGTTGGTGATTTCGAGGACATCATTGCCCGCTTGAAACAAGCAGAAAACAAGGCAGGAACCTTGCCGAAGGAGTGGTGATCGACATGGCGCAGAAAGTGACAGTATTCAACTTCGGAACGTGTGCAAAGTGCTTCGACGCCACGCTCTTGCTCCCCGCGGACAACGGTTACGAGCTCAAGCGTGCTCTTGAACCGTCGAAATGGGTCCCTTCGCCAATCGATGTTGCGGTCATCACGGGGTATTTACTCCCGAAAGACAAGGTGCTGGTGGAAAAAATCGCCAAGAATGCCAAGCTTGTCATTGCGTTCGGTAGTTGCGCGGCGACCGGGGGTCCGTTCGGCCTCGCTTGTGCCAGGGGAACCAAGGTCACGCCGGCCAGAGACATGGTTGAAGCAATCGACGTGCATGGTTGCGTTGGCGAGTGGTTCGAGCTCCACCAGGTCATCAAAGGCAACCAGCCTGATCGAGCGAAACTGTGCGACGCTTGCAAGCGACGCTCCACGTGCAAGTTCCTGTCGGAGGTCGTCCGCCAGATTGATCCCTCGCAAGACGATGAATCGTGCTTCAACGATCGGGGTTTCATGTGCAACGGATATGTTGCCCGGCAGTGCAAGGAAAAATGCATCGACGTTGCCACGCCGTGCCGCGCTTGCAAGCCACTGGTTGATCACCCCGGCATTCGCATGCTGTCGATGTTCGGCACGCTCATGGCCAACGTGGAAGTGGGTACCGAGGCGACCGGCGGCATTGCAGGCACCGATAAGCTCGCCGACGCTCCCGATGACGTCACGCGCAGCGTGCCTGACGTGAGCGGGGCGTTTTTCAGGTTCAGCCTCCCCGTGGAGATGCCAATCGGCAAATTACCGTCGACTGGATCAATCCTTTCCGACGTGTTCACGGGTCGACCCCTGGAGGAATTGCCTCTCCTCGCGGGCATGCTCGGTGGTCGGAGAGCAATCTCCATGGTGCTCGACATCATCGAGGCGTACGAGAACGGCACGGGCATCGAGATCAACGATATAGTGAAGGGATACCGCAATAAATTGCGAGAAATAGAAGCGCAGATGCAATCCGTGACCAAGGCAGGTGATGCCGCGTGGTATGGAAGCGCTGCCGATGCCATTCGCAAGATCGCCGGGAATATGAACTTGTCAAACATTTTCTTCGGGGGGTTCAAGACGCCCATCAAGGACGAGCAAGCCCCGTTCGACGAGTACAAATCGAAGATCATCGAATTCAAGAAAGGAACCTACCAGGCCGGTCGCGTGAAATACGCGATCGACGCCGAGGGCAAGGTGAACGAATTCTCATGGAGGCCATAAACGATGAGTTTTAAACTGCTCAAGGAAGAAGTCATCGACGTGGGGCTCTGCCAAGGATGCGCCAAGTGCGCGGGAAGTTGCAAGCACCTGGAAATGTTTCAACTCAAGCCCCGGATAAAGGATAACGATTATTGCATCATGGAAAAGGAAGGTCTGGATTGCGGGCTTTGTTATCGGGCTTGTCCCCAGGTTTCCCAGGTGGCATTCACCTGGAAGGAACCGGTGGTCACGTACTCCTTGAAGACCAAGGATCCGGAGATTGCCAAGCACGCTGCCAACGGCGGGTTTGTTTCGACCATGGCGAAGATGCTTCTGGAGGAAAAAACGGTTTCGCACGTGGTCGCGACCAAAGATATGGATGGCACGCCGGTTCCCGATGCAGTTAGCGATCCGGTCAAGATAAACGAGTATTCAGGGACGAGCTATGGCAGATCAGGTGTCGTGGGCAAGCTCGTGGAAACCATGGGCAAAGCACACGAGACCGTGGCTGTGGTCGGCGTGGCTTGCGAGGAGCTCGGCGCCGCAGAGATCGAAAACCGCATGCACGCGCCGATCATTCGCCTTGGCTTGTTCTGCAACGCAGCCATGCGCAACGAGAAAACCGACTCGGGCGATACCTGTTCCCCATGCGCGGTGAACTGTCCCGCGGGCGTCAACGCGCGTGAATACATCCATTGCATTCGCGAGGGAAAGTATCAAGAAGCCATGGACACGATCCGCGAGGAAAATCCATTTCCATCCATCTGCGGCCGCGTCTGCACGCATGAATGCGAGCACGGCTGCACGGCGATTGGCTACAAGGACCCGATTCCCGTCCGCGAGTTGAAAAAGTTCGTTTCGGAATGGGAGATGAAAAATGCACCCAAGATCAAGGAATCGCATCCCATGCCGAATGGTAAAAAGGTCGCCATCGTCGGTGGCGGTCCAGCGGGCCTCACGGCGGCATATTACCTCGCGAAAATGGGGTACCGGCCGACGATCTTCGAAAAAACAGGCACACTGGGCGGTATGATGCGTGCGGGTATCCCGAAGTTCCGATTGCCCGACGAGATCCTGGACTACGACGTGGAAACCATCAAGGCCCAGGGCGTCGATGTGAAGCTTAACACGCCAGTGGGCAAGCAACTCACGATTGATGACCTGAAGAAGCAAGGGTTCGAAGCATTTTTCATCGGCATCGGCACGTGGGCGCCCAGGACATTCAAGGTGCCCGGCGAGGACACGCCCGGCGTTCACACGGCAATCAACTTCCTCATGAACCGGAAGTATCGATATCCCGACAATCCGGCGGAGTTCAAGGAAAAGACGCTGTATCTTATGGGCGGTGGTCCAGTTGCAGTCGATGCAGCCCAAACTGCGATCAGGCTCGGGGCGAAGAAAGTGTACCTTGCCGAAATCCGCACGGCGCAAGAGCTCAAGCTCGTCGTGGATGACATACCGAAGAACGAACTGCCCTTCATGGAATACTTGTACTCGACGAACACGGCAAGGTTCGAACCAGCCACGGCCGGACGCATCAAGGTGTCGTGCAACAAGGTGCCACCCAAGCCACCATACGACAAGCTTCCCGGTTCCGATTTTGACATCATGGTCGATGCCGTGGTCATTGCTGTTGGGCAAACCGTTGATTATGCCGAGATCGATGCTGCGACCAGCGGGCAACTCAAGAAAGTGAAGGATCGCATCTTGATCGACGAGCTCACTTACGAGACCAGCATCCCGGGTATCTTCGCTGGTGGCGATGCCGTGGGCCGGTCCAAGGGTGCCGTCGTCGCGTCCGTTGCCCATGGGAAGGAGGCGGCCATCAGCATCGATCGATTCTTGAACGGCAAGGATCTCAAGGCGGGTCGGGTCAAGAAGGCCAAGTCATTCATGGATAGCCCGCTCGCGCCACCGAAGGCCCGCTCCAAGAAGCCCGTGAAGCTCAAGGACCAGGTCGTCGATTTATTCTTCAATTTTGACGAGGTCGACGGCATGTTTACCGAGGAACAAGCCGTCAAGGAAGCCCGGCGTTGCTTGTCGTGCAATAGTTTTTGCTCGCATTGCCAAGATTTCGCCGGCATCTTCGCCGACCTGTCTGCTGGCGAGATCGGATCGCTAAAAGGTTATTCGACGGTCATCGCATGGACTGCGAGGGGCAAGGATCTCGTGGAAAAGGCCATAAAGAAGGGGCTGTTTGAAGTTGGCACGGTCGATATGGACGCGGTTAAGAAAAAAGTCGATTCCAAGGCCAAGCGCCCGCTTCATGGCTTTGAAAAAACACTGCGCCAGCGGATTCTCGATTATGTTGCTGAGCACGGCCCCGCCACGATTGCCGACTTGAGCACGGAACTTAATCTCGTCCCGAAGCAAGCACGATACGAAGCACTACGTCTCGTGCAGGAACGGGTCCTGGAGATGAAGGTTGAAGATGATAGCACGGAACCACAATTCGCAGTCGCGAGTGAATGAGTCGAATGATTAATGGACCACAAATAAAACAGAGACAAAAAGATGGAGGAATCAATCATGAAATATGATGAAGAGTTGGATTGCCGGGGCCTCGTGTGCCCCGTTCCCGCGTTGAAGACCAAGAAACAGCTTTCAACTATGGCTGTAGGCAAGATCTTACGTATTATCACGGATTACAAACCCGCGAGCGAGTCTGTGCCCCGCGACCTGGCAAAGACGAAAAACAAGTTTCTCGGCCTTGAGCGCAATGAAGACGATGGCGTTTGGTACATCTACTTTCAGGCGGTCAAGTAACCAAGATACTTTTTCATTTTTCTTTTCAAAATCGTTTATGTTTAGAGGATTAATTGACCCTTTTTTTCCATTCTCGCATCAGAGCCACCAGTTCGCCGTGGTTCCATACCTGTAGAGCTTGGCGAGCTGTTTCATGCGTTCGAGGTCGCCGCCGGGGATCACGATCACGCGGTAGTGGTGGACGCCGCCGAGCAAGTTGACGGGCAAGTACGGCGGATAGCCGCGCATTAGCCCAAAGTCAAACGTGCCATCCTTGTTGAATGGGAGGAACTTGATTGCCCTGATTTGCGAATTGGCAGCAATTAAAAACCTTTTGCCCTCGCCACTCACGATCGCCCATTCGTTGATGCGCGGGAAAGCGTCTTCGTTTTTCGGGAGCCTACGCACGAGGTCGGTGCCCAGCAATTCCCGCTCGACTGTTTCCGGTATAAACCCAGGGGTCACGTGGAACGGCACGTAATCCCCCGCCATCTTTCCCTTGATGACGCATAGCTTTTCAATCTCCAGCGCGGGAAACCCGTTATACACTCGATACCTAGTCGATTCAGTGATGCCTGGTTCCTTCGTCGTGGTGAACATGATGCCCGCGTGGAATGGCGATCTTTCCTCGGCATCGATCTCGACCTTCACGTCGCCGTCGGACGCGCCAGCAAACGTGAAACCGGTCGTGGTATTTTTCAAGTACGAATCCACGACCGGGGTGCCGTCCCGGGCTGTAATCCGTGCCTGATCCTTCACGCTGGTGCATTGCTGGAGCGCGCCACGCTTTACGATGACCTCCAGCTCTGGCGTTCGCAAGCAAGCATCCTCCCCACCGGTTAATGATAACTCGGGGGCTTTTTGATCGAGAACACCAGTTTCTTGGTGATTCTTCATGAACAACAGCTCGTGTATGGAACCAGGCGGTAATTCATATCCCGGCTGGAAGATGAATTCGGGGCAATAGTTCGCGCCAGGCTCCGTTGGCAACGGAAGGTCCGAGTGGAATACCGGGATGGCAGTTCCATTCAAGGAGAGCCCGGGCTCCTGGAACGAGAGGAAATTTGCTTGGAGAATGAACGGGTACGCCACGTGGATCGGGAAGCGGGCGGGAATGGGGATCGGTTGGAGGTCCAGGAGCTTGATGTGGTGCTCGGGGTATGTGTAAAAGGATACAAGAGCCTTGGTTCCATCCTTGGTGGTCACGAGCTCGGCCAGCGCCCCGGCCACCCAATCTGTTTTCTCTTGCGCGTTCATGACCATCTGCTGGCCGATCTTCACCTTGTACTCGCAAGAGAACCAGTGCGACTTGTCGCTCGACGTGCAATTGATGGCATATTTCTTCGCAGCGAGGAGCTCGGCTTCGTAATAGTCGAGATTATGGATGCCCTCGGCTTTCGCCTTGCCTAGCCAGAAATCGCACTCATCTATGAGGGCCCTTACTTTTTCGAGCTCCGTATATAGATTTTGGTCAGTTGGGACCTCATTGTGAAACTCTATGGGTGTGTGCCAATCCGTGTCCTCGAAGTAACGTGCCTTCGTCTTTTCCTTTTTCGGCTTGTGGAGCTTCAAAAACTCCTCGGGGAGCATGAATTTGAAGCCAAGTTTGTCGAGGTGACTTATCCATTCTTGCAATTTGCTCGGATTCACTCGCTCCGTGTCAAAAAAGCTAATCAGCAAGAGATCATCGTCTTTCAAGGAAGGATCGCTCTTTATTCGCTCATTCAACTTGTTGAAATTCGTGATGTGGTCGGACGACGAGATGATGCCCTCGAACGCGAAGACCATGGACGGGATGGTCGTGCCGTCGTGGCCTTGGATGATGATGGGCTGGAATCGCTCCTTTTGCGTGAATTGACCTCGGCAAAACCGGTTGAAGATATTCTGGTGAGTCATGGTGTAGGCAATGCCCCGGTCCTTGAGCATCTTTGGCAGATTCGGCGACCACCCGCCGTCCTGCGGGAAATAGCAGTTCGCAATGTGATCGAAGGACTCGGCAAGTGCCGTCTTGGACAACCTCAGCTGAAGATCGAACTCTTTGGGCGACATATGTGGGGTCAAGGCGTTCGCATACGTCCCGATCACGACCTCTTGGCGGTGCTCCGCGATCTTGCGGTTCACGTCGTCGATGAACGACGGCAAGAAGCGCCTCAAGTTCGGCAGCGTCAGGCTGACATCCATGTCCCAGCCTACCGTCGCGTGCGGATTTTCATTGAAGATGTCCATTATCTTGCGGTATAACCGTATGAACTGGTGCATGGCCTGGGCGTGCGTGTACTCTGCATACCAAAAATTGCTATGAAAATGGAAATGCGTGTAGATCATGATTGATTCCCAATCATAAAATGTGGAAATTATTTATACCGTTGATTTCGACGGTACTTATAGATCACCTTAAAACGTCAGAGGGAAGAGGAGCATCGCATTGAGCCGCACTCGCCGCGCCTATAACTATCCGCAGAAACTGCTGTTCAAGTACTTCACGCGGAGCGCGTTTTTTTCTATTCCCGCCGATTTACTGAAGCATGCCGTCTTGTGCATGGGCAATTGCCATTATTGCAAGGACAAGAAGCGCGATCAGCAGGAAAAAACGGAAAAACGAGAGCATTTCATATTATCGCAAAAAGGCTTGTAAAGCCGTGGAATACTAAAAGAAGGAAGGAAGAAAAAAGAAAATATTTAACTTCGTCCGGCATAGACACGTTTCAAGTCGTCGATTTCCTTGGCCGTTAACTTCACTTCACCACGTTTCACCTTGAACATGAAGATCAATGCCAGGATCAAGAATCCGAAAGCATATGGGAAGAGCAACGTGTACCGGAGGATACCCATCACGTCATAGGCTAAAGAAAAGATAAATCCGACCACCACGGGACTCAAGATGGCAGATGCTTCTGAAAACAAGTAGTAAACGCCTGTATACGCGCCTATCTTTCCGTTGGGTGCCAATTGCCAAACCACGGTGATGCTGTTGATATTCATCATGGACCAGGCAATTCCATAAATTACAAACAAGCTAAGCAAGATCGTGAAATCCCGCACGAAGATGAACATAAAAATCGTGGCGAGGATAATCACGATGCCTATCTTGATGGTCTTTCGCCGCCCAATTTTTTCGGAGATGATGCCAGCAGGAATCGCGAACACGATGAACGTGACCGGCGTGATAAGCATTAACGTGCTCGCTCCTCCCGGGCTTATTCCCAGGATGTTGACCGCGTACGTGCTGAAGAAAGTCTCCACGGCGTTGATCGTCATGTACCAGCTGAAGATCGCGAGGAGCATGAACAATGCAGACTTGTCTTTCTCGCGGAAGATCATGACCGTGTCGCTTTCCTTGATCCGTTGGAAAATTCCTTTTTTCACGCCAGCATCGACTTTTTCAGCATCTTTCACGCGAAAGTCCTTTATTGAAGTCCTGTCAGACGCGAAATCAGCCCCGTATTTTGCGGTCATCTCGGCCGTGATCTTTTGCTCGTTGACCGTGAGAACCACGATGACCAAGCTCACGAGCATGATGATGCCTACCACGGAGAACGCAGTCGCTCCCGATGGGTCGTAATCGAGCAGCACGGACCCGACAAGAAAAGACCCGATCGTCCCGACGCCGCCCATCAAGTTTATTATCGCGTTTCCCTTTGCCCGCACCTCGCTCGGGGTGAGATCCGGCATGAGCGCGACAACAGGGGAGCGGTAGAAAGCCATGGCAAGGTCGAAGCAGAATATCAGCACCAGCAGCACCGCCACGTTTGGTGCGAACGGCATCATGACGAACGCGAGCACCGCTGCAGGAATGCCGATCATAATGTATGGCATGCGCTTTCCGAATTTAGACTTGGTCCGGTCGGATAACGAGCCAAAGTATGGCTGTAGCACGATGGCGATAATGTTATCGATGACCATGACAACGCCTACGATAAAATCAGACCAGGAGAATACCGGCAAGAAATAATAGAGAACTAAGGGAATCTTAATATTGTACAGCCTCCACGCGGCCGTCGTGAGAAAACCAAAGCCGATGAGGAACGTTTTCTTGTAGTCGAGCTTGGCCACTTGTTTTTCTTCTGCCATCACTTACTCGCCTCCTTGGTCTTCTTCTTGACCAGCAAGTAAACGAATACGACGCCGATGGTCGCTGCTGCAGCGGCTACGATGTAGGACATGATCCTTCCCGAGGTTTTGATGAAAGTGTATTTCGCGTAAAAGTCTATCCTGCTTCCCGTGTAACTGGCGGTCGCGTTGATCGTGATGTTGCATGTCCAGGCAAATCCGTAGGTTTTGATGTAAGTCGTCTGATTTACCGTGAACGTGCTCGTGCTGACAACGGATCGGTTCGACGCCCGGATGTCGATAAAAACGGCTTCGACAGTGGCGTTGCTCGATACGAAAGAAAATTGCAATCCTTCACCCGGATCCAGGTTGAACTTGTACTTGATGGGATCGTTGCCCACGCCCTTGGCTTTAGGCCTATCCAGGACCAATGCTTGCGATGAATTCATGGAAAGCGCGATCAACGACAATCCCACCATCGTGGCCAGTATCATCGTGGCCCGGGAAACGAATCTTGATCGTTGCATGTTTTTTTTTCACTCCTGAATTGTAAAACGAAATTATGTTCAAAAACACGGTTGGTGGTTGAGATGTCGGGATAGAGGCTATTTGAAAATATCGCTGATAGTTACTAACTTGTTCAGTACATCCCGTGCTGCTTGGCCGCCGCGATCATTGCTTCAACGTTTCCCAGTTTCGCGGAGTTGATTAGCACGTCGTTGGTTCCGAATATATACCGGCCGCTTCCCTTGGCAATGTCGAGCAATTCCTTCACCTTTCGCTTCACCTGGATCGGCGTGCTCAACGATAGCACCGACATCACGTCGAGGTTCCCGATGATGCAGATGCGATCACCCCAGAACATCTTTGCCTCCTCCAGGTAACTTGGCTCCGGATTCGTGACGTGGACGGCATCGAACCCCGCTTTCACCAGCGTCCCGATCACGTTCAAGACGTCGCCTGTCGTGCGGAAAAACGCTTTTCCCCCGCTGGTATGCACGCGGTCAACGAGCTTCGTGTAAAGGGGGAGCAAATGCTTCTCGACGAGATCAGGCGTGATGCTGGGGTGATTTTCTATGGTGATGTCATCGCATATCAAGATGAAGGCCACTTTCGCATCGAGCAACCCCTTGACGTCATTAATGACGATTTTGTAAATCTTGTCGAGTAAAAAATCGATCATTTCTGGTTTATCGTGGAGCATGAAGGCCATATTCTCGATGCCGATGGCCTGCTCCAGGATCGAATATATGCCATCGCAGGCCTTGAACAAAGGACAAATCGCGTGGGTATCGACGCAAGCGAGCGTCTCCTTGTAAACCCGGTCGTACCAGTCAGGGTCGATTTGCTGCGGGATCAGGTGGTTCCATTGCTTGATCGCGTCTTCCGTGCGCAAGTACGGGCCCTGGTAATCCAAGTATTCGACGTTTCCCGACACGTGCCTCTTGAAAACCCTGCCGAACATGTCCACGGCCATAAATTCATCATCAAGACGTGGCAATTCCTGTTCCGGCTTGAGGTGGGGCGGCCCGGGCACCTCGCACAAGTCGACACCGAGGTGGACGAGAGGCGTGAGATCTTTCCCGTTGCAGATGCAAATCTTGCTCCCGGCGGCATCGTCGTGAGCTGCATCGAAGGTCTCGAGAAATCGGGGCTCGAAACCGGGGATGAAAATCGGAACGCGGTCCGGCATCTCTCCGCCGATAACTTTCACGACCCTATCTTGAACATCCATGTGATTGGTCAAGATTTTCAAGTGAAGTATCTGTTTTAGAATTTCCCTTCAAGGTGTCCTGGCCTTTTACAATCGCAAGTTTCAAAGGCGTGTGATCCAAGGTTCAATCACTCACAAGCGAATGCATAGGGAAAAACCATGGTTAAATCTGAAAAAATCCCGAAGAAGGACGAAGCTGACTCGAAAATCACTGGAAAACCCAGGCTTCGCGGCCCATTGCCAAAGGTTGGCATCCGTCCGGCCATCGACGGGCGGCGGAAGGGTGTCCGGGAGAGCCTGGAAGACCAGACCTTGAACCTCGCAAAGATGGTATCGAAGCTCATCACGACGGAGCTCCGGCACCCGAACGGTGCACTGGTCGAATGCGTCATCGCGGGCTCGACGATTGGCGGCGTTGCAGAAGCGGCTGAATGCGCGGCAAAATTTGCCGTGGAGAACGTGGGCGTCTCGATCACGGTCACGCCGTGCTGGTGCTATGGCACGGAAACGTTTGACGCGGATCCTTTCCTGCCCAAGGCGATCTGGGGCTTCAACGGCACCGAGCGACCCGGCGCGGTGTACCTCGCTGCCGTGCTTGCGGGCCACAACCAGAAAGGCTTGCCCGCGTTCGGCATCTACGGCAAGGACGTGCAAGATGCCGGCGATAGCAAGATCCCCGACGATGTCCGGGAGAAGCTGCTCTGTTTCACCCGGGCCGGGCTCTCGGTAGCGTGGATGCGGGGAAAGAGTTACTTGAGCATCGGTGGCGTGTCCATGGGCATCGCCGGTTCCATCATCAACGAAACCATTTTCCAGGATTACCTCGGCATGCGCAACGAGTATGTTGACATGTCGGAAATTTCCCGGCGCCTGGGTCTCGACATCTACGACAAGGAGGAATACGATCGAGCCCTCAAGTTCGTGAAGCAGCATTGCAAGGAAGGTAAGGATTACAACACCTCGGCGTCGCAGAAATCCCGGGAGCAGAAGGATAAGGAGTGGGAGACCGTCGTGAAGATGGCGATGATCGCCAAGGACTTGATGGCCGGGAACCCGAAGCTCGCCAAGCTTGGCTTTGAAGAGGAAGCATTCGGGCACAACGCGATCCTCGCGGGTTTCCAAGGCCAGCGTCAATGGACCGATTATATGCCGAACGGCGACTTTCTCGAGACGCTGCTCAACACGTCGTTCGATTGGGACGGCATTCGACAGCCGTACATCATGGCCACGGAAAATGACTGCCTCAACGGCGTCGCCATGCTGTTCGGCCACTTGCTCACGTGCACGGCTCAAATCTTCGCCGACGTGCGCACGTACTGGAGCCCGGAAGCGGTGAAGCGCGTTACCGGCCACGTGCTGGCTGGCGAAGCCAAGGAAGGCATCATCCACCTCATCAACTCGGGCTCGGCATGCCTTGACGGCACGGGCCAGCAATCGACAAAAGACGGCAAGCCCGTTATGAAGCCTTTCTGGGAGATCACGGATGACGAAGTCAAGAAATGCTTCGAGGCCACGCGCTTCTGCCCAGCAGTTGTCGAATATTTCCGCGGTGGCGGTTTTTCAGCGAGTTATATGAGCCGTGGCGGTATGCCGATGACGATGTCGCGTGTGAATATGGTGAAGGGGCTTGGCCCCGTGTTGCAGCTCGCCGAGGGATATTCGGTCGACTTGCCGGCTGATGTTGCCGGTAAATTGAGCGAGCGAACGAATCCCTCGTGGCCAACGACGTGGTTCGCGCCGATCTTGACCGGCAAGGGTGCCTTCAAGACCGTGTACAACGTTATGAATGCGTGGGGTGCCAACCACGGCTCGCTCAGTTATGGCCACATCGGGTCCGATTTGATAGCGCTGGCATCCATGCTCCGCATTCCCGTGTGTATGCACAACGTCGCCGACGAAAAAATCTTCAGGCCCAGCATGTGGCACGCGTTCGGGACGAGCGAGCTCGAAGGCGCGGATTACCGGGCGTGTGCAAGCCTCGGCCCTCTCTTTGGTCGCAAATGATCTATTGTTTTCTTTTTTGACTTTGTATCCCTTGAAAAATACCATGTTCGCGCATTCGAGATAAGGGCAATCAATTAATGCGTTCATGAATTTTCTTATCCTATAAGTACCATTTTTCACCACGAGAATTCATCAGCTAAAAGGATTGAACAGAAAATGCCAGTCAAGGATGGAAACCAAGTCTCCGTTACTTACACGGGTACATTGGAAGATGGCACGGTTTTTGACAGCTCGGACAAGCATGATGGCGAGCCACTCGTCTTTATTGCCGGGGCAGGCATGATCATCCCGGGATTCGATGCAGCTATCATGAACATGGAGAAAGGCGAGGAAAAAGAGATCACCCTTCAACCCAAGGATGCATATGGCGACTATGATCCTAAGGCCATACAACGAATCCCGAAAAATAAATTCCCTAAGGATTTTGCGCCGAAGGAAGGCCAGATGCTCCAGCTTGGCACCCCGGATGGCGAGCGCTTTATGGCAAAAGTGGTCAAGATTGAGAAGGACACCATCACGCTTGACATGAACCACGAACTCGCTGGAAAGGTTTTGAAGTTTAAATTCAAGGTTGTCGAGTACGGCGAGCCTGACGAGCGGTGGGAGCATAGTTGCGGTCCTGGCTGCGGGGATAGCTGTGGATCCAGTTGTTGCGGCCACGATCACGATGAAGAATGAAGAATTTCCATTTTCTTTTTTTCTTTCAAGAATCCTGAATTACCACCCGCTCGTGATTTGTCACGGCGAACGATTTTTTTGCGTCTGCGACGGATGCAGTGCATTCCATGGTTTGGCCGTTCCCGCTCCCTTTTATCTCGAGATCCATTCTGTAGAACGGCAATTTCATGGCGATCATGTTATTCTTGCCAAGCCATTCATCCGGGATATGAGGTTCGAGCGTCCACTTGCTATCGATGCAGTTCAAGCCGATGACATCCTCGACGAGCATAGCGTTCGCGAGCGCGGTCCATCCTGCGAATTTTTTTACCGGTTTCCCCCCAAGCGTGATCTGCTTGTACAAGTTCCCTTTTTTCCTGGTCAACTCCTTCAAGTCATACCGGTCGGGATCGTAGAACTCGTAGAAGGAGCCCTCGTTGCGCCACGTCTCGAATATTCCCTTGCAAATCCGGAAAGCGAGCTCCCCGGCAATTCGATCTTGGCCCTGGCGTTTTAACCCCTCGAGTACCAGATAAGCCGTGTTCACCCACATCGGGCCTCGCCACGTGTCTTTCATGAATTCCGGCGCGTCACGGGCGACCGTTGGCAATGGTATGGTCGTGTTGTATT
>JAUQYW010000366.1 GCA_030587525.1 Candidatus Sigynarchaeota archaeon | reverse complement strand
GCAGTCATAGTCCGCATCCTGCATGCAACCGAACCCACATGCCACGAAATCGTTGTCCTTGATGTTGTTGAAGCAGAAATTGAGTCCAATTTCAGGTTCCACGCGGCCCGCCGCGAGTGGCTTGATGTTCAAGATCTGGATCCGGGTGTTCCGGATAGTATTGATGAGGGAGTTTACCTCGATGTTGCTCTGGAAGCCCAAGACGTTCAAAGGTTGCACGATGATAGCCACGTCGTACTTTCGTTTCTCGGTAATCCGTATCGCGTCGTAATAATGCGTGCTAAGCCCGGGAATCATGCCTTTATCCCGGATCTCTGCAAGGATCGGCTCGATGCCCTCGATCTCCATGGCCATGGTATCCATCTTGGCATCGGTGTACGACCGGTGCGGCATGCAGACCGAAACCTCGTGATCCGCGCACCATTGAATCTGTCCAGGCATGGTCGGCGGCAAGTCCGTCGCCGTTTCCCTTGCGGGGCTGGGTGAGCAGATCCAGTGGAACTTCTCGCCCGTTTCCTTCTGCACCTTCTGGAGGGCCGTGTAGATGTGATCGCGGGGAGAAGAAATGATCGCGTTCACGCCGAACTCTTGCTGGACGAAGGTCATGATCTCGACGATTTTATCGAGGGTGAGATACTCGTTGAAAAACATATCTCGAGACATAGTGAAGTGCGAGATACCACAAAAAGGATTCGAGCCGCAGATCAACCGAGAAATTTCTAACTTTTCAAGCTTGATACGAGGAATCATGATTTATTCACTGATCTTCTATCAATCTCGCGGGATTTATACAATTCATTTAAGGAGAGCACTTTAATAAAAGGTAAAAAAGCATTCAATCTCTCACGATGAGCGATTTTGCAATCAACTTGAAATTTTCCATCATTTCTGCAAAGTCCTTGTCATAGGGCATCCACCATGCATCCGGTGCATTGTATTTATCGACGTGTATGTGCAATGGATCCACGACCTCCAAGAATCCCATCTTGCCGTGAGTCCTTCCGATGCCCGATGATTTCACGCCGCCCCATGGCGTCGGGGCTAGGGCAAACGTGTAGACGACCTCGTTGATCATCACAGTGCCGGAATCTATTTCCTTTGCGAGCTTAATGCCTTCCTCATAATTTTCCGTCCAGATGCTCGACGTGAGCCCGTAGGGGTTGTTATTTGCCAAGGCGACAGCTTCTCCCGCCGTCTTAAAGGTAATGATAGGTAACACGGGACCAAAGATCTCCCGCTGCACGCATTGCATAGCGTTCTTACAATTGCCGAGGATGGTGGGCTCTATGAAATACCCCTTGAACGCGGGGTTACGCCGGCCACCGCAGAGCACCATGGCACCTTCTTTCTTCGCTCCATCGATGGCTTGCAGTACCTTGTTCATCTGCGTCTCGTTGACCATAGCCCCGACATCCACGCCGGGATCCGTCGGATTTCCTTGCTTCAGCTTTTTCGTGGCATCGACCAGTCTTCGCGTGAAATCTTTCGCGATGCTCTCGTGCAAATATAACCTCTTTACAGATGAGCAGACTTGTCCCGAGTTGGTAAAGCATCCCCAACGAGCAGCAAGTATGGCACGGTCTAGATTTGCATCGGGTAAAATGATCATCTCGGACTTTCCGCCGAGTTCCAGGCAAACAGGTGTTAAGGTTTCCGCGGCCTTTTTCATGATAGCTTTCCCGGTTTCTGTGCTTCCCGTGAAAACGACACGGTTGGCTTTGCTCACGAGCACGTTGCCAAGCACGGAACCGCTGCCGAAGACCGTAGTTAACACGCCGCTTGGGAGATCATCGATGGAATCAAACACATCCTGGATTTTTTTTCCAACGAGAACCGTGTCTGACGACGGTTTAAACACGACTGAATTCCCGGCTATCAACGATTGCATGATCTGGTTGAACGGGATGGCAAATGGATAGTTGTATGGTCCGATGACCGAAACGACGCCAACAGGCTTATACACGATGAAACTGGACTTGTCTAAGGAACTATAAAATCCGAGATCCAGCTCCTCCTTGGCATCCAGCACTTTTTCGGCATTGTTATAATAATAAAATGCCGCGTCCATAATTCCATACACCTCTGCATTGAATGCTTCCAGCGGGGGCTTTCCGGTTTCCTTAGAAATTATTACAGAAATATCATCGATATGATCAGCGATGTACTCGTTCACTTTCACGATGATCCTCGCGCGCTTGGCAGTACTAAGGAGGCGCCATTTTCGCTGTGCTGCTCGAGCTTCGTCGAAAATCTTTTCCAATGCTTCGGGAGAAGTTTCCTCAACCTCGCCGTTTATTTCCAGCGTGGCCGGGTTCGTGCTTTTAATCACCATGGAACATCTCACCTTTTACCTTCATCATGCTTTACGAGAACACCACCACCACCTCGTTCGGTAATATAAACACACTCCTTTTCCAGTAAAGACGAGTTTTATCTATCCGTGGAGCTTAATCAGATTGGAATGAACGAAGTTGAAAATCTCGCCCCGTTTTTCAATCCGCGGAGCGTTGCCTTGATCGGCGTCAGCCGCGATATGGACAAGTTTAACGGCATCATCTTGAAAAACCTGCTCGCGGTCAATTATCCGGGGAAAATCTATCTGGTGAACCCGTACGCCAAGGAAATATTGGGCTACAAGTGCTACCCAAAGGTGATCGAACTCCCGGAAGTGCCCGAGCTCGCTATCATCTTGCACGCAGACGTCGTGCCTATCCTGGAAAATTGCGGAAAAAAGGGGATCAAGAACGTGATCATCCAGGCGGACATCACGCTGCAAGATGAAGTGGATCGTGAGCAGATCCAGGTAAAGATACTTGATATCTGCAAGCATTATGATATCCGGTTCATTGGCCCATCCTTGATAGGATTGATCAACTTTCCCGACGGTTTCACGTCATCGATCATCCCCGTGCGGGAACAGATCGCTAAACTCGGCGAGGACGAGGACCGCGCGGGCATCGGGTTCATGGCCCAATCGGGAGGCCTCTCGGGAGCTTGCGGCTGGTGGCACCCGTCCCAGGACACCTCGTTTTCCAAGGTGATCCATTTCCACGACGTGTTCCAAGGTTCAATCTCGGACGGAAGTTTCCTGCGGTACCTGGTCGCTGACAAGCAAGTCAAGGTGATCTCCATCTTCTTACGAAAGATAAATAACTCCCTGGTCGATGCGATCAAGGAATGCTCTTCTTCGAAGCCCATCCTGTTCAAGAAGTGCGGCCTGCAAGCTGGCGTGGAAAAACTCACTGCTGCGGGAGCATTGCAAGTCGAAAATTATATGGACTTGTTCGAGATCGCGAAGGCATTCATTTTTTCCCCGATGCCCCAGGGAAACAAGATAGGGTTGATAGGACCTAGCTCGGGAGCCATCGACCTCGTGCTCAAC
>JAUQYW010000365.1 GCA_030587525.1 Candidatus Sigynarchaeota archaeon | reverse complement strand
AATTTACCGATGCCCTCCGTTTTGGTGATATTGCTTCCGAGTCTTAGGAACTTAAGATATTTCAAGCCATCAAGACCTTCGATGCGTTCGATGGACTCGCCGAGGCTTAACGATTCGAGGCTGCCAAAGGCCGACAGGTCGGGGATGCGGGCGATGCGGTTGTTGCTGGCACGCAGGACCTTAAGCTTGGGTGCCCATGGCATGCGCGTGAACGGGGCAAGGTCGGCGACATGGTTATCATCGAGCCATAACTCGTCGATGCGATCGACGCCATCGAGACCTTCGATGTCGCCGGCTTGCTCGATGCCCATGCCCCGCACGTCAACGATGAAGCGCTCGACACGGTTCTCGCCGGCGGCGATGGATTCCTCGCGGTGATTTTCTCGCCACCATTTGATGATCGGGCGCACGCGCTTGCCGTTGACGTGGAATTCGATGTTGTACATCATTTCCTCTCCCAACCCGCCATAAAAGGAGTCCGGGATCTTTATGATCGGCTTCATAGATGCTCATCATATCCATCGAATCGCGGACTTTTAAGTATTTCGGTCATCGCGTGGCTGTCATCGACACGCGCCGGGATCTCGCGACCGCCGAGCTAGCACGGTGCATGCATCGCCGCGGCCGTGCGAGGCAAGGTCCCCCTCCAAGCGCTAGAAGAAAATGCCGCCGGGATCGCGAGGATCGAGCGTAGCGCGGGCGGGGAAATTAGCGAGCCCGTGACAGCGTCGCGTGGCAGATATTGCCCGGAATCGGGCTGTCATCCAGTATAGTTGCACTCCCTCGTATCGGGTGAAAAACGATGATCGTGATGCGGGATGTTTTGAATCGGGATATATAAGGCTCCGAGCATTATTCCAAAGGTTTATATAACAGGCTGAGGCGGCGGGGCTTCATGGATGTGCTTAAATAGGCGTTTTAACTCTCAATGAATGCGCATCTTGCGATGTGCACGATCCCGACTCAACTGCCGGGCTCAACGCCCCGTGGCATTCCTGCCGGATGGCTTTCGGGGCGGCGAGGCCGGCGACCGTGGTTGGCGCGGGACTGGTGGCTGCTTCGGCCGATATTTTTGTTTTTCTTGCCTTTATCACGTGCATTGTTGCACGACGCCATATCTTGCGAGATGAGAATAGGTCGAGATTTTTTTCTCCGGATTTCACTCTTAAAAGAGCGAGGTGGGCGGTAACGCTGGGTCGAGAAGGAATCCGTTGCGAGGGTCGCGATTTAGGGTCATGGCAGGTAAAGCGAAAGCGGTCAAGAAAGGTTCCTGGAATGCTTTTTGTTTAAAAAGCGAGGTTGTGCAGCCTCCACATGGGTACCCTTCAACGTGAAAGCGGGTGGCTCACCCTGGTTGGTAAGGTGAAAGCGCGACGGTCCCGGTGCAGCAGAACCCGGGGTGGCTCTTGATGACGAGAACGCTGTCAGACGGGGAAATCGCCAAGCGTGAAGCCATCCGCGCAATAAAGGCAGGAAATCCCTCGATCTCGTGGCGGGAGCTCGCGAGGCTGCACGGAACGAGCACGCGCGTCGTTTCCGATGCCTTGAACCGCGGTATTGATGAAGCCCGCTCGCTTCGGGCAAATCTTGCCAGCAAGCGATGGCCCTCCCTCATGTTTCCAGCGACCCCGGCGGTCCCGATAACACCAAGGGCTTACCAGGTGGACGCTGCATCGAGGAGTGCCGACGCCAATTCGCTACTAGTGCTACCGACGGGGCTGGGCAAGACGCTGATCGCCTTGCTGCACGTGAAGGCCATCCTCGAAGGGTTGGCGAGGAATGGAAAGGCCGGGATCGCGGTGTTCATGGCGCCCACGAAAGCCTTGCTCGTCCAGCACCGCGACATGTTCCAGGAACATCTTGGCTTGGCTGATATCGGCCTGGCCATCGTCGACGGGGAAACCGCGCCTGCTGACCGCACGGCGTTCTACGCATCGGTGGCCATCGGGATGACCGTGCTGTTTATGACCCCGCAAACCGTGCTGAACGACCTGGTGCAGGGACGGATCTCCCGGGCGGCGATCGTCGACGTGGTCGTGGACGAGGCGCACCACGCGACCGCCGGGGACCCGTATCACCTCGTGCACAAGGACCTGGTCGACCATGGTTGCTCGCCGCGGTTGTTGGCACTGACTGCGTCGCCGGGCGAGACCGAGGCACGCATCGTCGAGGTGTGCACGAACCTGGGCATCGACCCCGCCAATGCTATCATCAAGACGGGCGACGATCCCGACGTGAAGCCCTACACGTTCCGGCTTGACGTGAAGCGTTATGCAGTGGACCTGACACCAGAATATGTGGAGATACGCGGTTTGCTCGTCGACGTGTTGAAGGAACCGTGCGCGTGGCTGGCGTCGTCAGCGGGTTTAGCCGAAGTAACGGCGATCGGGAGCGACGGCATCTTGATGCCTTCGAAAACGACGTTCACGGCAATGCTGGAACGGTACTTGCCGAGCAAACCGAAGCATCGGAAGTCGAATGCTGCGCGAATCGATGCCAGCGATAACGATGAAGATACTGATACTGGTACCGATGATATAGCGGCCGATGCGGATGCCGAAGCCCGTGTTGCCGAGCTAGATGCCGGCGCCGAAGCGACGGCGGGACAGCAAGCATCGAGGTGGGAGGTCGTGTCGAAGCTGGCGGCGTGCGTGAAGGCGCGGCACGCCATCGAGCTGGTCGAGACGCAGGGGCTGGCGGCGCTGCTGGCGTACCACGAGAAGCTCGTGGCGATGCAGCAAGCGAAGCCGACGCGGGCGACGCTCGCCATCCTTCAGCACCCGCGTTACGTGATCGCCATCAAGAAAGCGACCCAGCTCGTGAAATCGTCGTCTCCGGCCGCGTGCCACCCGAAATTGCACGCCCTCGCCGACGTGCTGGCAGCGTTCTTTGCCCGGTGCCCGTCGTCGCGGTGCATCGTGTTCACGCTGTACCGGGCATCGATACCGATGCTTGTGAGCCACTTGGTCGCGTGCAAGACCGGCGCGGCCCTGAAAACGCGGCGCTTCGTCGGGCAAGGCGATGCGTCGCCCCAAGACAAGGGAATGTCGCGGGACGAGCAGCAAGACGTGTTGCGGCGGTTCAAGGCCGGCGAGTTCAACGTGCTCGTGGCGACCAAGGCAGCCGAGGAAGGCATCGACGTTGCCGACTGCGAACTCGTCGTGTTCTACGAGGCGACGGCGTCCGTGATTCAATTCATCCAACGGCAAGGCAGAACTGGGCGACAACGAGACGGTGAGGTGGCGATCCTGCTGGCGAGCGGCACGACCGACCAGTCGCACGCGGCGATGCTGGACACGAAGCTGGCAAGGCTGCCGGGCGTGTACTACAACGTGCAGCGGCTGCGGGTCAAACTCCCGGGATCGATTGCAGCATCCAACCGCAATATGCTCGGATCCAAACCTATACAAGGCACAGCCATCGATCCTTCATCAACCAAGTGCAGCGTGCGCGTGAGGTCATCGTGCATGTTTGCGGCCGAAATTGCGGCGGGATTCAGGACCGCGGGGATGGCAGTTTCGATGGACAGCAGGATTGCCGGCGACATATCGTTGCTGGGCGGGATTGGCGTGCGCGTCATCACCATGGCTGATGCGGAGTGCTGGGACGACGAGACGACACGGGAGGAGCTGCCGGGCGTAGCGCGGCCGGTGCTGGCCGTGTGGCAAGATGGGGCCTTGAACGTCGAGGCGATGGAGCGTACCATCCAGGAACTGTCGGCCAGATTGCGAGCTGCAGCGATGGAGGTCTTTGCTTTCACGACGCCTCGGAAATTGGGTATGATCTTCGCAAAGTCGACATCTCCGATGTCAAGTTCAAGTTGAGCGGTTCATAATGATTGCTGCCATGTCACGGTATCTTTGGCGGGAGGACTTCGAGCAGCGCGCGGCCATCCGCGCGGCGAAGGACGCGGATCCGGACACCACGGTTAAGAAATTACATATCAAGTTCGGGGTGAGCACGAACATCATCTCGGCAGCCCTGGAAAAGACCGTCGATGAATGGAAGGCCTTGGCGGTCGCCACGCCGTATCGTACACGACTCCGGGAACCTACGGTGCTGATACAAGAGTCTGTGCAAGTACCGAGCAAAGGGGAAGCACCCAATACAGACGAAACAGATTTGTGCATCATTTTTTTCGCCTGCTACGGTCGAACCCTACGAGGCATCATTCGATGACGACCCGGGGCTCGATCCGAGCATCGATTTCGACCCAAAAGATGCGTATCCGCTGCCCAAAGGAAAGCGCGGAGATGGCAGAATCGCTAAGAACGTAATATCATTCAAGAATTCAACAAAGCCCGTTTTCAAAAAAGCCCATTTTGAAACGAACAAAGCGCAACTATCGAAACCCTTTGGGTAAAACGCCAAAGAGCTGAACCAATTTCAACACCCTTTAGGTTAAGATTTCGAAGCGAGAATTGTAGAAAGATGATCTGTTTCGTCCCTGGACTTGCTGGTGAAAATGCGCAGAGAATGTTACAATTAAAAGGTTTAATCGCGGTGTTGATGTATCCAAGTTGAAATTCTTGCTTGAGAAAGGTGATCTCCTCAACCAGGCGAAAACGATGAGTTATTCGACGAGATATTCCATTTTGAATTTAAAAACACACAAGATATTTTTTTTATGAAGTGATGCACAAATCTGTTGCAAATCTCCTGATAGCATTTCACAGTTTTCAATATCAGTAATTTTCTGATCGGACGGTAATGCGCAGAATGATTTCACATTACTATCATCTATGAACATTATTCCCAGAAAATCTTCTTTTTCAGCAATTATGCGTTTGATTGCAATCCTCGAGTCATTGTAATGTTTAAATTCGCAATCGATTGGAAATCCTCCTTCATCTTTGATTATATGCGTAATTTGTCTTAAGATAGAGAGTATAATTGAGCTAAATTCGGATGGAATACAATTATAAACATTGTAGTAATCCATTGGAAATCCTATGCGTTTAAGATAAATATCACAATCAATGGCTTCATTATATCGCCATTCTCTAACTAATTTCAATTCAACCAAGGGTTTTCCTGAATTTTGTTTATTCTCGTTCGGATTTGCTAATTTCTTGAGTCACTTAGTTAACCACCCATATTGATTTTTACTCGATTTTTATGAGATTTTTCTTGATTTTCGACGTCATTTATAATCATAGAT
>JAUQYW010000362.1 GCA_030587525.1 Candidatus Sigynarchaeota archaeon | reverse complement strand
CGCAAGGCGCCACTCATCTCGAAGTTCCTGGAACAAATGGGGGTCAATCCCAAACGATTCCGCCTCACGAACGTGTCAGCGAGCGAGGGTGCCGAGCTCACGGAAATCGTGAAAGAGTTCGTCGAGGAATTGCGTGAGCTCGGGCCAAGCCCGTTCAAGAGCAAGGAATCCAAGGAGGAATAATAACCGAGGCGGAGATGCACGACGATGGCAATGGCACAAACACAAAATGACAAGACCTACAAGATCAAGATTAATTGGTATGCTTGTGTTGGTTGCGGTGACTGCATGACCGCTTGTCCTGTCAATCTTGATATGAAACGCACCAAGGGATATCTTGACGAATCCGATGCTGTGATCCTTGTCAAGAACTCGAATGTTCACGTCATCAACCAAAACCTTTGTACTGGCTGTGGCACATGTATTCCCGCGTGCCCCGTGAAAGCGATCGACATCATCATGAAGGAGGCAGACTGAACAGATGTTCCCAAGACTTCAACGCGTCGTAACGGACACTGCGCAGATCGCCGAGAAGAAGTTTCTCGTCAAGTCACTCAAACTCATAGTAAATAGAGATTTTTGTGTTAATTGCGGCACATGTATGCTCGCATGCCCGAACAACGTCATCAAGGCCGGCGCTCCGTGGCATACCACGTCGGTAGCCTTGGATCCGGATAAATGCTCGTTCTGCGGTGTATGCCAGTACATGTGCCCAACAGGCGCCCTTCAATTATGCATCGATGACGAACCAATAAAGAACGAAAATCTCGTGCTGGTTCAAAAGAAGGCACTTCCCGAGCTCATCGGCGAGCAAGTCGTGTGCACGAACAAGCCCGTCGGGAAGGACGGGAAGCCGGTTATGGCCAAGCATTATATGGACGGCCATTTGAAATACAACAAGGATATATGCCAGACCGGCTGCCGCACGTGCACGGTCACTTGCCCGACGAAGGCCTTGTATTTCCGCCGCGGCAAGGCGTGGGAACAAGGCGAGGTGCTCGAGTTTGACAGGACAAAGTGCATCTACTGTGGAGGGTGCGCATTCGTCTGTCCCGTCGCTGCTATCGAGGTCGAACGCACGGCCGTGAATCATGGCAAAGAGTTTAATGAACCATTTTGGCCGAAGATCAAGCAACGCCTCATGGACTTCCGCTCGTTCGCCAAGAAAGAGCATGAACAACACAAGGCTCTATAAAACAATCCCAACTCCTTCTATTTCCACTTCAAGTTTTTCAATTAGCCTCAAAATTACTTTCGGTTTAGTATTCTACATCTCATCTATATAACGAGATCGCATGTATCTTTTTAAATATGTTTATATAGCTAAATCCGCTATACGATCATGAATACCATGACGCTGCTCAATATTCATGTCAAGGATGAAGACAAGAAAAAGCTCCAAAAATACGTTGAAACCATCGGCGGGGAATCCATGAGCGACGTCGTCCGCTCCATGATCCAGGAAAAAATCAAGATCGATGAAGTGATTGCTGCATTGCCACCCGTGGATCAAGTGGATATCCCCGATTACGTGCCAAAGGACAAGTATGTCATTTTCGTGAACGGCGCCATCGTCGGGGTTGGGGATAACCCGTCCGAACTTGCCGAGCTTGCTCTCCAAAAGTTTCCTGATTTGCCTTTCGTTATGAAATATAATGGCAAAAAGAAGCCTTTTTTAGAACATGTCTTCATGAGCCTTTCCAACGTTCATGCGTGGAGATATTGCATTTTCGAAGGTCACTCTTTTCCGATGCTTCCTATCGAGTTCCAGTGCTCGGATAAAAACAAAAAAACACTATATGCGTCCATCGACACTGCTGCCACACTTTGCGTCATGAAAGAGAACGTGCTACCGATCGATTCTTTCACCAGTAGCAGGAAAGAAAAAATCTCGACCGCGGATGGAATCTTAGAATCCCAGATCTATGAGGGCATTGTTAAAATATTGGATACATCCTTTGAGATCGAATTCATTATCACCCCGATGCCGGACGAATTGCCGTTCAAGTTTCTGATCGGCCGGAACTTGCTCGACCAGCTTGATGCCTACTTCCTTGGTAAAAAACAGGTATTATTACTCAAGCAAGCAGAGCTGTAACTTTGCTTCGGATAAGCTCTGGAAGTTTCTAATAATATTTTTAACATCTCCCACGAACATCCAGCTAGGTGCATTATCATGAAACTGAAAGAATTGAAGCAACTCGTCGAGGAATATGAAAAACTCTACACGTGCGCCGTGTCCGATGCGATGGATGAAATGGGCTTGCCAGCGGGGTTCATCGACCCCGGAATGCGCCCAATCTGGCCTGGTGCGCGCATGGTCGGGTTCGCGGCCATTATGAAGATGATGCTGTCGGAGGCGCCACTCGACAAGGACATCGTGTCCAAGATGGCAAAGTTCATCGCCGGGGTGCCAAAGCTCCCCGTCGCGTGCGTGGATATGAGCGGCCAGATGATCGCCGCGGGTTTGGGACAGAGCACGAGCCGCATGCTCCAAGGATTCGGCTTCCGGGGCGGGCTCGTCGATGGCCCTGTGCGGGACATCGCCCAGGTGACATCGCTCAAGTTCCCCATGTTCGCCCGTGGCATCATCTGCTCGTCGATCCGCGGCCGCATGGTCGTGGACCTGGAACACGTGAACCAGCCCATGACTTGCGGTGCTCGGATCATCAATCCGGGAGACCTGGTGTTCGGCGACGTGAACGGCGTCGTGATCGTTCCCGGGGATCGCGTGGAAGACGTGCTCAAGAAAGCGAAGGAAATCATCGCGACCGACACGTGGTGGTTCGAGCAACTCGAAAAAGGACGCAACCCCGCGGACATCGAACAAGAGAAGCCATTACCTTGAACGCCATGGGGCAGGATCGAATCAAGCACGTTGATCGTTCATGATGCTCTTGTGGGCCTTTAGAACGTTCTTGGATCCTGCATCCATTTTATAAACGATGCGCAGGATATTCTGCCCAACACGCTTCTGCGCGATGGTATTGCCGTCGTGGTCGTGGGACACGCTATCCGGGGTCACCAGCGCCGAGTCGATCTCGTCCCAGGAGATTTTTTCCCCCTTGATCTGCTTGAGCACGGATTTTGAATAGGTAATTGGCATTCCAAGTCATGTCCAGAAGTCTGGAAAATGATGTCGTAGACCCCGTTTCTACCATTACGACACCACCACGGTCTAATAAATGCATCTCATCTGGCATTGGGCACGGGATGACCCGCGCGATTTCGTCGCAACCTATTATATCCAGCTTGGGCTCTCCAACCTCTACGGGACTCAAAAAAGGTACAAAAAGATTGCAACTATACTAGAAGCATCTCAAACTGGAAATGATAAATCATGTTTCCACGACTGGAACACCATATCTCGGATGACAAGCAGTTCGCGGCAAAGCGCTTCTTGGTCCGAAACGTGCGGCTTGAGCTTGACAAGAAACTCTGTCGCAATTGTGGCGTGTGCTTGAATTCTTGCCCGAACGATGTCATCACCAAGGGTGCACCCGGCGCATCGATCAAGAAGCCCGGGAAAGGCAAGTTCATGGCGGGCGTGGTTTTATCGCCGGGGACATGCTCGTACTGCGGCGTTTGCTCCTACATGTGCCCCTACGATGCTCTCCATCTCTTCATCGACGGCGAGCAGGTACCGCTCGACAAGCTCCAGCTCGCTGTCAAAGGAGCGTTGCCCAAGCTTGTCGCCAAGGAAGTCACGCTCAAGGACGGAAAGAAGGCACGCCAATACATGGACGGCCACCTCGAATACACGCAAGAGGCGTGCCAATCTGGTTGCCGGACTTGCATCGACGTCTGTCCCACGGGCGCGCTGTCGTTCCAGAAGAAAGAAGGGTGGGAACAAGAGAAATTCGTCATCGACAAGGATAAATGCATCATGTGTGGCTCCTGTGCGTTCTCGTGCCCGACCGGCGCTATCAAGATCTTCAGGGAAAAGATCACCCACGAGGGCAAGTTTAACGACCCGTTCTGGCCGAACATCGTGAAAAAGTTGATGGATTACCACGGGAAATGACCGCGGGGAACACGACGCGGAGGAAAAGCGTATCATGGTAGACACGATCACGTTTAAACTCAAAATGGATTCGGAATTACCGCTAGAAGTCGAGATGCTCTGTCCCGACAAGCTCGCCGGCAAGAATATCGATGATATCAAGAAATTGAAGGCGTTCGAGGGCAAGATCACGCACGATTTTGTAAAAGTATTCGATATCTCGGGAACCGTTGCCGCTGAACCCAAGGCCATGAAAATCGTCGTTCAAAACTCGACAAAAAAGCTGCGCCGCATGGGCGAGAATATGACCGGAGGCGAGATCGAGATCGTCGGCGACGCGGGAATGCACGTGGGCGACATGATGAAAGGCGGGAAGATCGTCGTCCACGGCAACGCAGATCATTACGCCGCGAGTCAAATGGAAGGTGGCGAGTTGTGGATCGAGGGCAATGCCGGCGATTATCTCGGCTGTGCATATCGCGGGGAATGGCGTGGCATGAAAGGAGGGAAGATCTTCGTCGACGGCAACGCGGGCTTCGAGATCGGCGCGTGGATGCGCGGCATCAAGGCGTCCCAGGAGAAAGGCGAGCCGCTCATCCATGTGAAGGGCAACGTGGCGCTCCACGCGGGGCACCACAATCACGGTGGCTTCATGATCATCGAGGGGAACGCAGAAGGCAATGCAGGCAGCGAGATGGGCCGCGGTGATATCGCCGTCCTTGGCAAGACAGAGGCCTTGGCATCGTTCAGCAAGGATGATGGCGAAGTTCCCGAGATACCGGTGCTGAAAATCAAGGGGCCATTCATCACGTACACGGGCGACAACGGCATCGGGGGCAAGGGCAAGCTGTACTTGAAGTCCCCGAACGCGAAAGCCGTGGTCGTCGATCGCCAGGCCTTGCGATCCATCGTGCCACCGCCTGCAAGCGAGGCGAAGCCAGCGGCGACGGCGCAAAAGCCAGCGAAGACAGCACCCGCGCCGGTCGAGACCAAGCCCGCGGCCGTGAAGCCCTCTCCGGAACCGGTCAAGCAAAAACTCGTGGCTGAAGCTCCAAAGAAGGATGAGAAAGAAAAGCCCAAGAAAGGCAAAAAATAAACAATATATAAACAATACTCGTATTAATTACCTTTTTTTCACTTGTATTTTATGAAGGGAGCTTTTACACTCCAAATGTTTATTTTCAATCTGTTTACGGTGGATCATCGTCCTAATATCGAAGAAAGTATAATCCTTCCGTATTTGGTGGAAACGCCCTTATCTATGCTGGCGATCAAGGTATTCTCGTTGCATGAGTATATGCGGGGAAATGCAAACCATGATGCGAGACGATGGCATAAAAGTGCAAGGCATTCCATTCGACGAGTGGGAATCGAGACGAAAAAAAGGGACGCGGGGAAAGCACGAGCGTTACGAGTTCATCGACCAGGTGCGCGGGTTGGCGGTGCTGTGTCTCACGTTCGCGTGGGTCACGATACAGCTCGGCTGGAAAAAACTGGTGCCGGCGATTTTCACGCACGGTTTCATATTTTACTCGGACGAGCCACAAATGGCGTGGAATTGGCTGCAGGCGGGCAATTACGAGTATACATGGATCGACCTTGGGTCCAGCGTCTTCATGCTGCTCGTCGGCGTGACCGTGCCGATCTCGTTCCGCACCCGAGCCGAGAAGGAAGGCGCGGGGATGGCCCTCGTGCGCTTGTTCTTGCGATTGGCCGTGTTCATGGGGCTGCAGCTGTTCTTCGATTCGTTCACGGGAATGCCTATCACCTACCGGAGCATTTTCCTTGGCCACAAGGGATTCATGACGCGCCTTGGCATCGGGACCGTGGCCGCGGGCCTCGCCTCGTGGCTCGTGAAAAAACCGGACAAGCGGTTCTTGATTTCAGCCGGGTTGATGGCCTTGCACGCTACACTATACCTAATGCCCGGGCTGGAGGTGTTCCGTGACAACGCGCCGTTCATAGAACCGATTGCCTGGATGGGAAACGGCCAGTTATTCGACTATTACATGATTCCCTTCGAGGCAATGAGCTTCTCGGCTCTTGCCATCGCTGGCACATGCTTCTGGGATTGGCTCGATAAGGAAAATGTCGCGGTGTCCATGAAACGGCGCATCTTGCCCGTCGCCGTGTACTCGTGGCTCGTGTGCTTCGTGGTGGCCTGGTTCATCCCCTTTTCGCACTGGGATCTCTCGGTGTCCCAGGACCTACTCGCGCTCGGCATGGTGTACTTCATCCTCGTGCTGTTTTTCTGCGCCGAGCAGTTTTTCAAGTACAAGATTCCATACTTGACCGCGCTGGGAAGGAATGCCTTGATCTTGTATATCATAGGATTCTTGGGTAATTGGATTTATTTCTATTCCGGGACGTATGATCTCATCACGCCATCAACCGCGTGGCTCGGTCTCGTGCTGTGCGCGGGGCTGGTCGTGCCGGTCACGCTGCTAGCGTGGGTACTCGACCAGCACAAGATATATTGGAGATTTTGAGCTAACGTTGTTTCCTAATTTTAATTCTTGTTTTTCTCTTTCATTGTTGTTAATGTTCAGAATATCCTTGCCATGTTAAATGTCCATGCCCAGTGAAGGCGGGTTCAACTAAGCTGCAGTGGTTAGTATTATCAGGTGCAGTATCCCATGCAGCGGACTCGAAGCAGGTCGGAAATGGTGGTCGTGAAGGTGGCGATCGTGGCCGTGATCATGATGGTTATCGTTACGCAAACAAATACAGAACGATCATCTGCGGCAGGCACCTCAGGTCAGAATCTCTGGACATGTTCGATTAATCATGCAAATTTGGGTGATGTGCTTCCAGCAATTGGCGACGTGGATGGAGATGGAAATAAGGAAATCATTATAAAATCTTATCCAGGCATGTATTGTATTTCTAATATTGGTATTATAAAATGGTATCAGAATTCTGAAAACGGGCCGCCTCTCTTAGCCCAAGCGGATCACGATGCTGCCTTGGAGATTTTCATATTTTATACTAATTATCCCAAATGTTACTTGCAATGCATAGAAGGAATTAATAATACGGTTAAGTGGCGAACCGAGATTGTTAATCCCAACCTGGAGATGCCTCTTGCTTCAGCGGATATCGATGGAAATGATATAGCGGAAATCATCGTGACCAAGAATACTAACTGCATCATCTGCGTTTCAGGTAATAATGGCTTGATCAGGTGGTCTAGTCCAACAACTATGAATCTGAGATCCCCATTAATCACTGATACGAATGGTGATGGCATCACGGAAATCATTGCCGGCTCAACGAATGGTTCGTTGACCTGTTTGGATGCGCAGAACGGATCCGTGCTCTGGAGTAGGACTTTGGGAAACACTATTATCGCACCGCTCGCAGCTTGTGATATCGACGAGGATAGTGCAACTGATGTGATCGTGAGAACGGGCTCCAACAGGATAACTTGCGTGTACGGGA
>JAUQYW010000521.1 GCA_030587525.1 Candidatus Sigynarchaeota archaeon | reverse complement strand
GCCAGCACCGATGCCAAGCAAGAACATTGCCGGAACATATGCAGATGAAACATCAAGCGATATGTCATTCTCGTGCGCGTAACCACGAGATCGATTCACGTTGATCACGTATTGATGCGCCGCGTTTGCCGCAGTAAAGAATCGCGATCCTGCTCCTGAACGATTGCGTTGAACATCGAAACCAGATTCCATATTATCATTCGAGCCTTGATACATTCGCCACGCCATATAACCGATGGCCGTATCATTCGTGCTCGAAAAATTCCACGACCACGAGTATTCCCTTGTTCCATAGAAAAACATGAAAAGACCTTCACCAGGTTTTATTTCTTTCGTGACCGTGTCGTGCCCTTCAATTGAATACGTGTAATGATCGATCTCCGTGATGAATTGCCCGGTGATATTGTGTGGATTGCTTCGGTTGCCATCGGTTTCTCCATCCGATGTCATATACCAATCTTCATCATAGACAAGATACGTCTTGTTGACGATGGCATACGTTTGATGCATCATCAATTTTCCACCGGTAGAAACCGTGACATTGCATGACGCGTTCACGTCATCGTTGTAGACCGACACGAAAGACGGTGTCAATCCGCTTGATCCTGGCGGCTGCGATGCGTGCATACCAAGCACGGCGTTGTATGAAGCCATCTTCTGGTCGTGATCGACGTAAACCACGATTGCCCATGTTGCACCGGCCCCGGAGAAAGCAATGCTTGCTAACAAGAAAATACCATATATCTTTTTCATGTTATCTGCTTTCATTCTTGTTTCACTTCCTTCTTTTCAAGTGGTTTATAGTGACGGACGAAATCCCACAAGAAATTGCTTGCGTCTTCTTGTGCTTTTGTTGGCATATAATCGGTCGCGCTCATTTCATCAAGCGTCACCGAAAACATCTCGGCGGCTGCAAGTAATTTATCAGCATTGTTTCTGATAAATGTAGCATCATCCAGGAATTTCATCAAATCGCCATGGTCATCGAGAAATTTTCCAACGATCTCGTGCTCTTTATCAAGGACTTTCTTGTCATTTTCCATTTCAACGGTTTTCTCGATCAATGCCTTGAATTTCTTGCTATCGAT
>JAUQYW010000518.1 GCA_030587525.1 Candidatus Sigynarchaeota archaeon | reverse complement strand
GCGCGGCGACGAGGGACTTCACATCCTCGATTCTTTTGCCGACCCTCGCTTCTAATTTCTTGATGTACTCCGGAAAATCCTTCTTGAAGATGTTCATGGATTTATCGGGCCGCCACGTCGGCAATATGCGCGGGATGCCCTTTATCTTGGCCAGCGACTCGTGGAACTCGAGCCGGTCGACAGGGTCATCGGTCGAGCACATGACCTCAATCTTCATTGCGTTGAGCAGCTCCTGAGGTCTCATAGCGGGACGGGCAAGGACCGCGAGAGTCTCATCCCAGATGGCCTTCGCGCTTTCCTTGTTGATGAGCTTCGCGATGCCGAAACGACGGTGCAAGTCAAGATGTATCCATTCATAGGTTGGATTGCCCGCGAGATCCTCGAACACGCCGGCGAGTGCGATCCATTTTTCCGCGTTCGTGGCATCGCCGGTTATGAACTTCTCGGGAACGCCACGCTTTCGCATGAGCTCCCACACGTAATGATCGGACGCTGCCTCGACCATCCAAATATCCCGGTATGCCTTGTTTTCCGCGATTTCTTTCACGTTAGCATGGTTGTGGGCATCGAGGATGGGCAAGTCCTTGATCGCCGCAAAGATCTTCTTCGATACAGCGTTGGTTAGGAGGTAGTCTTCTCCGAGAAATGAGGCCATAATCTCGATAGTTGGCCGGCCGGAAAAAAAAGCTATTCGTGGCATGCCCGCCGGGAGCGAAAAATGACGGCCGCGGGCGAGATTTACAGAATATTTTAATACACGTAAAGTGAAGCTTAACATGTTGGTGGGAACGTGCTCGATGGCGTGTACTTGATAAAAAGCTCCGGCATCACGTTTGCTGCGCTGGATAACGGCACGGTATCGTCGACCGCTGCTGATTTGATGTCGCCCTTCTTTTCCGCGCTGTGCGCGTTCACTACCGAAAATTTCAAGGCATCGATAAAGTGCATCATCATCGACGACGAGGACGGCGTCGAGAAAAAGGTATATTTCAAGGACGTGAAGATCTTTTCCGACACGTTCAAGGTTGTGGCGATCTTCAGCAAGAACAGCGCGTCCTACAAGGAAATCGATGGAAAAATGCTACAATTCAAGTGGCAAATGCAGGAGAAGGGTTGGTACAAGTACTTAAATTCCGGGTCCATTCCCGACGCGGTCAAGCGGGATATCCAGCAAAAGATCAAGGAATTGTTCGGTATTGCCTCGAAATAACCCCGAGTCACGCTTCTTTTCAATTGTGGGCTGGCTTAGCCTCCGCTGCCGAGCCAGTGCTTGGCCTTTTCTCAGGTTGGATTGCCGGTTTCCTGGGCTTTCGATTGATGAGCAGCACGGCCACCGACACGAGGGGCACGGAAACGAACATGGCAGGTGGAATTATCCTCGCCAGCAAGAAGAAGGCAAAAACCGTGGCGATCACGGGCTTGAGTAGCGAGTAGCTGATACCATATGTCACGTCGATGATCTTCACACCCTTGTAAAACAGGTAGATGCCGATGGCAGTCGAAACGATGGCAATGATCGCGATCAAGATCCATTCAGCCGCGGTGTGCTGCAAGAAATCGCTAGCCTCGGGAACGAACGGCAGGGTGATCACCGCGGGAATACACGCGAGGAAGAAACTGAGGGTTGAAAGCTTCACGTCCACGTTCTTGACCTCGGGATTCCTTTTCATAATCTTTTTCCCGAGCACGGAGTAAAATCCCCATATTGCGCCCGCTATCACGAGTAAAATGTTGCCGAGAATTTTCCCTGGCTCGATGATCAACGCAAGGTCGAAATTCGTCAGGAGAATGAAGGTGCCTGCCAACCCGATCACGAAGCCAGCAATTTTCATCGGAATGTTGCTCCGTTCATTCAAGATGAAAATACTGTAGATGCCGATGAAAAGGGCATATGACGTGTAAAGCGCGGCCCCGACGTGCGGCTCCGTGAGCTTGATGCCGAAAAAATAGATGATGTTGGAGAATCCAAGGCCCACGACGCTAGACAGGAACAACAACCACTTGTCGTGGCGTAAAAGTTCGCGAATCCCCGTTAAATCCTTCCTAGCTGCCAGTATGATAAACATAAACACGCCGCCGAAAAAGAACCGGTAAAAGGATAACGACACCGAGCCCACGTTCCCGATGGAGCCGGGCTGGCCACCAAGGAGCCAGACGATGATTTCCGAGAACGACCAGCAAAACACCCCGCTGAACGAAAGGAGATGCCCCTTGATCGTGTCACGCATGTGTGAATTTGGACGAGCAAGTTTTTAAACGATTGTAAACGAAATATGCAACTCTTTACCTACGACAAACCACCAGCACGACGAAATCTGCCTCTGCATTTCGTGAGTCCTTAATAAATAGTAGATAAATAGGATCCCGCCGAGTGAAAGACCATGATGTCCGTGAAACATAGTAGATAAATAGGATTAGTGCATATATTTACTAAATACTAACCTTTGGGAAAAGAGTAACGGCAGATCGCGCTATGAGTGAAGATAAAGTCGCCCGGGTCTTAGATTTTCTCGTAAAATCGCTGGACACGCTAAGTGAACAGCTACAAGACGCATCCAAGGCAATCAGCCAATTTGAAGATGCAATCAAGACTGCAAAAGGTGATCTATCCAGCGTCGAAGTTTCCGGAGCAGCCTCCAAGAGAGCCAAGGGAGGATTTTTTGCTAAAGGAAGCAAAGGCGGAACCGTCGATAAGCAAGCTGCCGCGCAGACCCTCTTTAACTTGCTCGGCGGAAGCGGCGTCGCAAAACCAGCCGGTGCCCCTGCTGCTGCGGGAGGCTTGTTTGGAGCAGCATCTGCTTCTGGCACGGGCGCGAAAGCATCCGGCTTGCCAGGTGGTCTTCCATCAGCACCCTCGGGCTTGCCAGGTGGTCTTCCATCAGCGCCCTCGGGCTTGCCGGGCGGTCTTCCAAGCGCACCTTCTGGTTTGCCAGGCGGATTACCCAATGTCCCTTCAGTCCCGAAAGGCCCGAACCTGGGCTTGAGTTTTGGTGCTGAAAAGGAAGCACCGAGAAGTGGTATGCCAGGAGGTTTGCCAGGTGCGCCAGGTGGCGGAATGCCAGGCCTCCCAATGGCACCGAAACCACCAGGACCACCGGGATTGCCAGGAGGCGCTCCCGGCGCGCCTCCAGTGCCAGGTCCACCCGGCATGATGAGCGGCGGGGCCATGGCAGCACAGCCTGGAGTACCCGGCGCGGCGGGGGGGGCATTCAAGTCCTTGCGCGACGAAATGCTTTCGGAACTGAACCGCCTCAAGAAAATCATGGGCGGTGCAAAGTAACTCTCTTTTTTTCAGATCCTTCGTTTTACCTTTGATGCTCCAGATTATCTCAGATTATAAAAAAGTGGAACCCACGCCCGCAAGCAACTGGAATTCAATGGCTGATCCACTTGGTGGAACCGTCAGAATATAGTTCTTTCTTCCACAAGGGCGTTTTTTGCTTGTACAAGTTCACGCAATCTTCGAGCGCCTTGAAGGCCTCGCTGCGGTGCGCCGCGCAAACAAACACATGGACCATCGGCTCGCCGAGCTTGAAAGTCCCGGTTAAATGCACGATCGTGACTTTGATGATGCCGGGTCGCTGCTCGATGCCAGTCGCGATGTCCTGCAAAGCGGCACTGGAGATGCCTTCGATCGCTTCTATCTCGATGCCGGTTGTTTGGACAGAGGTTGTGCCCGGTGATCTTGGGTCCGCCCGCACGATGCCCGTGAACGACACGATGGCACCACCCTCGTGGCCCCGGATCGATTGCTTGAACTGCTCGAACAGCTCCGAAAATGACGGGGCTGTTTCCTTGATCATGGTGCAAGATTTCACGTACCTAACCTCCAGAAAAGGGTGGCAATATTCCTATCTCGTCATTGTTCTTGAAGCTAATCCGCGCCTCGTCCACGTCATCCAGGATGCACTTGTTGACCATCAACTTGTATCCCTTCGCGAGGTTCCAGGCACCCTTTCCCTTCACGAACACACGTGCCACGAGCTTTCCTCCCGTGACGACATTCACTGCATCGAAGAAATCCGCCGCGGTGCATCGGGCCTTCTCAATCGTTATCCCGACGGATTTGAGACCCGAGAGGTCCCGTGCCTCGCCGAAAAAAACCACGTTCATTTTCAGTGGCATCCCTTCCCGCTCCCTCCCGTCATGAATGGCTTCCGTTCCTGCACGGCATCCGAAATCAGCGCCTTGATATCCGCCATGGAACGTCCCTCGTGCAGCATGGTCAGCAAATCGAAGTTGGACCCGGATTTCATCAAACACGGCTTGATCTTTCCTTCCGCTGTAATCCGGAGCTTGGTGCAGTTGGCGCAAAACTCGGGAGTGACCTTGATTATCTCGATCGATGCGCCGTTCGTGAAAAACACGAGCTTGCGGTGTTGCAAGTTCCGATATTCCACGTGATCCACGGGTGTCTTGATCGCCTGCACGGCAGCCTCGACATCGAGGTGATGTGCTTCGAAAAACGCCCGCCGCTCCGCGTGTATCGCCTCGATCTCGTGGAGCTCGATGAGCTGTAACCGCAAGCCCTTCTTTCCGCAATACTCGAGCAGCGAATCGAGTTCCGTGTCGTTGATCCCTTTCATCAGCACAAAGTTGATCTTTACTGGAACCAGCCCTGCAACGATGGCCTCGTCGATGCCCTCGAGCACGCGAGCCAGCCCGTCGACGCCAGTTACCTTCTTGTATCGTTTCTTGTCGATCGAGCACAACGAGATATTCAACCGGTCGAGGCCGGCGGCTTTCAGCGCTGCTGCCATGCCTGGGAGGAGATACCCGTTCGTGGTCATGGACACGTCCTCAATCATTGGGATGCTCGATATCGCCTTCACGACGCCGACGACGTCGGGGTGCAGCAGCGGCTCGCCGCCCGTGATCTTTACCTTGCGAATGCCCCCGGTCTCGTTGAACACGCGGACGATCGCGCCTACGTCTTGCGCCGATAGCACCTGATCGCTCTCATGCGACAAGTATCCTTCCTTGTCGCAATAGATGCAGCGATGCGTGCAGCCCCTGTTGATCGAGATGCGCAGGTAATCAACCGTGCGGTTGTAGGAGTCCGTGAAGGTCATGGTCGCGTTGTCGGCCTCGGTAGTGATGTGATGATTAGGCAATGCAAATTTATCATGTTTTTCATTTCATTCAATAACTCTCATGAAAAGGCTCATCGCGGGTGCAATGTAACGATGACCAGGTCTCCTGCTTCATACCCTTCAATGTCCGGGGAAATCTCGACGAAGCCATCCGATTCCACCATGGAACGCTGCATGCCCGCGCCTGACATCTTGACGGGAATTGCCCGTGGCATTTCCTTGCTCGGGCTGCCCGGATAATCCAGCGCGACACGCAGCAGCCGGGTGATGCCAAATCCTTTCACCGCGACGGCATCGGCAATGCGAGCTTGAACGCGCAGCCTTGGATCGAGAACCTTGGCCCCGGCGAGCTTCCGGATGGCAGGCATGCCGAAGTACAGCATTCCAATTTCCGCGGCAACGGGGAAGCCGGACAAGCCGAGGATCGGCTTTCCCATCCCGGTCCCGAGCAGCGTCGCCGCGCCGGGTTTCATGGCGATGCCGTGATATAGTATCTCGTGATCGTGTCCTATGACCGAGGGGATGAAATCACGTTCCCCGACCGACGTGCCGCCCGTGGTGATTACCATATCCGATGATCCCAGGGCGCCCGCGATGCTCTCGTGGATCTTGTTCTCATCATCAGGCAAGATACTCGCGTTGATCACGGTGCCGCCGGATTGCTCGATGAATGCTTGGATCGCGTATCGATTCGAGTCGATCATCTTGCACGGCCCGGCCTGCCGCGGATCGACAATCCCTTCAGGATCCGCACGTCCCGGGTCGAGATCCACGAGCTCGTTACCCGTGGCGAAGACGGATATTAACGGCCGCCCGTGCACGTCAACGCGGATGTACCCCAGCGTCGCGAGCACGCCGATGTCTTGCGGCGACAATCGATGGCCTGCCGCGAGCACATGCTGCCCTTGCTTGTAATCCTCGCCGATCCGGATGATATTTGCTCCGGGAGCCAATTGCTTGTATAGCTTCACCTCGGTCCCGCTTGCATCGAGCTCCGTGTCCTCGATCTTGATGACCGCATCGGCACCCGCGGGAATTAAGGCGCCGGTCGCGATTTTCATCGCCTGGCCGGCCGTCATGTGCATATCGCTGGATTCGCCGATTGCCAAGGATCCTATCAAATCCAATGCCCGGGGTTTCTGCACGTTAGCCCCGAACGAGTCTTTCGCGATGATGGCGTAGCCGTCCATCGCGGACTTGTCAAATGACGGGACCGGCACCCGGGCGTTGATCGGCGAGAGCAAGACACGGCCCAGGGCGGCAGGCAGCGGGACCTTTTCCACGCGACCCGTGGGCACGACGCGAGCGAGAAATCCGTCGCGCGCTGTCTCCATGCTCACGAGGCTGGAAAACCCCGTTTTTTTCAAGGTATTCGAACCCATAGCGAGATTCACTCGACTTTTCGTAACATAGCAAGGAAATGAGCGATTTCGGGAAGGATGATCTTCTCCACCGCGAGCTTGACGGCCTTTGGCGACCCTGGCAAGCAAAAAATAGGTTTCTGGTTGATAACGAATGCTTCTGCCCTGCTGAGCATAGCTGATGTCCCAACGTCCTGGTAACTCAAGAACCGGAAGAGCTCGCCAAATCCCGGCAAGACTTTTGCCTTCATCGCGGCAAGCACGTCAACCGTCATGTCCTTGGGGGATATGCCAGTACCACCGCAGGTGACCATAACATCCAGGTCTTTGCTGGATGCAAACGCCTTGACGCATGCCTTGATCAAACCCTCATCGTCGGCCACGATCTCCTTGTTTGCAAGGTCATATCCTTTCTCTTTTAAGAGGGGCTCGATTATCTCGAGAGTTTTATCCGTCGACGGCTTTTCCTTGACGAGCTCGTTGTATCGCGTCGTGCTGATGATGACCACGCTAAACTTCAAGTTAGCGGGCGTTGATTTCTTGTGTTCCCCGATGGTATCCGGTAATGGCATTGCGAGCAGCTCCGTTATCGAGACTTAGGCGGTTTTTTTTCCTTCCGAAGGACCCGGATGTTCTGGATGGAGGTCGCCGGGTACTGCCCGTCAGCATCCTTCTCGTACATCTTGACCATGTCCCACGCGTTCAGCAACGCCGCTGTGGTGGCGACGAGTGCTTCCATCTCCACGCCTGTTCGCTCGGTGGCCTTGACTTCAGCCGTCACGATCACTTTATCGTCTTGGACGTCGATGGCGACCTCGACCTTGGTCAATCGTAATGGATGGCACAGCGGGAGCAATTCCGACGTCTTCTTCGCTGCGCTGATACCCGCGAGCTTGGATGCGACGATGACGTTTCCTTTTTCAACGTTTCCTTGCTTGATCTTCTCGATCGTTTCCTTCCGGAGCACGATCTCGCCGGTTGCCAAGGCAATCCGCTCGACCACGGGCTTTTCGCCCACGTCGATCATCTTAACATCGGCGGGATTGCCGCCACGTTTCACGGGACGGGACATGGTTCATGCATCTTGTGCGTATTGTGAATGACTCACGTATCATTTGAATCTGCGCGTTCGGTTTGCATCACTACATCGCATCAGAAAATAAAATCACGTCAACGACCGTGTCTTTTTCCACGATTTCGACGTTTTCCGGGATCTCGAAATATCCGCTTGCGTCAACGAGCGTGGTGATGGTTTCCGATCCTTTCGAAACCGGTTTGGCGATGGCACTTTCATCAGTAGCCTTTTCGAGCAAGACCGGTTTCAATTCAAGGCGGCCGAACTCGGAATACACGCGTTCCGAGAGCCGAGCCTTGATCACCACGAGCTGCTGTTGAGGAAGCTTGTTCCAGCGGCGAAGGGCAGGCGCGACGAGCCTATTCAGGGTCATGAATGCGGACACGGGGTTACCTGGAAGGACGAACAACGGCTTGCCAGAGATCATCGCGAAAATGATGGGCTTGCCTGGCTTGATCCGGACGCCGTGCACCCGCAAGCTCGTGCCTGGATTTCTTTCCACGAGGGCCGGCATCAAGTCTCCTTTCCCCTTGGACGTCCCGCCGGAGCAGATCACCACGCTGTTCTCGGCCATTATCGTGGAGAACGTGGCTTCCAGCGCGGCCATGTCGTCTGGCAAGATGCCATAGGAGTTCACGATGCAGCCGAGTCGCTCGATCATCGCTTTCAGCATAACGGTATTGACATCGTAAATCTTGCCCGGGGTTAAGGGCCTGCCAGGCGCCGTGATCTCGTTTCCCGAGCTGAACAAGCCGACCTTCAAGCGGGGGAAGACATCAACACTCGTGAAACCAGCGGCAGCAATCATCCCGAGGCGGGCTGGAGTCAAGAGATCCCCATTCTTCAAAATAATACTCCCTTTCTTGATATCCGCGCCCGCGGCGACGATCCCGTCGCCGGGCACGACCGCTTGGTAGACCTGGATGGCTTTCTCTTTATCCTTGCTGGCCGGGGCGGGTTTCGTGAACTCGATTTTGACAACCGCGTCTGCACCCGCGGGCACGAAGCCACCGGTTGGCACGTAGATGCATTCATAATCGCTTGAAATGCTCGCTGGAGCAGACATGCCCATTTCCACGGTCCCGGCGATGCTGCACGAGAGCGGGCGGCCTTCATTCGCCCCGAACGTCGCGCTTGCCTTGAGAGCATAGCCGTCGACCGTGGATTTGGCAAATGACGGAACGTCGATCGCGCTCGTGACGTCCCTTGAAAGGACGCGCCCCGCGGCATCGTCTATTGAAACATGCTCCGTTCCACTAGGCGCGATGTTGATCGTTTCAAGCAACCTCGAGAAATCATCGACTTTCAAGGTTTTCAAGAACCGGCTTTCCATTTCATCAAGGCACCAGAGCGCTTTTTCCTATCTACTATCCGGAATAAAGAATCAATCTTTATAACCAACAACGCGAAGATTGATGAGGTCATCACCAATACGCACCTTCATCAAAATCTGAGTGGTACACATGGCAGAACTCGAAAAAAAAATCCAGCAGAAGAACGAGGCTATGAAAGCAATTGGCCGCCGGACGAGCATCGCCCGCGTGCTGCTATCCTTCGGGATATCTATGATCTTGTTAATACTCGGTCTTCTCTTCGCCATCAGCGAAACTGGCGGGTTACCGCTGATTATCGCCGTTTTGGGGGCTGGAGCGTTTTTCTTTTTCACGTATCTATTCCTGGCGATAAAATATGCAAAAACAAAAACTAAGGAGCAAGAACGCAAGAAACTTTCTGTCAAGAAAATGACGAGCACGATCATCTTGCTTTTCATTCTCTCGGCCTTGATCATCTATAGTTTCGTGTTCTTCATAACTATCATCAAGATACCGGATGCGACGGCAGTAAGCAAGCAATCGTATATCCAGACCTTATTTCCCTTGATCATCGCATACTTCGCGTCGATGCCGTTCATCATGGTACTGTGGTACAAGACATCCCCGGGAATGGCGGCCCGGTTCATCTTGAAAGTTCACAAGCTCCTGGTCTGGAAATCGAAAAAGACCATCGTGAAAACCATGGTCATCGATGTACCGCAGCACACGTCTTTCTTCGTCATCGTCAAGCGGGCTTTCACGGCCATGACATTCAGCCTGTTCACGACGTATTCGATATGGTTACAATTTATCTCGCCCATCGGGTTTCAAGTCGGGTCGACAACACAGGACACGGTAACCAATTTCTTGGCTTTTTGCGGTAGTTATTTTCTCAATCATTGCATCCCGTTGATAGCCAGTTACATCATCTGGTTTTGGGCATTACCGCCATCCTGGTTGCTGGACGATGCAGGGATCGTTTTCTACAGGAAAAAATTGGACCAGCGTGAACCAGCAACGATCCGGACCGTGAGCGACTGGTTCTTGTCGATGGTAAAGGCGATAGTGGGAACAAGCGGCTTGATAGCTTATGCAGCGAAACTCAAGGAAGCCGTGGAAACTCTCGCGACAATGGGTACCGTCGCGACGCTTCACCTTTCCCTGGTTCAAATCGCTGTGTTTATTCTTGGCTTTCCGTTCTTTGGCACAATGCTCATGGGCATCATTCTCTTGCTTTTTCAAGAAAGTCAAGGCAACAAGTTGAAGACTTTCTTGTATCAAGAAATCATAAAGGACCAGAAAGATCCTAAAATAAAATTGAAGTACAATTTGGACCCCCGGCTCATGAAGATCCGGCTCGAGCAGCTCGACGACTTGCAAGAACAGACCTTGCTCAAGTATTATGGCGAGAATTTCGTGCATGATCCGCCGCTGGAGGAGTCTAAGAAGGACTTCACGAAGATCGGCGAGTATTCAGAAGAGGAACTGGCGAGGAAATAACATTTTTTCCTATTTCTTGTTCACGGCTTGAACCATTTAAAAACATAGTAGACAATGGTCGGATTTTCCGATTCGCTCGATGAAATGCTGGCGATGACGAAGCGCTTTTTGACGCTCGTTGCCAAGCGCCCCGCGCGGACCATGTCCATCGACGATATCCGGTTCTCGTGCTCCAGCACGAGCACGACGAACGCGGAGTGGTCAAGCCCGGGACCCTGGCGGTACACCGTGAAATCGGCGCCGAATTTCAAGCCGGGGCGGACGATGTATCCCTTGGCGCGCAAGTCCTCGTAAACAAAGCTTTTTTCACGCAATTTGTCGTATTTTTTAGAAGCGATTTCCTGGATCTCGGCCGCGTTGTATCGCTTTCCCGACAGCGTATCCTCCACAATTAACCAACCCTTTTTCACGAGATACACGGCCTCGAGTAAGTCCAACTGCAGCTCCCGATTGAAAGGAAGGTTGGGATCCGGTTTCTTGATGCCGATCGGCTTGCCATAAAAACCCTTTGCATAAAGCGACGATCCGTGGTTATGATCGAACACGATGACCTCATCGCCGACGAGTTTTGCCAAATAGGGCGGTTCAACATCGCGCCGGATCTTGCCGAGTTTCTCGCTCAGCGCTTCGTTCGCATTTTTTTGCTCGCCCATAGATTTGAAGCACCTTTATTCATTTTTCAATTACTGTGTTCGTCGGATCACGATCGTTGAATGAACGAGATCATTAAAAAACCGGGGAAAAAAGGGAAGTTACTTGAGGAGCGCTTCGACGGCGGCTTTTGCGCCGGAATATCCGAGATTTTTTGCCAGCGTTTCGGCGAGTTCCAATCCCCTATCCCGCGCGGGCAAAGCAATCGGGTAATTTGGACCGCGGAAGGCGGCGTGAAACTTGCCTATGACGCGAAGCGCTTCCTCCTTGTTCCCTAGATTCGACAAGAGCATCGCGGTGCGATACACGATCACGTCGCCGTAGCCGGAAGGAATGGCACTGCGCAGGCCCTGCAGCGCGATCTGGTAATATTTGAGCGCCTCGGCCTTGTCACCTGTATCCTCCAACCATTGGGCAAAGGATAGCGGTATTTCCATAGGTGTTATTTCGACGACCCGCCCTTCCGAAAATGCCAGGCTTCGCATGGTGGCCTGCTTGCACAGATCGAAATCTCCAGCCATCTCTGCAAATTGCACGAGCAACCCGCACAGGCGCTGGGCAAATCGCTTCGGCAAGATTTCCAGTGCCCGTGCTATCCACGGGGAAGATTTCGCCTTGAGATATGCCACGATCGATTTGTTGCCGTTGACCCGGGGCAAGCGGCCTGTGTAGTTCTCCTTTTGGTATTGGGTACCCGCGTTCGATTCAAGAAACCGCGTCATGGTCACCCAGCAAGTTATCACGAGCATCTCGAGCATGATCTCGGCCTCCGAGATGACGCTGCCCGTGAAGTCGTTCTCGCGCTTGAACGCGGGACCAAAGAAGTCGCGCACCTTCGCATCGAACGCTTCGAGAATGGCTTGCGAAACGGTGACGGGGCCTTGGGGAATCGCCGGCGTCATATACGCCTCTTGCATGCGCTTCGTCACCTCGGCCATTTTTTTCTGGTACTCGTCGCTGCTGAGCTTTCCCGCGGTGAGCTGGGCGACGAGATCGTTCATTTCTGTTTGGAATGCACCCATGTCGACTTTTTTTGGATTCAATAGTGCCGGGTTGGTGATCGATGTTTGGAGCGTGGTGTATTCCGGGATCTTGATGAGGAAGCTCGCCACCCAGCCGACGCCGAGCTGTGCTGCCAGGTATAGTGCCTCGACCCGCTCCGTGAAATCCTCCAGGTTCGGCGCCACGGCGGTGCTGTCGATGAGCTTGCGGAGCAGCTTTTCTGTCGGCACGGTAAATCCGAACTGGTCCATCTTTCCGGACTCCAGGACTTTCTGTATCTCGGCTTGAAACGCCTCGTGGGTAATTGTTCCGGCCAAGAATTGATCTTTCGCTGTAACGGCGCGATCGTAGAACGCTTTCCAGCGCGTGTCGTCGGGCTTGACGAGGGCTTGATATACCGAGTTCAGGCACATTTCTGCCTCGCACTTGGCGCTACCACCCAGCTTCATCGCCTCCGCGTCCCTGTTCATAATCTCGACGACGATTTTCCCCGCTTGCTCGATGTTGAACCGTTCCAGGACGCTTATCATCTTGGAAAGAAATTGAATGCGCTTGGTCACGTCATTGGTGATGCCCGGGTAGGCGTTCCGGTCGAGCAAGTTCCGTAATTGTTCCCTGAATCCGGGTTCAACGTGGGCAAGCTGCATGTCGATGTTGAGCTTGTCGATGCGGACCTGGTATTCGTCGGTCGAAAGCTCCATCTTGTTGACCTTGTCCCACAAGGCATCCCGTTCCTTCTGGTACCGTGCATCCTCTCCGGGTGGCAGCTCGGCAATGAGCACCTTGGCAAACTTCATCATTTTCTTTTGGCTATCCTTGAATCGCTGGGAAAAATGGTTTCCTTCGGTGATCACCGCCGCCAGGGTTTCGCCTTCCGGTATGTCCCGTGCCCAGCGCGCCATGTATTTCGCGCGTTCTGCCTTGACGGATTCCCAGACCTTTTCGCTGCCAGGACCGGGGAGAATGACGTTGAACAGCTGCGTTCCAAGCTGGGGTATTGCCTTCGCCGCATCATACAACCCGTTCGGTAGCTCATCCTCGCTAAATACCAGTCGGTCCTTGCACGTCTCAAGGATTTCCGCTAGCCTTGGCCCGCCCTGCTCGCCAGGTCGCTTGTTCCAGTAGATCCCGCGCACGGAAGGGCCCGTGGTGTCCCAGAAATGCCGGTAATTGGCATGCTCGAAGTCCCACCCGGAATAACCGAGAACGACAGCAGGATACCGCTTCAGCAAGAAATCGAGGACTTGCGACTTGGACGGTGAAAACCCCTTAGTGGACTTGTAAGCGGACGCGACGCTGACGATGGTGTCAGGACGGTCGATCGTGCCGTGGATCTTGCAGAGCAAGAAGCGCTCCGGCGTGCCCTTGGCCTTGATCTTGGAAAAATGCTCGTCGTATTCATCGTTCGTCACACAGAGGTCGAACCCGACCTTCTCGGAGGCAAGGGCCCGCTCGATGTACACATCGAAATTCGTCGTGAAGCAAGCCTTCAGCACGCCAGTTTTCGCGAGCTTCGCGATCAAGACATGATTCGCATTCGGCTCCCCGACGTTCAATGCCTTGAAAATCTTGTACAGCCGCTCGTCGAAGATGTTCGCGAAATTCTCGAAGATCAGTTCCGGCTGGATATCGGGATCGTGTATGATTAGGTCCTTCGGCATCCCCCAGTCATCGGGGATCTTTTCAAAAAACGCGGTCAAGATTTCCTCGGTCAATGTCCACCACGATGGCGCGCATGTGGGCGGCGGGATTGAGATCCCAGCTCCCGTGTATAAAATGAAGCCTTGGCCTTGGTTTACCAAACTGGAAAATATATTCTTGAGTGATTGACTCATGGTTATCCTCTTGAACTTTTTTGTGGAAGAGAAATAAGATTATAGCATATCAGCTAAATTCTATCGTTGCATCATGTTTATAACTAAGATAATGTCCCGTCTGCTTCTTAAAAATCTTCTCGTTAAATTCAGTCAGCATTCCTTGATCCATAATAACAGGAGGTGTCGAAACCGGTTTTACACTGGAATCCAGTTGTAACGTGGATTTCAATGGCTTTAAATCGATGATGGAAGCATATCCCGGGAGTAAATTCATCAATTCATTAATAGATCCGACCCCTGTTGAAATTGGAACGAACACATACTCGTGAGGCGTGAGCAATCCACCTCCTACCCAGAGTTTAATGCCGCCTTCACATTTCAAAAGCTTAGGAATTAACATCGTGAAAAGCCTTTGATAATCATGGAATTTGATACTTATCTTGTAAGTTTTACCTACTACGGGCTTTTTTATTTCAAAATCCTTTGATATCAAGACCATGGAGTTGGGGCGAGGTTGAGGGCTGGTAGGATTATCGTCAGTTATTGAAAAGCCAAATGCCGCTTTGATATTGGATTGCTTGATCTGCTTTATCACTTTCACTTCCCCTTCAATTGAGCTATTTATTCCCGTCGAATTCACTGGTAGATTTACTTGGATATGCGTCCGTTCGGTATTGATTTCGTACGATACGGACTTTGGTGGTGGTAATTGGCCAAGGATATCAAGGGACAGCGGTTCCATTTTCCCACTCCTTCCCAGGTAGGCAATAAGTCGATGTTCGATATTGATGGATTTTTGGAGAAACTGGATTACCGCTGGCGCATGGAACATGGAGGGAGGAAAATAATTCGGAATTGGAAGGGAAAAAGCATATTCCTTTTCCTTAGAAGTTGTGTTTACGAGAAGTGGGGTTGTTTTTACGCAAAACAAGGGAATGATTTGGGTGCGGTTAACATCCACGGAACTCACTGTTTGAGTATTATAGGGAGTCGCAATCGGGCTCCCGTCTGTTGTGGCCACGAATTCAACGTTAGTGTGCGTGACGACGTTCATGTATAGATACAAGCATAGTTCCACGGTCTCCTCCTTCGATGGAATTACCACTTTCCCATACAAGGTCTCCCCTTGCAGCCAGGTAATACGTGGCAAAATGAATTTTACGTCCATATATAATGAATTTTCATTCATTTATAATAAAATTGCGATTCTATTTCGTCAAACAAGTGATATGTTCCACGGGCAGATTTTTGTCCTTGGAACTCGAGAAGCATCTTAGCTCAAGCTCGACAAGGTGACCGGTATCAAACTCGAAATCATCGAAGCCGGGGAAGCAAGTGGCCGTGCATTCATGAACCCGCAGGACATGAAGTCCTTGCGCGCCGATGACCTGGACGTCGTCGTGTTCGTCAACGAGTACGATGACTGGGGCGCAGCACAAGTTGTTGGGAAGGATGATTGCGCAGCGGGATACATCATGATCGACAGCATGACCCTCGACTCTGCAAACATGGCCAACGGGGACTCCGTCGACGTGAAAAAGAATGAACCAAAAGGTGGCATAACAGAAGTTCAAATAGGCGTGGAGCCGATGTCATCCCAGGCCACGGAAAAAGCTGTTGTATGGGTCGCGGACCACGCCTCTGAGATGTCGGAGCTGCTCAAGAATCGACCCATTTTCCGCAACCTGGAAATCAACTGGCGGGATGCCGAGATCGGCCACTTGAAGCTCAAGGTCATCCAGACCAAGCCCCCGATCGATCCGGGCGAGACCGCTATCATCGATCCCGCGGGTCAAGAAATCACGTTCGAGATCATCCCCGCCGTGGATATGAGTTTCAACGCCATCTTGCTCATCGACGTTTCTGGTTCTATGCTCAAGGAAGATATGGAAGTCCACGAGATCGATGGGGCCATCGAGGGCCTGCGGCGTGGCTTCACGGAAACCAAGGATTTGCAGCGGTTCCTCGACCAGTTCCGCGAGGGCGACCGCGTGTCAAGGATTGCCAGCGCAGCGATGGCCACGTTGCTCTATCTATCGTTGAAGATCGGCCGTGGCTGGGGGGAAAATGTCCAGCTCATCACGTTCGGTGATGATGTCGAATTACTCCAGGTTCAAGACAAGAAGGGGAGCATGTCACCGGTGATCGAATGCACGGGCGAGATGCGGGAGCTTAACTTGAACACTGTAGCCTTTTACGTGATCGAGAAGTGTAAAAAAGCCACGGGGCTAACGGCCATGAGTGTTGCCCTCAAGATTGCTGGGGACCAAATCAAGTATTTCCCCAAGAATCCCCGCACGAGCAAGCAGAACCCGACCATGGTTGTCGTCCTTAGCGACGGCAATCCCAATAAGGGCGACGAGGAAAAAAGCATTCCCGTGAATCCAATCCCCGTGGTCAAGCAATACTTGATCAAGGATGATGTCGTGCTCTACGCGATTGGCATCGGCGAAGCAGATGATGTCGTCATGCACCGCATCGCTGACCTGGGACGGGGTGAATATTTCCGGGCCACCAATTTCAAGGAGCTCTGGCGGTTCTATGATATCTTGGCGCAGAAATTCACCATCGCCGCCAAGATCAAGTCCCAGAAAAAGTGAAAAGTATGATCGGGAGGCCAGAGCTAGCATACTTTCCACTTTAAATTCTGGATGATCCACGCATTGAAATGGATATTAAAACAAAAGAATATGAGTGATCACTCGTGTTACATCGTTCTATTTCTTTGGTGCCAATTTCTTGAGTTCGTTGAAGAGTTTGAGGATTTCATCGGCAACAATACTAGACAGCCTGCCAGGATCGCTAATTTCATCCATTATCGCTACCAAGGCTAGCTTGTCGCTGAGGAGCTTGGCGTACGCGTCGGGCCGCCCCTTCCCCGCGGCTTCCCAGGCGAGAATCTTGCACTTGGTAAGCACCATCTCCTCGAACAATTGCCAGTACTCCGTGAATTGCTTCTCCATGTCAGTTTTGGGGCCAGCACCGGTCTTCATTAATTCTCGCAACTGTTCCTTGGATTTGATCTGCGCGGTGACAATCGATACGAATGCTTGTTCCACCGCCTTGAACGATGCCAGCTTTTCGAGCGGCGGGCTGTTGGACTGGAACCACTCGACAAAAGCATTTTGAATGGGCTTGATCGTGGCCGTTTCGACCTCTTGCATGAACCTCGGAACTGCCTTGAGCGCCTCTTGGACGATTTTTGGATCTAGCTGGAATTCTTTTTCAATCATGTGTTTTCTACCTCTTCGGTATTTTGAATGACGCGAGAAACTTAATCAAGTTGCTCATTCGGCTGGCTGAAAGTTTCGAAGTGACGAAAGCCCAGGTGCCTTACGATATTATTTATTATTTGCGCGTTATGTATGGGGGAATTGATTCCAGCTCGCAAAATGTTTTCTTCAATTCTTCAAGAGCGGTAAGAGATGCAAGCGATGCAGGAGAGGCGAGAGTCGTGAGCTTCAATTGATACTGCACAGACTACACAGACTAGCACGGGACGTGTTCGGTGACACGGTTCTTCCACGACATCGCATTCACGATAGCACGGGGTAGCACTCGTGCCGAGCCGTAGGCTCCAACCAAACCACGAGACTCTTTAAGTCCTACGGATAAATCATCGCTAGTGTAGTCACCAACTTAGGATTTTAATGCTCTAATAACATCGTATAATTGGCCTAATAACATCGTATAATTGGCCGTTACGTCGTGAAAAAAAGTAGATCTCAATAACTTATGAACTCAAGTATTTACGCATTTTTCCTCATGAGTGTACCGAACGAGACCCAGAGAATGACTAAGACGATCAAGAAGCCAGCCACGGTCGCCACGATGGGGGCTCGCGCAACGAAACCGATGACCCCCGATCTACTGGATCTGGTTGTTTTTCAGATCCAATTTTTTCAACTTCACGAGACGGTCGATTCCCGTGATGCGCGAGGTGCTCGTGATGCCTGGTTTTTGAGATATATCCAATTTTTCGATTCGCTCGTCCACCGTGGCGAGCACCCGCCCCTCGTATTCGATGATTACCGTTCCCATGGTTCGATCCGCCTCGTCATTTGAATAGAATAGATCTCGATGCGCGGCCATAAAAAAACATTTTCACTAAGTGACCATCAATTTGCACCTTTAATTGTTTTTTGAAAAATCAACAGTCGCAACTACTCGGTAAAAAATTGGTCAAAACGCCATGGAAGAAGAATCTTCTTGGAGGCCGGTTGACATCGCTTGAATCATGGGAGGTTCACGTGATGCCATCCGCTTGCCTCCTTTTTGCCTTTTCGGTCAATTTCCAAGAAACCATGCCCGATTGCTGGCATGGCACGTCATCAAATCTACGGGGTACATGATAGTCCCCGAGGTCACGCGAGTTCGATGGACGGGTTAAACGTGAAGGTAGAAATAATGTCGAACCTTTTAGATTTATTAATTAGTTTCCCTTAGTGGAGATGATAATGCCTATTGAAATCAAATCCCATCCTGACCTGAAGGATCTAACCACGACTGTGTATGGAATGTTTGATCCTCTTGAAGAATCGAAAAACAAGCGATATAGCGAGTTAACGAGCGATGAATTAATGCAAATGATTGATATAGCCAATCGAGCAATTATTTTTCTCGATGATAAACTTCATGAATATTTCAGCCTTGATATAGAGTCACGAGAGTGGAGATTGGGCATCGAGTCTTTAAAGCAGCATCTTCAAGGCGCAATTAAAGATAGCAAGGACGAGATGCAAAAACGTGCTGCAATGCCTTCACATACGAGCGATGAATTGACTAAATAGAACGGAATCGTCGTCCGAAAATCAGCGTTCATGATAATTTTAAGAGATATCGATGTGCATAGATCTCAAGGAACAAGGAAAATAGTTGTTGGATCGGCTCGAAAGATCGATAAATTGAAAGAGACGTTCATCTCTATGAACATTCCCGCGACAGAGCTTCCCGTGCCGATTGGCAGCGAAATCGAGCTACAGATCGTGAACGGGAACGGCGAGATTTTGCGGGGCGAAGAACTGATAAGGATATGGAATGCTATCTTCGATACCATTGAAGTGGTATTTAAACGATGCATGGAATTCCTCCCGGTCGAGATACGGCAACGAATAATTGGCGTGCGGAAGGTCACGAAGGAAAAGCAAGGCCGCCAGCTGCCGTACATCGAGATTGAATACAAAACGCTCGGACGCGTGTTCCATATCAACGCGATTGGCCCCGATCCGAACATCAGCCAAGTCACGTGGATTATGGAACTCGTGACGCCACCAGCCACGGGCATGCTGGAATTCGCGTGGTTGAACGTGCTCTTGAACACGGCTCTTGCACGATCATTGCCGGCAGGATACTGGGTATTGCCACTAGGCTTGAATCCCATCGAAAAAGAATACTTGAGCGGGGTCACGTACGGCGAACACTACCATATCGGCATCGACGATCCGGCTTTGAAGCTCGCCGTTTACTTGTTGATCAGGAATTTCATTCCCCAACTCATCGCACTCACGGTAAACTCGCCGTTGCTCAACAAGAAACCCACAGGCACGGTGAAGCTAACCGAAGATGCAGCCGGGCTTCAAATTCTCGGGAAGGATTGCACGCGCAGCCTTCGACTCTTCCATAACAAGGCACAAATGGGTCCAGTCGACAAGGAAACCTACATCCCGCCGTTGGAAACCTTGGACCACGAAGCTTTTTGCGAGATCGTGCGCCGGAAGCCTCCAGATGACCGGTTCGTGGATATGAACCCGTTCACGGCATACGGTACTATCGAGCTGCGCGTATTCGACACGCAATTATCCCTCTCCCGACGACTTGCTATCGTTGCCTTGATCGAAGCATTGTGCTTGAAAGCGAAGCGTCTCATTGAAAAAGGCGAGGGTATTCCATCCGTTATGTCCTCTGTCTTGATAGCAAACCGGGAAAAAGCTGTGCTGTTCGGGTTACATGGAAAATTCACGCCCGATACCTTGCTTCCCACAGAGTTCGGGATGACCTACAACGAGGACCCTCAAACGGGAAAACAGAACGGCAAGTTGTTTCAAGCAGCAGCCAGCATGCTCTTTTTCTTGAAACAAGAGATCTCGGAGCTTGGCCTGGAGGAAATTGTCGCCCCTCTTCACTTGTCCATCGAAGGCAATGAAAAGGTAAGGGCACCGGTTGCTCTTGCAGATTATTTGCTGTATCTCTACGAACGAAACGGGGGAGATCCCGGGCAATACTTGCCCCCGTTCAAGACGTTTCAGACCACCTATTGCACCGGCGACCCGATATTGATCAGTGACCCGCTCGTGGATGAATGGGGCGTGGCGTCTTCAACAAGAGCCACGACACCCACGGAAGAGCCAAGCACGGTCACCCCGACACCAGAAATGAATACAGCCATTACCGGGCTCGGCGTGGAAGTTTCCGAATCGCAAATAAAGACCACCGGCCCCATTCCTTACAAGCTGAAGTTCATCGCGTCTGCAAGCGGGCCACCCCGGCGTGTCGAAATCCTCGCCATCCAGCAGCTCATAGAAACCCAGAAAAAATCGGAGATCGTGCTCGCGACGAGTTTCAAGCGGCTCCGGGTCATTTCAAACACCGCAATGATATTAACGAACAAGGATTTCCCGCTTTCGCCGAGCCAAGACTTGTTCGTGGGAAACAAGCAGTGCCGGCTCAAGTTTGTCATCAAGGAACACAAGGACTTTTCCACCTATTCCAACTCGTTCAGGATAGAATTGTTGCCGAAGTATGCTATCACGTCGGAGTTCAAGCGAAAGAAGGTCGAGGCAGCGGAGAAGCTCGAAGTGAAGTATAAGATCGCCACGACGGGAAATAACATCCCAGATGCCTACATTATTCTCGATTTGAAATTCCAGGTGCTTTCCGGCGACTTGAAAACGATCTTGCACGAAGAAACACGCAGCATCAAGGTCAAGGACCAGGAGAATTATTCTTTCAAGCTCGTTCCACAAGCAGCATGGAAGGAGCGGGAAATCGTGCTGCGCCTCGCGGTGCTTCTTAATGAAAAAGTCATTGCCCGCCATGAAATCGAGGATATCACGCTCGATATCCCGGAAGACAAGGTACCACCCTCCGTGGCAAGACCGGGCGAGAAAAAAGGCGATTTCTGGCCGAAGCAAAAGAGCCCGGCTTCCGCGCCTCCAGCCACCGTGGCCGAGGACAAGTACGGGCTCGTGCGAACTCTCGACTTTTCCAAGAACGTCACGGCGGAAGTTAAACAACCCCCAGTAACTTCTCCCAAGCCTAAACAGGCCAATAATGCCCCGGTTGTGAAAAAGGTCGAAAGTCACACTCCCAAGGTGCAAGTTCCCGTGGAAAAGAAGCCGGCGCAACGTGCCAAGGTGACAACTACGAGCCCTGCACCGCCTGCGAATTCCGCGGCATCATCACCAGCAGCGCAAGGGATCAAGACTGACCAGGAACGGATGGCGACGCTGCTTTCGCAAGATGCAGCCAAGCAACCAGCCACGATACAAAAACCTCTTGCGGTTCCATTCATAGAACAGCTCGGTGCCGCGAGTAAAAAGCTAGAAATCACGACGCGATTGCAATCGCCAAAGCTGGTCGCGCCCGGGGAAAAAATCGTTGTCCAATATACTATGAAAAAAAAGGGCATCATTGACGACGATGAACCCTTAAAGATGCTGGCTTTTCTCGTGAATGCACGGCGGGAATTCATGGTCGTCTTGAATGACAGGTACCGGCTTTCCGGGGAAACGTCCACGTTTACGTTGACGATAGACCAAGCGAAACAATTCAAGGGCTGGAAACCCACCGCCCCGTTCCACGTCGTACTCCAGGTTTACAAGGGCAACACGCTGGTCGGTCAGGCAATCTACAGCGATTTCGAGCTCGCCAGGTTCACAACGAGCTCTCAGATCTCATGGAAAAAAATCGACCTCTTATCTAGCACCATTTATCCGGGGATGGATGTCGCGTTCGATTTAGAGCTAGACTTGAAGAGCATTGTGAATCCAGTTGCGATCAGCATCGAAGCGAGTTGCCAGGGCACAAAAGTCACGGCAGATTTTACCGTGGCTAGCGAGGGATCGAACCGGGCCCTTGCACCCTTCCGCGTGCCATTCCAAGGCCTCACGCCGGTTCCCAGCGAGAACATGTTTCTCAAGATCAAGGATAGCTCGGGTATGACCATCAAGGAACAGAAGAAGATCGTCTCCATCATTGCCCGGGGACCCACCTTCGTCATCTCCCACGCGAAGTTGGATACCATGGAAGGACTTGACAAGGCAACCTTGATCTTTGACATCATGAATGACAGCAAACAAGAAGTAGCTTGCCACGTGTCAGCGATGGCAATCGACATTGGCGAAGTAAGCCACGTGCTTGCTGAAAGAAAGATCAAGCTCAAAGGTAACGAGATCCAGCACCTTGAACTCGAGAATGTCCAGGTGCCACTCAACGCGATCCGGTCGAACGTCATAGTGGTAGACTTTCTCGTCGAGATCGCCGATTTCAACAAGATCAAGAATCTCGTGCGCCAAGTTTTGCCCGTGGACGCTTCACCAGGAAATAAAGTCGACGTGTATTTTTACGGAAAACTGAAAAATCTCGATCGGGTTCACGAAATCACGGCACACGTTGATCAAGTCAAGATCGAGATGGAAACGCGCATGGACATCAACCTCGGGAGTTGTAAGGCCAAGCTCATGGAGATTGTCGACGGAATAGAATACAGGGTCATTAAAACCGTTAAAATAGCGATAGGAAAGGAGAAAAAACCCGAATCAATAACGTGGAAACCACCCCGGGCGAAAAACTACCCGCACCTGTGCAAGCTGGAAATCCAATTCTTCCAGGATGACGACGCAATCGCGATCGAGCGCGTGGTGACCGAACCGTTGTTTTTCACGATTTTCCCGGACTAAGTAAATGCAAGTAATGGGGGAGCATCGCTATGAATTTCAGCTGGTTGGCATTTTTTTGCCTCGGACTCTTTGTATACCTATTTTTTTCATATTTATTCGCCGTGCTGGTGAACTTCAAGTATCATGACGGTTATAACTCCGAGGATGTGAACTATCCACGATCTCGACCAGACTGGGTTCCCGCTGACGCTTTTTTGATTGACATGCACGCCCACACCATGGCATCCGATGGCCTATTAACTCCCCGGCAGTTGATCCAGTGGGAAATCGCGAACGGGTACGACGGCGTCGTCGTTAGCGACCATAACACCACGAAAGGAGTCCTTGCTTGTCAAGAAGCAGCTGCGGAGATCGCGCCATGGTTTGTCGTGATCCCGGGAACCGAGTACACGTCGTTGAACATCCACTTGAACCTCATCGGGGTCCGAACACCATTTCCTTCGCCGAATCTCGTGTGGACGACGAGGAAGACCCTTCAAAAAGTGATTGACCACGCGCATCGTGAAGGAGGCGTGGTGCAGTTCAATCACAAGAGCTGGTATTTCTACGACGTGCTCAAGAAATTTCCAAGACAATGGTTGGCCGACCAGGGCATCGATGGATGGGAGGTGTACAACGGGTTTGGTTTCATCGACGAGGAAGCCCTCGAGTTCATCCAGCAACAGCGGGATCGCAAGATCATGTTCGCGGGTGCGGGTACTGACGTGCACGACCCGGCGAAGCATCATCGCATGTACACGGCAGTGCTCAGTAACGAACGTAGCGTCGAAGGGGTCATGAAAGCGCTGAAGGAAGGAAAAACGATGGTATATTATGACCCCGCGAAGCCCATGCCCCGGCCGGAGAAAGGGAAGCTCATTCTGAACCCGGACAAGTCAGCGTTCATCAAGCGCTGGGCATGGTTAGGCTGGGCAGGCCTTACGCTCATGTGGGGAACGCATCGCAGACTACTCATTGCATTCGTCGTGACAGTGGTGGCCCTAGGGGTGCTGATGTCGTTATTTTGAATCAAGCTCGTCCTTGTATGGCTTATCACCGAGCTGGAGTTGCAAGCTTCTCAGCTCTTTTTTCAGCGCATTGATGGTACGCTGGTACTTCGGGTCCTTGTACACGTTCTTGAGCTCGAACGGGTCCTTCTGCAAGTCGAAGCATTCCCATTCTCGTGGATGAGGCACCGCCACCTCGCCCTTGCTCTTGTTGGGCCGCCATTGGTTGCAATCGGCGATGCCCATGCCGTCGGCATAGTAGAAGATGAGTTTCATTTCGGACCGGTTCTGCCCGACCGTGCGGATGCCATAGTGCGCGGTCGTGTCGTGGGCGCCGTCGCCGTCCATCCAGTACCGGTAATACATGGACGTGCGCCAATCTGACGGCGTCTTTCCTTGCAGGATAGGTCGGATGCTCCGGCCTTGCATCTCGGGTGGAATCGACTCGCCCGCGAAATCGAGCCATGTCTCGGCGAAATCAACGTTGAGGACCAGGTCATGGTTCACGATCCCGGGCTTGATTTCGGGAGGATAGCGAACCAGGAAGGGCATGCGAAGCGATTCTTCTAGCATGAATCGTTTATCATACCAGCCATGGTCACCGAGGAAGAAGCCTTGGTCACTCGTGTAGATAATGAGCGTCTTGTCTAGGATTCCTTGCTTCTCGAGGCAAACCAGCAAGCGCCCGACGTTATCGTCGATCGCGGCTACCACACGCAAGTAATCCTTCAAGTATCGCTGATATAGCCAGATCTTGCGTTCTTGCAACGAGGAAAACCGAATAATTTCCCCGGTCGGCTCCTCCGTGATGGGATCGTATGTCTCGAGCTCGTAAGAACTGAGCTTTGCGGGATCGGGGACGGCAAGGCGCTCGTTGACACCAGTTCCGATTGGTGGAATCACCTTGACGTCTCCGGAATCGAAATCCCGCTCGATGCGCATCCGTGCATTCTTTTTCGCTTGTGATGACGAGTAATCGTCGTTGAACGACGCGGGAAGTGGAAGATCCATGTCCTTGAACATCTTGGCATGCTTCTTGTCGGCGAGCCATGGCCGGTGCGGTGCCTTGTGATGGCACATTAGAAAGAAGGGCTTCTGCTGGTCACGATGTTTCAGCCAGTCGATCGTGAAATCCGTGATGAGATCCGTGGCGTAGCCGGTTTCCTTCACGGGTTTCCCGCCAGGGACTACCGGGTCCTTCAAGAGGAACACAGGATCGAAGTAATCGCCTTGACCGGGGAGGACCTTCCAATCGTCGAAGCCGGTCGGGCAATGATCAGGGCCAAGTCCCAGATGCCATTTGCCAAAGATTGCGGTCTGATATCCTGCCGCTTGCAAGTCCTTGGCCACGGTCGGGAGCGTGTTATCCATTGGCAAAAAAGTCATCACGCCGTTGAGCGGGTGGTGGTTGTACTTCCCCGTGAGGATCACGGCACGACTCGGGGTGCATATCGAATTCGTGCAGAAGCAGTTCTCGAAGCGCATGCCTTCGTCGCCAATGCGATCGAGGTTCGGCGTCGAGTTTATCTGCTGCCGCTGGCTGCCGGGCCGCGTGTAACACGAGATCGCGTGGAAGGCGTGGTCATCGCTCATAATGAAAAGAATATTCGGACGCTGGGGCACGTGGATCACTTATGATGGAATATCGTGGATGGGGTAGGTTCCATACTGCTTAACAACGCCCAGCATTGCGAGGTAATTCTCCTTCTTGACGTACGGGTTGATCGAGTGCCCGCTCGCGAGGATGTACCCGCCACCAGGTGCAACCTCGCGGAGCAGCCGCCTCGTGTAGGCCGCGATATAATCCGCAGTTCCGGTAGCAAGATCCTGGGGCGAAACATTTCCGATGAGCGTGATTCGGTCCCCATACTTTCGTTTCATCTCGAAGATGTCCATGCCCGCGGTCGGCTCGATTGGATTGAGGCCATCGAACCCGATCTTCACGAGGGTAGGGACGAGGTCCATGATATTGCCGCAAGAATGAAGGAGCACCTTGACGCCGCGCTTGTGCGCCGCTTCGACGACCCGCTGGTAGTAAGGGTAAACAAGTTCCTCCATCATGCGCGGCGAGAAAAACGGGCGCCCCTTGTACCCGAGGTCATCGTGCATGAATAGGACTTCAGCGCCGAGGTCCATAGCCACATTGGCGAGGTCGAGGCTGAATTTGCCGCGATCCTCGAACACCTTTCGCATGAACGAGTTCTCCTTGTATAGCAGATGCGAGAAGGTTTCGAAGCCGAATGATTCCCAGGTGGGCTCGACAACGCCCACGAGAAAGACCGCAACGAGGAGATCGTGCTTGTCACCCATCTTGAAGGAATGCTTGATGATTTGCTCGCGTGCAGGGTGGTTCGGGTCAACAGGGCCCCATGCTTCATACTCCTCGCGGGACTTGAAAAAGCCATCAACATATACAAACTGATCAGTGCCGTTATACAGCTCGATGCGCTGCATGCGCCCGAATTCATCGACAAAAGAGTTCCAGGTCGGGAATTTGCATTTTGTGAGCATCATGCTCGACATGGCCAGCACCATGTCGATACCGACCTTCTTGTTAAAGGCATAGAGCCGATCCGTGCCTAGCTTGTATACGAATCCGCTTTTCATGAAACCGGAATAGATTGCGCGCCAGCCCGGGACGCGGGAAATCGCCCGCATCGTTTTTCTTAAGCCTTGTATCGACGTCTTGCCGCCGAATTCCTTCGCGATGGCGATGTTGTCGATGGTTCCCTCGAAAATGGGAACGTGGTCGGGCTCCTTCAGATCGAGCGTGGTTAACACGCGGTCACGAGCGTTCATGGCAATACTCTTTTTCGCTTCCAGGCTTATTGAAGCTTGTTGACGCTTGTTGATTTATGCTTAGGCAAGCCGTACCTTCACTCACCTCTCACTATTCTACCGTAATCCTTTAAGAGCATTGGCCGGGTCAGATCAGCATATCCAGCACGCGATTTTCCTGGAGGACGACAGGTAGGCGATAGCTCATGAACGAGATACTGCAACGTGCATTGCTGCATCGAGTGAATATCAAGATACCCGCGGGCGAGACGATCAAGTACTTGCATTACGGCGCCCGGGGCGGTTTTGCGATCGTCGACATCATCATGATGCTGGTCATGATTCCGCTGGTGTCTATCATGCTCCCGTTCGTGTTCATTTCCTTGTTTCTCTCGATGGGGTCATTCGACCTCATGGAAAACATGATCCAGAACCTTAGCTGGGTCATAATCCTCACCCTTTCCAGCTCGGTGATTGCTGCCGTGCTGCTGCGAAACAAGCTATACGAATATTACTCGTTCATCGTCATCGCGTTCACGGAAACGGCAATATATATGGCCGTGCGTAGCAAGCGAAAGAACGTTGCAGGTTCTAATATGCTCACGCGCTTTCCCTACACAGACATAACTGGCATCGACTATTCGATGAAGGCGATGGGCAGCCTCGTGAACAAGGGAAGGCCTTGCGTCATCCGGATAATGGTCAAGACTCAAGAGCCACTATCGTTGCCGCGAATTTTCAGAACCATGTTCAAGTACGAGCTCGCGTTCACCGATCTTGAAGAGTTATCGTGGGCCAAGAACTTGATCGAGTCACTGGTTTTCGGATACCAGCCCCTCGCCACGCAGCAAGTATTGCAATACAAGAAGATGAACCGACCAGTCCCGGTCGACCCCGCCTCGAAGTTCAAGATCTCCGCGAAGGACATGGAGGCCATCAAGGCAAAACAGAGGAAGATCACCATAGCCACGCCGGTTGGGGTATGGATAGGAACGGCCATCATGCTCGGCTTCGTTGTATGGTCTCTCAGCCTCCCGTCGTACCTTATTGGCCTCATAATGGGTTACGCGCTGGGCGTCGGTCTTTTAATCATCGTGATGGCGATCGTGGTCAATGTCAAGGAGCACAGGCGGCTTGGCGCGATACTCCTCGCGTCGCAACAGCTCGCGTGGGTAGATAGCAAGGGCATCACGATCACCGCGCCTTGGAAGCAAGAGACGGTTCCATTCACCCCGGGCTTGTGCTGGCGCATCGCGTGCGCGACGAAGAGCGCGGGAATTATCGAGACCTACGAGATCAATGTCCTGGAGCTTTACAACACCGATGATAAGTCCTTCAAGAAGGTCATCGGCCCGCTCGAGGACACGTTTGGATTACTCCATGATTTCTTGAACCATTACATCGCGTGGATGCAATCGAGCGGTAACTGGTTCACGCCGGACGAGGTGAACCAGGCGATGCTCGAAGCCGACCCGTTCAAGCAGCGCCTCGTCGACATCCTCGAGGGTCGCGTGTCAAGCCCCGAGGAACGTCCCTTGCCACCTCGTAAGAAGGTCACCACAGGCAGCGGTATCGTGATGGAGGCAAGTGCCCCTGCGTCCGCCACGGCCCGCCACGACATCGACCTGATGGCCGCGGACACGACGCCCACGCGGTACCCGGCCGCGATGTACCAGCTTTACCTGGAGCCCGGCGAGAGGATCATCCACGTGTACAAGCCGGGGCACTTGAAAAACGTTGTCTTTTCTCCAGGCTTCATCGCCTTCATTGCCTCATGCGTGGCAATCCTGGTAATCCTTGTCGCGATGCATATATCACCCACTTCCTTCATTCCTCCATTCATCGCAGACATTTTCGCGGTGATGTTCTTGTTGATGTGCGGGTGCTGCCAAGGATTAATAAAGATAACCACGATCTCGATGCTCAAGAAGACGGAGATCGCGTTCACGCAAAAGAAGATGATCTGCGCATGGGGGGACGGGAAGGTGAGCATCGTGCCGCGCGATAACTTTTCCCACGTCGAGTACGGGAGCAAGGTGTTGAAGGGCCTCGTGTACAAGACCGTGACCATCTATTTCAAGACTCCCCTCGTGGAATCGCCGTTTATCTCCAAGTTCCAGTATTTCTTGTACTGGGTCGACGTGGATTCTCCCGCGATAGCGATTCTTGACGAGTTCTCGAGGATGAGGGTCGATGAGTGAACCGAGCCCGATCCAGGTTGCGATAAAGGCAATCCTGGAGAAATATTTTCGCATCGTCGAGTTCGAGACGAGCACGGAATCATTCGAACCACGGTGCGTGGTCGAAATACCGGCGGCTGTACCCGGGCCTGCCACCGCGCTCGAGCAGGCAAACGAGGAGCTCCGGTCTCGCGGGTTTGGATTGCAGCTCTCCCCTGTTGGCAAGGCCTGGATCGAGCGGCACAGCGCTGCAACGGGCAAGGGGGTGGTTCACGGGCAACGCTTGTTCCACGCCATCATCGTTCCTCGCATGGACGTGAAGGCGGAGGCCCTGCGCAAGAAGAAACGCGAGCTCGTCGCCAGCGGGGTGCTCTTTTCCATCACTATGATCACCGTGTACTTATCTGCCTTGTTTTATTTCACGCTCGTCGATCCCGTTTTCGGCTATGCGAACAACACGGCCGTGCTAAACACCATCAACACGGTTCTTTTTATGGCAGGCATGGTCATCATCATCTTCTGCCACGAGATGGGGCACAAGATCGCAAGTGATCGTCACGAGATTCCCGCGTCGGTCCCTTTCTTGATTCCCGGGCCACCACCCATCGGCATGTTCGGCGCGTTCGTGAAGATCAAGGGGGACATGAGCACGAGAAACGAAACCTTCGACATAGCCGCGGGTGGCATCGTGCTCGGCATCATCGCATCGCTCGTCCTCGTCATCATCGGCCAGTTTCTCTCGTTGCAGGTGCCGACCGCCGAATATATCAACTTGAGATTAGCCATGATGCAAGCCGTAAACCCTGGCGCGACGCAGCAAGACGTGCTGGTTTTCATCCGTGATAACGTGAATAACTATAATATCCTCGTCTATGCGATGCAACGGATGATGTATCCCGTTCCCACTTGGTCCTTGTATGCTCCTGGTGACGTGTTATTGCCTGACACCCTCGTGATTATGCACCCGCTGGCGTTCTCTGGCTGGGTTGGATTGTACGTTTCCGCGCTCAACTTGCTTCCCGTGAGTTTTTTCGACGGGGGGCTCATATTTCGCAGCGTCTTTCCATACAAGTGGTCTACCCTCGTGGGCCTGGGAATCGGCTTCGCAGTATCGTTCTTCATCTCTGAGTATTTTTACGTGTTTGTGATGCTAGGCCTTGGTTCTGCAATGAAACGGGCAACACGGTCTGAGGCTGAACCTGGCGACATCGCGTTCGAGTTGGCCGTGCCCTTGGCTCGATCTCGGAAAATAATGGCCGTGCTCTTGCTCGTCGCCATGATCGTGCTCTTTCCAATAGATGGAGGGCGACGTTTATTCGGCATTGGAATGTAGACGCAAAAAAAAGTGAATGAAGAGAGAAACAACAAGTGAAGAAGGCATGATCAAGCAAACTCTCCTATCAAACTCCAGGAAAAATGTCATATTACTCGTAATCGGGATCGTGGTGTCCATCCTATCATTATCATCGTTTCCATGGCCCGCGAGCACCCGCACCACGAGGACCTTCGATCCGCCCATGTTGCGGGCTTCGACCGTGTACAATTACACCATGATCGAGAACGCGACGTTCCATTGGATCGACGTGACGAACGGGACTCGTGACAGCGTTTCTGACGATTCTCTCTTCGTGAGAGACCTCCCGTTCGATAACGGCTTCTCTCTCTTCGGCGACGGGAACGATGAACTCCGCATCTCGACAGAAGGATACGCTCTTTACGACTCAATAAATTATGGTTCGGTGATCAGCATACCGACAACCTCGTTACCCCACTCGATTATGCCTTTCTTCAGCCAGATGTACGTATTGTCCGGGTCGAGCGGTATTTTCCACGCGAGCCTTTCTAATCCGAACCGGTTCGTCGTGGAATGGAAAGAAGTGCGAGCAGATGGCACTGGCAATTTGATCGGTACATTCGAGATGGTGCTTTACGAGACCGGGTCGATCGTCTTCAATTACTTGTCGCTCGATAATGTGACGACCTACTCGTGCGGTCTCAATCATGGTTGCGACACCAGTTACTACGCCCGATCGACGAGCCTGGGGAACGGGACGAAAAATTATTCGATCCGGTTCAACCCCATGGAACCGCTTCCAAGCGCGATTCCCGACGAAGATTTCGAGTCGTACTCTGGTTCCATCACCTGGGCCTCGTCTCGCTGGGAAGGACCCAGGTGGTACGTCGAACGCAGGTGGAATAACAACCAGCTGCGCGTCGAACCGAGTTCCCGCAGCGCCGTGTATGACATGGTGGACTCGCCATCGGCGCCGGGCGCGTACAACATCTCCTTCAAGCTCGGCGTGATATATATAAGTTATAGCACGACGCATTTGAACGTGAGCATTATGGGCGTGGGAAATGGCAGCATCCAGCTGAAATTCGACATGCAATATGGAAGGATCTATAACCGCGTGAACGGTACGTGGAATTACTCGTCATGGTTCATGTGGGGGGACAACAACCACTTCACCATAGCGATGCTGGATAATTCCACGTTCAAGATCGTCTCCGATGGAAGGATGAGTGAATTGCTTCAGGTGACGAGTGAATTCGCGGGCCCGCTGCAGAATCTTGAGTTCACCGCTGGCTCTGGCGTGAATGTCTACCTCGATGACATCGATGTTTCCTGGACGATTGGCCCTGCCCCGCCACTTCCCGACATGAATTTCATTTCATTAATGGCAATGGTAGGAACTGCCGTGGGCGTAACTGTATTCTTGATCTGGTTTGTATCATACCACGGGAAAGCCGCGAATATGAGCAACCCGGCGTACAAGTCCCGTCCCGTGAAGAGAAAGGGGAACGGGAAGGAGATACCCATCGGAAAAAAGCAGTTATAAACAATAATTCTCATTTTTTCGACTTGGCCAAGATCCGCTCGACGAGCTGGCAATCGTAATCGGCGTCCTGCATGCAACCGAACCCGCATGCCACGAAATCATTGTCCTTGATGTTGTTGAAGCAAAAATTGAGTCCAATCTCTGGCTCCACGCGACCTGCAGCGAGCGGCTTGATGTTCAAGATTTGAATCCGCGTGTTCCGGATCGTGTTGATCATGTCAATGTCAATTCCCACTTTTTTATTGAATGCATAGAGCCGATCCGTGCCCATCTTATACACGAATCCGCTCTTCATAAATCCGGCATAGAGGGAACGCCAGCCCGGGATGCGGGAAATCGCCCGCATCGCTTTTCTCAAGCCTTGTATGGACGTCTTGCCCCCGAATTCCTTGGCGATGGCGATATTGTCGATAGTTCCCTCGAAAATGGGAACGCGGTCGGGTTCCTTCAGATCGAGGGTGGTCAATATTCGGTCACGAGCATTTATGGCAATACTTGTTTTCTCACTCAAGCTTCTTGAAGCTCACGAAACAAGCAAAGCAATCCAGATAATATTCCAGTTTTCAGTTTTCTTCGGTATCTTTTTTTAAAAGCAAACAGTACCTTACACCATAATTCATGCCCACTATTTCAAGATGATAAACGTGAAGTTAGGAAGGCAAAAGTCGAAAAAGGATGCAGCTGCATCGGAACAAGTCACTATTCATGATGAGAAAGATGTCATCGAGAATATTGTGAAAAAACGAGAAACAGGCTGGGACGAGGTCGGTTTCGCACGTCCCATCGGAGGCTTCTTCTACAACTACATTCTTTTCATCGTCGGAGCTTTAATCGTGCTCGCTATTGGAAGTACACTCCTACCCGCGATCGTCCCTTATCCAGAAATCTTTGGTTATTCCACGATCGTGACCGGTTATTTCCGACTGCTCTTCACGTTATTTGATGCAGGTCTTGGCGACGCGCTGGGTCGCTTTTTACCCGAATATCGCATCAAAAATCCCAAGCGGGCAATGGAATACATCAGTTTTTTTATCTGGTTCCAGATGATCACGGGTCTTGTTCAGGTAACCATGGTCGCCATGTTCGTGCTATACTGGCTTCCTCAGATGACGATTGCACACTTGGCCTGGATGATGCTCATCTATTCCACGGTGCAATTCCCGGGCATGTTGAGCGTGTTTGGCAATGTGCTCCGTTCTTATCAACAATTCGGCAAGATCCAGCTCATCAGTTTCCTTCAAGACACGCTGGTGCAAAACATCACGACGGTCGTCTTCACCCTCCTTCTCGGGTACGGTTTTAACAACGTGCCTGGAGTCGGCTTCGTCATGGGTGCATCGATTGGCTACATCGTCGGCCAATACGTGGATGATTTCCTCGCCCTCGCACTTGGGGCGAAGTTTTTCTCCGATGTGATGAAAACAACAGGTTTCACGGCGCTCGACGCGATGCGACCACGGTTCTCGAAGGCGGTCGTGAAAGAATCATTGGATTTTGGCTTGAAGACCATGATTGGCCCCACGTTCGGTACGTTCTTCGAGTTTTTCCGGCTCAACATCATGATCCTGCTCCTTCCGAGCTATTCCACGTGGGTGGGCTTGTTGAGCCTTGCAAAAGGCATCGCAGGGCTCGCGAACATCGCGGGACCGATGGCGAATTGGACGGGGATCTCCTTTTCGGAAGCGCATAACAATGGTAAGACCAACTTGACGTTTCATTACACGAAAAGTGCGTTGAAATGGATGACATTCATTAGCTTCTTCTTCTTGCCACAGATCTTGATCACGTTGCCCCCACTCTTGTTTTCCGCGGTCAAGATACTCGGGTCGGACTGGGTGCTGGCGATACCGCTGATAGCGCCCGCTTGCATCGAGCCGCTGCTCTCCACCTTCGATTCCATGCCGTTCTCGGTCATCGCAAAGGTGGGCAAGAAGCTCGGAACAAAGCAGAAGGATGGCAAGATAGAATACCAGGCCATGACCGGCCACCACATTCTCGAACGGCAAGGTTTTTCCATCCTGGAAACCTTGATGAGCTTCGGCGTGTTTCTCTTGTTCATCTGGCTTGCGCCATTTTTCGGTGGTGTATCGGTTTACACCTTCATCTTCGCGCCGATCCCTGTCAAAATCATTTTCGTGATCATCGGTTGGGCGTACATCAACAAGCGCATTGTCAAGCTCAAGATCAAGGACTGGATCGGTCAAGGCGTCATCGCGACGGGTATCGCCACGGGCTTGTTTTGCGTGTTCCTTGCCATTTTGACCTACGTGCTCTACCCAATCATGTACGATGCCACGCTAGCCGGTTTCAGGTCGGCAGATTGGAGCCGGAACATCGCCGAGTACCTTGCTCTACTTCCAGGGATCTTGATCATCCTCGCCGCGCTCTTGGTGTTTCCCGCTTGCATCTTCGCACCGTTATACTCAACATTTGGAGGGTGGGACGATTATAGTCTCGAAGATTTCCGCAAGGCAGCCCAATTAAGCGGCCCTAGCAAGGGGATCACGATGATGATGTACAATGTATCGAAGTTCTTCCATGATCGCTCGCCCTGGAAAAATAAGTTTGCGTTCAAGAACACGGATCTCGCACTCAAGGAAGCTGACGAGCTCTTACAGATCCGCAGGGATCTCGATGCTAAGATCATCATGGAAAAGAAATTCAAGTACCTCGATGATTTGAAAGAACTGCAATCCCAAGCAGACGCAGCGATCGCTGCGCACGACAAGGTGGAAACTCATCGTCTGTTCCGTTACATGGCCTCGATCGCCGAGGAAAACAAGGACGAAGCCCTAGCGAAAACTTTCAGGGCCAAAATGGCCAATTTCGACGAAGAGAAATAGAATAAAACGTTTTTTTAT